>JAJZLI010000047.1 GCA_021803645.1 bacterium
TAAAAGATTTGGAATAAAATCTTTTGTAATGAAAGTATATACATATACAAAAAGTAGATTTCAGAGATCTCGAGATAACATTAGTTATTCCAAATTTTTAAAACTTGAAAAATTTGATGTAAAAAAAATGAAGAAAGAAATTTCAGAGTTTAAATATAATCCATTGATTTCTTTTGTTATTCCAACCTACAATACTCCACCAAATTTTCTTTTTGAAGCTATCGAATCTGTAAAATCTCAAGTATATACAAACTGGGAAGTCATTATTTACGATGATGGATCATCCTCTAAAAGTACTACTGATGCTCTTTACAATATTCAGGATAAAAAAATAAAGGTATATTTTGGAAATAAAAATGGAGGTATTTCCAAGGCAACAAATTTAGGTGTATTGAAAGCAAAGGGAGAATTTATTGCGTTTTTAGATCATGATGACACAATATCCCCTGATGCTCTATTTGAAGTTGTAAAAGCTTTAAATAAAAATAGAAACATTGACTATATATATAGTGATGAAGATAAATTAAATGAGAGAGGGGAGAGGGTTGACCCATTTTTTAAACCCGACTTTTCTCTGTACCTATTGCTTACTTGTATGTATATTACTCATTTCCGTGTAGTACGAAAGAGCTTCTTTAAAAAAATAGGTGGATATAAGTCTATATATGATGGGGCTCAAGATTGGGATTTTGCTCTACGCTTATACTCTATGGGTGGAAATATCTTCCATATACCAAAAATTCTGTACCACTGGAGAATGTCTCCTACCTCTACAGCACAAAGTAATTCTGGTGCAAAAAATTATGCCCTTGTAAGGCAGAAAAATTTAATAACAGACTTTCTTAAAAGAAATAATATAAAAGGTTCCGTTATTGAAGGTTTTTGGCAAGGGTCATGGAAAGTCTTCTTTAGTATTATTAATAATCCTTCTGTCGAAATAATTATTCCTATTAAAGATAATGTGGTGTATTTAAAAAAATGTATATCATCAATAATAAAGAAGAGTACCTATACAAACTATCATATTACTATAGTAAATAATAACAGTGAAAAGTCAGAAACATTAAAGTACTTAAAAAAAATATCTCAAGACCCTAAAGTTAAAGTAGTGACTTATAATAAGAAATTTAACTATTCCCGAGTTAATAATATTGGTGTTAAAGCTTCAAGTAGCGATTACTTATTATTTTTGAATAGCGATACAGAAGTAATTACCCCTGGGTGGATTGAGGAGATGCTCTCTCTCGCACAAAGAAAAGATGTTGGTGCGGTAGGCCCATTACTTTTATACAAAGATGAAACTGTGCAACATGCAGGGGTTATTGTTGGCCTCGGTGGCGTAGCAGGACATTCCCATAGAGGATTTTTGTACCCTTCAAATGGTCATGGTGGATCAATTACATCCATTAGAAATTATTCTGCTGTTACTGCAGCTTGTCTTTTAGTTTCTCGTGATAAATTTCAACAAGTAGGTGGGTTTGATGAAGAATATACTGTGGTTTATTCTGATGTTGATATTTGTCTAAAATTGAATGAAAAAGGTTATGGTACAGTGTATACTCCATATGCAAGATTATTCCATTATGAATCAAAGACAAGAGGAAAACAAAAATATGAAAATGATCATGATATTGATATTTTTATTAAAAGATGGAAAAATTTGATCGAAAATGGAGATCCTTACTATAACTGTAACTTAACTTTATCTAGGGAGGATTTTTCTTTTAGAAGTATTTAAATTATGATAGATATTTTTATTACTGTTTATAATGCCTATGATGAAACTCGATTATGTGTTGAGTCTGTAATTGAAAATACTAAGGACATAGATTATGTTTTATACATATTAGATGATTGTAGTCCAGATATTAGAATAGAAAAATACTTTACCTCTCTTGTAAGGAAGAAGGGTAGTAAAATTGTTTATGTTCGAAATGAAAAAAATCTTGGGTATTTAAAGAATATAAATAAAGGGTTGAAATTATCTAAATCAAATGATGTTGTTATTTTGAATTCAGATGTAATTGTTTCGAGACATTGGTTATATTATATGCATAGGTCTGTGATAAATTATCCCCATGATGTAGCAGTTTGTATGCCTCTTTCTAATAATGCAACAATATACTCCTTAAGCAGATATTCAAATTGTGAATTATTAGATTGCTTTTCTATTAATGATATTTCTGAGGTTTTGTTTAAAAATTCTTTAAACATTAACCCTAGAATCCCAACTGCAGTTGGTTTTTGTATATATATAACCAGAAAATCATTAAATATGTTGTACCCATTTGATGAAGAATTTGGGGTGGGTTATGGGGAAGAAAATGATTTTTGCATGAGGGCATACAAAAAAGGTTTCTTTAATATTTTATGTGATTCTTCTTTTGTTTATCATAAAGGTCATGTTTCAATGAAAGCTGCAAGTATATTAAAAGAGGAGAAAGAAGGTACATTAACAGAAAATGAGTTGATATTAAATAAAAAACACCCAGATTATATTTTTAAAGTGAATCAGTTTTTGGTAAATGATCATTCTCTTCAAAAAATAACTAATAATTTAATGATAAACCTTATTCCTCGTAATAGTATAAGGAAAATTCTATATGTTTTACATAATTATGAGGATACTAATGTTTTGGGTGGAACAGAGTTGCATGTATCAGATCTTGTGAATGAATTTTCTAAAAATAATATTGTATATGTATTGTACCCTCATGATGGAGACCTTATTTTAATTGAAAAGTATAAAAATATTGAATTAAAATATCGTTTTCCCGTAAATTATTCCTTTTATTATCCTGAAGTTCTAAATAATTTATATAAAAAAGTTTTAATTCATATAATTGATATTTTTAACTTTGATATAGCGCATATTCATCATACTATGAATTTAGGGTTTGATATATTCTCTATATTAAAAGATAGAAATATACCTATTGTTTACACTATTCACGATTACTATATTGTATCTCCTTCTCCGAAGCTTACAGATACTAATGGCATATATTTAGGCCTACCAATAAAAGTCCATTATTGGAATTCTCAATTGAGGGAATTTCTTAATGATATGTCATTTAATATCTCTTTATGGCAAAAAGAAGTGTTTTCTCAAATTTCATTATCTTCTTTACTTATTTTTCCATCTAAATCAGCTAAGGATATAATTAAAAAGGTATATCCTTCTTTGGATGGAAAGGTTATTGAACATGGTGTAAAGTTTCCAGAGCTTAATGGTGTTACATATGTTCCTGAGATTGGTAACAAAAATATTGCATTTATTGGGCATATTCATTACAAAGAAAAGGGATTCTCTATCATTAGGTCATCTCTTTTGAATTTGGTACAGAAAGGATATCATGTTTTCATATGGGGAAGTAGTGCAAAAGATTTGCATTTAGATGATAAAATTGCTACAGGAATAACAATTTTTGGGAAATATAATAGATCTGATATTTCAAGAAATTTGATTGAATACAAAATCAATTTGGTCTGTTTATTATCTAGTTGGCCAGAAACTTATTCTTATGTTCTAACAGAATCTTGGTTAGCAGGGATACCTGTTCTTGTTAGTAATTTTGGAGCCCAAAGAGATAGAGTTTTAGATAGAAATTTAGGTTATGTATTGAAAAAGTATACAAAGAGTGAATTCTTAAGGATGATAGATTCTATTTTTGAAGATGAAAAAAAATATAGACTTATATTACAGAACATACATAATACTAAATTTAAAAATTTAGCACAAATGTATGCAGAGTATTCTCAAGAATATACCAAATTATGTAATAATAGTGAGGTGTCAAAAACAAAAATGAATTACAATATTGGTGAAAATCATTTACTTTTATATACTTTAAGTAATGAAAATTCAAATTTAAGAGTGGCCCTGAATGATATGAATAATGAGCGACTAAGATTGATAGATGTTATATCTGAGAAAGATAAAATAATTTCAAAAATTCATAAATTTAGGTTTATATATGCACCTTTCAAGTCCTTATTTAAAAACCTTTTTAAATAATTCTCTGATTTTGTCTGCATTCTTTCCTGTTGTATAGTTCTTATATATTTCCTGTTTGGCATTCTTTCCAATCTCCTTTCTAAACTCTGTATCTGTTATAAGTTTTTGTAAATTTTGGTACCACTCATTGTCATTACTGCTTAACAAAACTGTGGTTTTATTTTCTAGAGTGGAATATTCCCCAACATTTGAAGCTATGGTTGGTATTCCCAATGCACCTAATTCTTGATACTTAATACAACTTTTACCTTCATTAAAATTATTCTTTCTTAGTGGGGCTAAATTTATATCATAATTCAAATTATTAATGTACCCTGTCATGTTATCTATATATTTGATATGTATAATTCTATTTCCAAATTTAAGTAAATTTTGGGGGATTGATAAATAACCTATTATTTTTAAGTAGACATTGTTGTATTGATTAAATATTTTGATTAATGTTGGGGTTAATATTTCAAAATCATCATTATGAGTATTTGTTCCTGACGCATATCCTAATATTATTATATCTTTATC
>JAJZLI010000054.1 GCA_021803645.1 bacterium
TAAAAAGACAAATGGAGTTGATCTAAGGTCTGATTCTGCCGCTTTACAAAGATTAAAGGAAGCTGCAGAGAAAGCTAAGATAGAGTTATCTTCTACTGCTCAGACACAAATAAATCTTCCGTTTATTACTGCAGATTCTTCTGGTCCTAAGCATTTAAATATGACAATGACTAAAGCTCAGCTAGAGAATTTGGTTAAAGATTTAATTGATAACACTATTGATCCTCTTAAGAAAGCTTTGGCAGATGCTAAGAAACAGGTATCTGATATTAATGAAGTAATACTTGTTGGAGGTATGACAAGAATGCCAGCAGTTGTTGAGGCTGTAAAGAAATTTTTTGGAAAGGAGCCAAATAAGAGTGTAAATCCTGATGAAGTTGTTGCTATTGGAGCAGCCGTTCAGGGTGGAGTTTTAGCAGGGGATGTAAGAGATGTAACCCTACTTGATGTGACCCCATTATCTTTGGGTATTGAGACTCTTGGTGGTGTTTGTACAAAGCTTGTTGAAAGAAATTCAACAATTCCAATTCAGAAGAAACAAATTTTTACAACGGCAGCCGATAATCAAACTTCTGTTGAAATCCATATTTTACAGGGAGAGAGAGAAATGGCCGCTGATAATAAGACATTAGGGAGGTTTATACTTGATGGTATTCCTCCACAGAGACGTGGTATGCCTCAAATAGAAGTTGCATTTGACATTGATGCAAATGGAATATTGAAAGTTAGTGCTCAAGATAAGACTTCTGGTAAGCAACAGCATATAACGATTACTGCAAATACTTCTTTATCGGAATCTGAAATAGAGAGAATGGTTAATGAGGCTAAGGAGCATGAGGCGGAAGATAAAAAGAAAAAAGAAAAGATTGATATGAAAAATACTGCTGATACTGCTGTATTTTCTGCTGAAAAGTTTTTGGAAGAAAATAAGGATAAGATTCCACAGGATAAACAAGATGCCCTGTCTCAAAAATTACAATCAATTAAAGATATAATATCTAAAGATGATTTTGATGAGAGTACACTTAAGAGTGCCTTGTCGGATATGGATAATGTTATGCAGGATGTAATAAGTTCAATGCCTCAGGGAGGAAATCCAAATCCAAATGCTGAGGGAGGTCCAGATAGTGGATCTCAGAATCCTGGAGGAGAGGGGACAACTCCTGGTTCCGATGATAATGTTAAAGAAGGTGAAGTAGTTAACTAAATTATACTTGGAACATAACTAGAAAGGCTGTGAATTTTTCATGGCCTTTTTATTTGTAATTATATTTTTGTAATTATTTTTTTTAATTTTTTAAGATTAATCTTTGGGTCGTGTTCTTTATATATTCCGCTTGATATAGCAACTTCAGATACATTTAACTTTAAGCATTGTGATATGTTCCTAGAGTTTATTCCTCCATCCATTTCTATATTTTTAGTATATTTTGATAGATACTTTATTTTATTTAATGCTTCTTTATGAAATTTTTGTCCTGTTTTTCCAATTGGTACAGACATAACCAAAACCCCATTTGTCTTTTTTAATATTGGGATTATCTGTTCTGCCGAAGTTGAAATGTCTATTGCTATATATACTTTCCACTCCCCTTTTACTTTTTCAATTTCTGAGTTTATATTTTGGATTTCTGAGTGTACAATTATTTTGTATGGTTTAACCTTTCTTACCTCCCTTATATATTCAGAAGGTTTTTTTACCATTAGATGTAATTCATATTTTACTCCCTGTATCATTGGGATATCCTGAATTGTGATTGATTTTTCAGGTGTAATGGTGCCGTCCATAATATCAATATGGAAATTTTGAGACTCCTTTTTCAGTAGATCTATTTTATTTTTTACTTCTTCAGGTGTAGTTTCTAATATTGCAGGGATTATTAACATATATTATCTATTTCTTTAATTCTTCTAATATGTCTTTCTTCATTAGAGAATGGAGTATTTAAGAATGTTGTAATGATCTCCTTATATATATCACTCTTTCCTTCATATTCTGATGATAGAACTAGTATATTTGCACCGTTATGCATTTTTGCTCTCATGGCTTGAAATGTATCATGACAAAGTGCTGCTCGGATACCCTTAAATTTGTTTGCTGTTATATCCATTCCTATTCCTGTATCACATATTAATATCCCTGTGTTATTGGTGTCATGAAGAACCCTTTCTACTACTAATTTTGCAAAATTGGGGTAATCATCAGTAGGATCGAATGTATGTGGTCCTAAGTCTTCATATTCTTTTTGTATTTCATTAAGGAATTCCGCTACCTTATTTTTTAGTTCAAACCCGGCATGGTCAGATGCTATATATATCATATTATCTAGTAGATTATCACATTTTAAATGTGATTTGTAGCAGAAATGTTTTGTTCTTCATATTAAATTTATTGTATTCATTTATAGCAAGTGATATTATTTTTTTATGGAAGAATCTTTGTTTTATTATGTAAGGACAAAGTTTTTTATAGGTACAATTTCCTTTGTTATAGTAGCATTTTTATTCTTTATTTTATCTTCCAAGGGGGTATATGCAAGATCTTTTGCTTCATATTTACAAAATTGGCAAGCAACAAGTTCTCTTCCTCAGGCCTTGGAATTTTCTAATTCTACATATGTTTCTTCAAATAACTATGTTTATGAGTTAGGTGGGACAACTAGCTCTTTAGGAATGACAAATGCAGTATATTATGCTCCAGTTCAACCTAATGGTAGTCTAGGTTCTTGGAATAGTACTACTTCTTTGCCACAATACTCTGGATTCAATTCGTATGGAGGTTGTACAGTTTCCTATAATGGATATATATACTATTTACCTTCATATGGAAATCTTTATTATGCAAGTGTTAACGGAGATGGAACTATAAATAACTGGACAGTATCTCCAATTGTACTTGATTTGGTCTCCCCTACTTGTGATGTATATAATAATTATATTTATATACTTGGAGGATTTAACACTTCATCAAGTACATCACAAAGTGGAGCATATTTTATACAGATAAATTCTGACGGTTCTCTAGGTATTCTTAACCCAACCACATCTCTTCCTACTGCACTTTCGTATGCTACTAGCCAGGTATATAACGGGTATATTTATGTATTAGGGGGAACAACCACTGGTTATTTTGGTGGTAATGTTAATACTGTCTATTATGCATCTATCAATGCTAATGGCACATTGAATCAGTGGAATCAATCTACTGGATTACCGATTTCTGTTATTTTGGGATCCTCTGCATTAGTTGGAAATAACCTCATAGAAATGGGAGGGCTGAATTCCTCCTCCCATGCAGTATCCTCTGTCTATATTAGTACTATTAACCCTAATGGCACAATCGGAGTGTGGAATGATGGAACTATTTTACCTTATGATGTAATTGGAGCAACTTCAGTAAGTACTTCAGGGAATATATATTTAATTGGAGGACAATCTTATTCCTTGAATTCTTTTTTATCTTCAACTTTTTATACTACGGTAAAACCAGGTTCTGATGGCTATACTATATTGGGTTCTAATGGAAATGTGTATGGGTTTGCATCAAATAACTATGGTGATATGTCAAATGTTCCAAATGGAGTTCCTTCCAGGCAAGTTGTCGGATTTTCACAAACTCCAAATGATGCTGGATACTATATATTAACGTCTGATGGTGGAATTTACACATTTGGCAATGCAAATTTTTATGGGTCAGTATATAACATACCAAATGCTCCTGTTAAGACTCCAGTTGCTATTGCAACTACTCCAGATGGAAATGGATATTATGTTCTAACCACAGATGGAGGTGTCTATACATTTGGAGATGCTGTATTTCATGGTTCTTTATTCAATATTCCGTCCTCTGCAATTCCAGATAGGACACCTGTAGCATTTGGGGTAACTCCAGATGGTGGTGGGTATTACATAGTTACTCAGAATGGGTCTGTCTATACATTTGGAGATGCACAGTTCTATGGCTCTACATATAACATACCAAATGCACCTGTAAAGACGACTGTAGCATTTTCAGTAACTCCTAGTGGTAATGGATATTATTTAGTAACAGCAGATGGCGGAGTGTATACATTTGGAGATGCACAGTTCTATGGATCAATGTTTAATGTTACAAACCCTCCTGTCAGGACGCCTGTTTCATTTAAACTTTCTGTTGATAGCTTAGGCTATTACATAGTAACAGCAGATGGTGGGGTGTATACATTTGGAGATGCAAATTATTTAGGTAGCATCGCTGGGGTTACTACACCTGTTGCTATGCAGTAGTATTTATTCTAATGGTTTTATTGGTTGGACTCCTTCAGTATTTATTAGTATTTATATCCTCTATGGATAATTTGAATAAAGCAGACTCAATACATAAATTATAGTCATAGTCGTATGTAACTTACATCTGTTATTGAAGATATTACATTTCTTGTGTATAATACCAAGAATAATTATGACAAAAAGAACATATCAGCCTAAAAAATTAAAGACTCTGAGGAAGTTTGGTTTTAGATCC
>JAJZLI010000033.1 GCA_021803645.1 bacterium
TTACATATCTAGTAATGAACAAACTTTCAAAACTTGGCACGACCAATATTGTTATAACTGATGAGCAGAAAGGAAGTGAACATCTTACAGTAGACGGAGTAAGCGATTATGTTGCTGACGGTGTTGTTATGTTAGAATTGAGTGATACTGGAGGAGAAAGTATTAGAACATCAAGAATAACTAAAATGAGAAACACTAAAATAGATACTAATATGAAAAGTTTTGAGTTTTCAGAAAAAGGAATTTCTTTGGAGTAGTATTATGTCACAGAAATTTGATAAAATAAAGGAATTTTTTATAAAAAAAATAATATTAGTTAATATATTTAAAATAGATATACCAGGATATTTGATTACGACTTCTTATTCTATTGAGGGAATTAGATTAGCTATGCGTACTATAATGATTCCGGACAAATTTTTGATTAATTTAGAAGACCTTGCAGAAGAGAAGTTAGGAAGGGAAGGGCTTGAAAAAATTTATGCAGCAGGAAAAGGAGATGGATATTATGTTGCTAAAATAACAAATTTTCCAAGAGATGAGAGAGTTTATAGTTCATTAGTTCCCAGTTTTTTTGGGACATTATACGCAAACGAGATAACATTAAGAATAGAGAAAAAAGAAAAACGTATTTTAGCAATAGAATTAGATATTATTGGCCCTGCCGGAGCTAAAGGAGATAGATATAGTTATTGGATATTGGGCGCATGGGCTGGATTTTTTAGTTATATTTTAGGAGATCAAGAAATAGAATGTGCAATTAAAAATGTTAGTAATGGAAAGTTTATTTTAATTAACGCCAGATCAGATTATTTGAAAGTTAATAAAATAGATAGTTTTATGAAATCTCCTATTCTTGGGAAATTGGATGTGCAACAGTATTATAAAAATAATAAGATTCTGATAGATGCTCCACCAGATGGTGCTACAATAAAAAAGTTGATGGCTGAAAATATTTTGACTTATGAAGCTGGAAAGATGATCCTAAATAAAGATCAGTGTCGATATATACCTTTTGAAAGTTTTGGATTGTTGCAACTTGAAAGCTCGTTACCGGATGAGATAATTTTTAAAGCGTCGTATAAATATTTTTTTGAATTAGGTAATAAGTATAAGGAACTGAGAGATCCTTACTTATTTCTAAGTAGATTATTTACAGCGTTAGGTTTTGGTATAGCTGAAGTAGTTAAAATCAGTAATAAAAAATATAATATAATATTTAGAGGATATCCATGGTTTTCATTTGAACTTTCAAATACAGAAATACCTTTTGTAAGAGGCGCATGGGCTGGATTTTTGAGTGCAATTTTAGAAAAGGATATAAACATAACATGTTTAAATAATGAATTAATAAGTGGGAATAAAAGTTTATTCTTGTCAATAGGAGATTAAATGATAAATAAATTAAGAGGATTAAAACAGGCTTTTTTTGCAGAAACATTATTAGTTGTATTGCCTCCTGCCATAATTGGGTTATTGGCAGCAGGTTATGTTTCTTTTTTTAATGTAGTATTACTTATAGTAATAGTAGCATTTTGGGATTTGGGTATTAATGTCATAAATCATTATTCAGATTGGGAACTTGATAAAATTAATAGCAAAAGAACATATTTGCATAAATATCTCTCTAGAGATAAATTATTATTTTTATATCTTGTATTCTTGATAAGTTCATTTTTACTAACATATATATTTTTAAAACCGTCAATATATTTTTATATTGTATTGTTAATTGAAGTGTTATTCGGCATATCGTATTCTATGTATATTAAAGTTAAAGAGAAGTTTTTAATTAATTATTTATGGATAGCTTTAATGTATGGATTTTTTTCGTTTTTAATGGGATTTTTTGCAGTAAAAAATATATCTGGAGATTTAATTAATTATTTACCTATTGTTATATTCATAACAATATTATATTTTAGTATAAGCATGGTTAAGGATTATTCAGATATGAAGGGAGATTTTGAGGAAGGTAGAAAAACTATACCGTTAGTTTTAGGGAAACGTAAAGCACTTCAATTACAGTATGGGTTGATAACATTAGGATATCTTGTGCTGGTAATATTTATTGCGTTAGGATACTTAAATATTCTTATGTCATCTACATTTTTCTTTTATATTACAATAATTATTATCTTATCTAAAATAAATAAGACAAAGGATACAAAATATATGAGAAAAATATCTACATATACAAAGGTAAATACATTAGCATTGGATATTATGATAATATTAATTCTTTTATTTGTAAACCATATTATTTAGACATGGTTGGTGGAATTAAGTAAGTTTGTGCATCTTAGTGGTCTCTTCGTTGTAGACAAGTTTATCGTTTACTTGGAAAACCTTATTTCTGGATAATACATGTATTTCTAGAGTCCTTTTGCTTATAAACTTAATGAATTTTAGGTAGATGTCCGTTTTATTAGAACCTTGTCTTAGTATAGTTTCAGATGGCAGTTATGGTTACTTCGTCACCAACAATTACTACCTGCCTCCAAACTCTGGTATTCTCCCCAAGATACACATGATAGTATAGGTTGAATAGAGATACCTTTGGAATTCTGAATAAAACCCGCAAACGAACACGACAAGACCTTGTTTACAAGACTCTCTGAGTACGTGAAAAGACATTTGCTTTCAATTATTCTGCGAAATGTCTTGCAGATTAGGCATATGACTCCATCGACATAAAAGAAGAGTGTAGATGATGTGGAGTAATCCTTGTCATCTTCAAAAACGGAAGGAGATGGAAGGGGTCAGAAACCTCAAAAGATCCAGATTATGAAGAGAGGTGGACAATAGAACGTATTTTCTAAATTCAAGGAGGTCTTTGTAATAGTAAAGAACAAGTTTGTAGACCTGAAAAAGGTTCTGATTCTTGTCTTTTCTTGCCTACGCAATAAGCTAATGATATGAGAGGATTGTCTTTGACGAGGTGTTAGGATGTGAGTGCCAAGTTCCTATAGTTAAGATAATATAGATTATGTTCTTATTTTTATGGGATAAAATGGGATTTCTTTCAAACAGGATATTTAATATGGGTGATTCGGAAGGTGAGGAAGTTAGTATTATTAGGGAATTAGAAAAAAGAAACACGAAAGTTACTAAATTAGTAATGGGGGATCCTTCAAGATATTTTGAAATCCAAAAAAACATCAAAGATGCTTATAATAAAGCAGTAAATAGTGGTAAAACCTTCTATCTTGATGGACCCGGTCTGCCTGAATTAAGGGACGAAGTTTCAAATAGGTACTTGAAACTTTATGGTATAGAAGCAGGTAAAGACAAAATAATTATAACCCAAGGAGTAATAGAGGCACTACAATTTCTTAATTATTCTATAATATATAAAAACGATAATGCTTTATTATTAGCACCATTTTTTACTGGATATGCACCTTGTGTGACTCTGCAGGAAGGGAGACCGCTAATTAGTAATTTAAAAGAATCTGACAAATGGGAAATAGATATAGAGGACATGGAACGTTTACTTAGGATATCAAAACCAAAATATTTACTCATAACAACCCCGAACAATCCTACAGGAAGCATACTTAGTAAAAAATCTATGGAGAAAATTGTAGAATTTGGAAAAAACCACGATATTTTTCTTGTTTCTGATGAGATATATGATGAAATAATCTACAATGGTGCTAAATTTACCAGCTTAAGTAAAGTCGCAACTGGAGTACCACATATGATTTTGAATGGAGCTTCCAAAAATTATATGGCAACAGGTTTTCGTATAGGTTTTTCAATAATTCCAGAAGAAGACAAAAAATCTAAAGAATTAAGAGACTCGTTTGTTAAACTATCTTATTCTCGTCTTTCTGCAAATACTCCTTCTCAGTATGCAATTCTGGAAGGGCTAAGGAATAAAAAATCACATGAAAAATTTATTAAAGGAATTCTACCTAAAATTCAAACTAGATCTAACCTAATTACAAATCTTATAAACAAAACTGAGTATCTTACTGCTATAAGACCAGTTGGTGCATTTTATGTATTTGCAAAAATAGACTTTACTAAATTGGATATAAAAGATGATAAGGAGTTTGTAGAAAAACTCCTAAAAGAAGAACACATACAAATTACAAAAGGTTCTAGCTTTGGATTTCCTGGGTATGTACGAATAGTCTCCCTTCCTGAAGAAAAAATTATATATGATGTAATAAGAAAAATAGATGAATTTTGTAACAGACATAAAATAACTACTAGAACGATTTGAAATAATATTTATCCAATCTGCTGAGTTTATCTGGAAAGATTATCTTAGATTTTTGAAGTATGAAAACTGTTATAATCTTACCTTCGATACTGCAGGTAGCTGGTCATCTGTTTGTAGCTTCTTCTCTGCAGAATTACAGCCTTCTCGCCTTTGTATGCTGCCGCTACACCGCTTCTGGCCTTGACTATGAATCCGC
>JAJZLI010000031.1 GCA_021803645.1 bacterium
ACTTAAATATACTCCAAAGGGTAATGCTGTATGTACATTTAGTGTTGCTACAAATAGTACATGGAAAGATTCTGATGGTAATGTGCAGGAGATTGCGGAATTTCATAATATTGTTACATGGAATAAACTGGCTGAGATATGTTCTCAAATTTTAAAAACAGGGATGAAGGTATACATTGAAGGTGAAATTAGAACAAGAAAATGGGAAAAGGATGGCGTACAGAGGACTAGGACTGAGATTAGGGCTGATGATATGAAAATATTATCTCCTCTTTCTAAAAATGTTGAATTAGGAATGGATGAGGGTAAGGATGGAGAGTCTGTACATACAAAAGATGATGATTCTAAAGCCCCAAAAACAGTAGGTGAGGAGAGTGAAATAGATTCAATTGACGATTTACCATTTTAAATTATGGCATTTACAACGCAAAAATCAAAACATAAGAAGAAAAAGAAAATAATAAGAAAGTACCTTAAATGTTCTTTATGTCAGGCAGGTATATCTGATATGTCTTTTATTGATGTTTACAAGTTAAAGAAGTTTATTTCAAGAAGGGGTAAAATTATATCAAGGTTTAAAACAGGAAATTGTAGTAAACATCAAAGAGTTGTTACTATTGCTGTAAAAAGGGCAAGGCAAATGTCTTTGCTCCCTTTTATACTGAAGGATTAATCTTAATAAAGCTCTGCCCAAAATGGAAGGTAATGTAAAAGTTTCTGTAAAAAAACAAGTACTCATTATTGTATTAGATAATTTTTATATCACATCATATATTCCTTCTAAGAATATTAAGTCTTACATTTCAAAGATTCCTATTCCTCAAGAATTTTTTAATACATTTTTTGATAAAGTTAGTTTCATTTCTGATTTTGTAAAACTAAGTGCTTCTGAGGGGGATATTACTGATCCGTATATAGAGATTTATTCTTCTATTTCTGCTTATAAAAAATATTTTTTGAAAATAACTCAGGCAGTGTATATTATTAACTCTCAATTTTTATCAAATGTTGCAATATATTTTGCGTCCAAGTTTAATGCTTCAAAATGTTATGTAATGTACTTATCTCGTGATAGTATTTTTGTTTCTTCAGGAACGGGAGAGTATGTATTGGATAAAAATTTTGATGATTTATATACTGAATTTTTTAAAAGAAAAAATTTTGATGAGTTAATAATGTCTTTATCTAAAATTAAAAAGTTTAATATTTATAATGCTATTGCTAAATTTCCATATACAGGTAGAGGGTATTTTGCAATGCCTATTGTTGCAATGTTAATGAAATCTTTATTATCAGATTTTCAGATTGAAACAAATGGAGATCTCCCTATTATTGTCTTAACAGGAGATTTCGTACAATTTTTTACAGAGGTTAATGAGGCTACATTTTCTTTATTGTATGGGCTTTCATCCTTTAGTTTTGCAAGCTTATACATTGATAAATCAAATTCATTTCCTCTTTTATCTGCAATATCATCAGAAGAGTTTTTTAATGCAAATTTAGTACATACAGCTGATATATTTAAAGTTAATTTTGAGAGGGGGTTTCGAGATAGGGAATATATACAGGTTAAGATTGTTGATGATGCTAGTATTCGAAATGTAAAGCTGGAAAAAGGTAATGTTTTAAACATTCCTATAACTTCCCCTGCTCATATTATTATTAAACTTCCTCCTCATGCATTAATTGGCTCAAAAAGAAATGATGTTGAATTTATCGCAAAGGGGGATATTGTTGTAGATGCCAAGGACATTTCATCAGATACTAATTTTATTAATAAATGGACTGAAAATTTAGAACCTTTATCTTTTTAATTTATGAATATGCCTTTTATAAAGAAAATTCAATATATTAATAAGTATAGATATGCAAGGCAGAACGATTCTGGTGCTCATATTAAAGTTTCTGTTGGGGAGCATGTTTCAAAAGATACAATAATTGCTAGTGGTAATATTAGCAAGATGGTGTATAAAATAAAATTGACTGATGTATTTTCCAATATTCAGAAGATAGAAAAATATATATGTAGAGTTGATGGGGAGCTTGTTTTGAAAGGAGACTCTTTAATTCAAAAGGGATCTTTTAATCTTTCTTCTCCTGTTGAGGGTATAGTTGATTTTTCTTCACTAAATAATGGAATCATTTTAATAAAATCTTTTCCGGAGGATGTTACTGTTACTTCTATGATTGATGGTGATATTGTGGATGTTTTTGAGGATAAAATCATTACAGAAACATCTGTTGCGAGGGTAAATTTATCTATGGTACTTGGAGACAGTGTAGAATCTCAATTTAAATATATTGCTGATGAAAGGGGGTATATGGATATTGATAATATTAATGCTAGCTGTACAAATAAAATAATTTACGTTGGCGGGTATATTACTCGTGAGGCTATAAAGAAATCAGTAGCAGTTGGAGCATCTGGTATTATTGGAAATGGTATTGAAATATTCGATAATGAAAATATTGAAGATCTTATAAATACATCTTCAATAAGTATTGGGATAATTGATGGGTTTGGGAAGATTTATGATACTGCTGTAAATGAACTTAAAAATTTTGATGGCAAACTTTCTTTAATAGAACAAGACTCTTCTGCTTTTGTAATACCGTGTGGAAATGTAACTGAGGATATAAAATCATCTTTTATTAGAAGTCCTAAGATTAATGATAATGTACAAATTTTCTCATTTCCTGTATGGGGTCAGACTGGTGTGATTTCAAACATTAATTATAGTAACAATATGTTAACGGTAACTCTCTCTTCTGGAAATGATGTGGATGTACATTTATTTGATGTTATTGGTATAATCTAGGGGTTATGAAAAATTTTTTCAATTCTACTTTGAATATTATTCTCCTCGTACTTGTTTCTGTCGCAATTGGTTATTGGGCAGGGAATAACTTTCCTATGGGGAAAAATTCCATAATAAATTTTTCCAATAGTGTGGGTGGGACTATACAGGTTAGTGGAGTTTCTAATCTTTTCAATCAGGTATTGGATATAATAAAAACACAATACTTTTACACTAATATTAATAATAACAATCTTTATTATGGAGCTATTGAGGGTATGGTTGCTTCACTTGGTGATCCTCATAGTGAATTTTATGATCCTTCAGAGGCAAAGCAATATTATAATGTTTTAGATGGAACCTCCTTTTCAGGTATTGGAGTTTCGCTTGGATATAATTCTCAAGGTTATGTACAAATTGAGAAGGTACTTGCAAATACTCCTGCCGCTTCTAGTGATGTCCCTGTTGGTGATTATATAGTTTCTATTAATGGTTCATCTAAAAATGTTAGAAATATCAATGATGTTGTATCTATGGTTAGGGGGACTACTGGGACGTATGTGACTTTGGGTCTAGAGAATTCTTCCTCTCACATATCTTATTATAAAATTCAGAGAGAACCAGTTAATGTTGCTAGCATGTCAATCCAATCTCTTCCTAATGGTATTGTAGACGTCAATATAATTAGATTTTCAGATTCCTCTCTTTCTGTATGGGAGAGTGATTTTAACTCAACTATGTCGGAAGTTGAGAAAATGAATCCTAAGGGGATTATTCTTGATTTACGTGGTAATCCTGGAGGGTACTTCCAGGCAGCAATATATGCTGCTGGTGAGTTTCTACCAGAAGGATCACTTGTTGCAAAACAACAAAACAGAGATGGTAGTATTACTCTCTTTAATACAACTTATCAAGGAGCTTTGCAAAATGTTCCAATGGTGATATTAGTAAATGGTGGTACTGCGTCTGCAGCAGAAATATTGACAGGAGCTCTTCAGTATTATCATAGGGCTACTGTTGTAGGTGAAGATACATATGGAAAGGGTACGGCCCAAAATGTATTTACATTTTCTGATGGATCAATATTGATTTTAACTATTGTACATTGGTTGCTTCCATCCGGTAGGTGGATAACACCTTCAGATCCTATTATCCCTAATGTAAAAGTTAGTATGTCTCAATCAGAATTTAAGAAAGGAATTGATACTCAACTACAGAAAGCCGAAGCTATATTATCTAATTAGTAGTCAATTTGTATAAATCTGTTATACCCAAATTGGTCTTTAATTATTGTTTTATTTTCTTTGATAAGAGATATTTGTTGTGGGTCCATTTCTAATAATAGTGTTCCATTCCATTTTTTTGTATGTAATTCTTGAATTAATCTCAAAATGATTTCTATACCGTTCAATCCTCCATACAATGCAATGAAAGGTTCGTAATTTTTTACAGATTCATCTAATGTATCCATATTGGATATATAAGGTAGATTTGCAAATATACATTTATATTCATTAATAGGAATCTTGTTAGTGAGGTCTGTATGAATTATTTTTATATCCATCCCTTTTGCATTTTTTTTTGCAACATATATGGACTTGGTTGATATATCGGTTATTAATACATTAATATCTGGGTTTTCCTTTTTTATAGTTATGCCCACTGCGCCAGATCCTGTTCCTATATCTATCACACTATCAAATTTGAGCAGATATGGGATTATGCTCTCAGTTTCAACTCTTGGTATAAGTACATTTTTATTAACAAAGAATGTCCTTCCATAAAAATTTGCTTTTTTGAGTATATACTCTATTGGTTCTTTTTTATCTAACCTTTTAAAATATGTATTTATTTTTTTTCTTTCAGAGGGTTTTAGTGTGTAATTTGCATTTGTGTAAGCATCTTTAAAGAGTGCTTTTGCTATTTCTATTTTTTCTTTATTTTGAAGTTTAAATATATCAATTATTTTCACTTTTAATGAGTTCCTCTATTATTTCTTCAAAATTTTTTTCCATAATGCTAGAAATACCAAAAAACGATTTTTGTATTCTGTGGTCAGTAATCCTATCCTGAGGAAAATTGTATGTTCTTATTTTTTCTGATCTTTTTGAATCTGCAATTTGTTCTTTCCTTATGTTTGATGTCTCTTTCTCCCTCTGTTCTTTTTGTTGTTCATAAACTTTAGACCTTAATATTTCTAATGCTAATTCCCGATTTTGTATTTGAGATCTTGTTTCTTGACAGGATACAGTTATCCCAGTAGGAAGATGTTTTATTCTAACCGCACTTTCTGTTTTATTTATATGTTGACCTCCTGCCCCAGATGCTCTGAATACGTCTATCCTTAAATCTTCATTTTTGATGTTTACTTCTTTGTTACTAACTTTAGGCATAACAACCACAGAGATTGTAGATGTGTGTATCCTCCCATTGCTTTCTGTTTTAGGAATCCTTTGTACTCTATGAACTCCGCTTTCATACTTTAAATATTTATATACACCATCTCCTTCTATTGATAAAATTGCAAGCCGTAGTCCTCCAGATTGATTAATATTTATTTCTATGTTTTTTATTTTCCAATTTTTATATGTTGCAAAATTGATGTACATGTCATATATCTCTTTTGCAAAAAGAGATGCTTCGTCTCCTCCTGTTCCTGGTCGGATTTCCATTATTATAGATTTCTTATCTTCTTGGGTTTTAGGCGAGTACTTATCTTCTATATCTTTGATTTTCTTATCTATTCTTTGATTTTCTTCCCTTGCAAGATTATCAAATTCTCCCCCATATAACCGAGTATTAGATTCTTTTTGTGATTTTAATTTCTCTATTGAGTCAAAATTATATATATACTCCTGAGCTTCTTTGTATTGTTCAAAGGTTTCAGAAGTTGGATTATTTTGAATTTCTTGATTTAATCTTTCGAGTTCTTTTTGAAAGTATTGGTACTTTGCAAAGTCCATGTTTATTTTTTATTTTGTAGTGCCTGCATCATGTCCCTAAGTGTCATTGGTCCTTGAGGTGATCTGTTATCTCTCTTCTTATCTTTTTCCTTCATTTCGTCTTTTTGCTTCATCTTTGCAACCTGTATTTTCTGAGCTTCTTGCCTCTTGTTTTCAAAGCTCTTTACTCTATTTGCAGTATCTACAATTTTTTGTTCTCCTGTATAAAATGGATGGCATTTATAGCAAAGTTCTACTCTCATTTCTGGAGTTGTAGAATAAAGTGTAAAATTGTTTCCACAAGAGCATACAACACTTGTTTCCCCATATTGTGGATGTATATTTTTTTTCATATATGACATTATAACAGATAATTTACCCAAATCAAAAGATAAGTTGGTATAATGGTATATAATATATTATTAGTATGGAAATATCTAATCCACCAAGAAAATATGAAATGAGTAAAGGGGATGCTTTGGCTGTCAGTGGTTGTCTTAGTGAGATGAAACTCTATACTCCGAGAATCAAAAAAGGGCAAGGGGGTGGTTCCTCTGATGTAGTAAGGGCATTAGGGTTTAATTATATAGCAACTCATATAGAGGCACTTTTTAAAGCAATACATGGAAATGGTAAATTTGTTTTTTCTAGTGAAACTCTTGGAAGATATAATATATATGTTCCTGTATGGTCATCGCAATCTGATCCTAGGTTTATTACTTTTTCTTATAATTTAAGGTTAAATGTAAATAGAAAATTAGAAGATTTTAATTTGCATAGGACTCAAGGAGGTTATGAAGGTTTTATTCGTCGTGAAGAAGAAGAAATAAATAAGAGGTATCATGGCAATTTACGTGATTACTCTGAATGGTATAGTGGTGATAAGGTAATTGCCCTTCATAGCTTTAGACCTATACAGGTGATGAGGCAAGAGGAGCTTTTGGTATTACATGGAGACTTTCAAGCATTTGCCAGTGGGGTATTTTCAGCGTGTGAAATGTATGCAAGGTTAGTTGATAAATAATAATAATTATTTGATGCATATGATATATTTTGTTATACTACATTTACTATGAAAGACACTATAAATATTTCGTATTTTGGACAATCTTTTTTTAAAGTTTTTGATAAGAATAAAATTCTATATATTGATCCGTACAAGGCTATTGGTGGATTAAGTGTCCCTTCTTTAAATGATAAAGTTGATGTTCTTTTAATTTCTCACGAGCATGATGATCATAATAATAGAGATTTTGCTTCTGATAATACCTATGTAATATCTCATCCGGGAGAGTATGATTCTGCAAACATCTTAGTTCGGGGAGTTTTATCTTTTCATGATAATGTGAAAGGTAAAGATAGGGGAGAAAATGTAATATATGCCTTTAACTTTAATGATGTAAATTTTGTGCACCTTGGTGATTTAGGGGAGAAGGAATTGTCAAAGGAGCAAATTGATGACCTTGGGGTTGTAAATGTTCTTTTTGTTCCTGTTGGAGGCCATTTTACAATTGATGCGAAGGATGCAGTTAATATAATAAATCAGCTTAATCCTAATATTATTATTCCAATGCACTATAAAACAGAAAAGTTAGAACTTCCTTTGGCACCTGTTAGTGATTTCTTAAATGAATTTGGTGGAGCTCACGAAGAGTTAGAGACCCTAAAAGTAGATGCCAATATGTTTCAGGATGAAGATTTCGAGACTAGGGTTGTTGTTTTGAAAAATAGTTGATGAAAGAATATTCCCCTAAAATAAAAATTCTCGATGATGATTTAAGTGTTGATAAGTACGCTACTTCTTTTGTTATTAATCAGGTTAGGTTGCAACCCTCCTCTGTTATTACCTTGCCAACTGGTAGTACACCATTAGGAATGTATACTCTGCTTTCTGATGAATATAGTAATAAAAGAATAAGTTTTAAGCTTGTCACTTTTTTTAATCTTGATGAATATTGGCCTATCAAGAAGAGTTCTCCCTCTAGTTATTATCATTATATGAATAATCATTTCTTTAATAAAGTGGATTCTCCTTATGAGAATAGGTTTATTCCTAATGGTGAAGCTGATGATCCGAATATTGAGTCTAAAAAGTATAATAATTTATTAGAAAAATATGGACCATCTGATCTTACTATATTAGGTATTGGTCCAGGAAAGACTGCTCATATTGGTTTTAATGAAGTTGGTTCTGATTATAATTCAAAAACAAGGTATGTACTTTTAAGCAAAGAAACTCATGATACAAATCTAAAATTTTTTGATAAAGAAGGAGACATGCCTATTGGTGCTATTACTCAAGGAATTTCTAATATTTTAAACTCTAAGAAAATTATATTAATTGCGAAGGGGGTAAGTAAAGCATGGGGAATAAATAGAGTTATTAATGGCAATATAGGACCAGATGCCCCAGCTTCTTTTTTAAGGTAACATCCTGATGTCACTTTTATCCTTGATAAGGATGCAGCAGGGATGCTTTAATATTTGTATCTTTTATACTATTCGGGAAATTGATATACTCTATTTGTATTTTATTAAAGATTTCTTTTTTTAATGGACAGAGTTCCTCCTCAAAACATTGATGCTGAAAAATTTGTTATTGGTTCTATACTTCTTTCAAAAGATACTCTGCTTGATGTGATTGAAATTCTGAAGCCAGAATTTTTCTATTCCCTGTCAAATCAAAAGATTTATGAGATAATTTTATTACTTTTTTCTGAAGGTTCTCCTATAGATATAATGTCGCTGAAAACTCAGCTTAAGAAGAAAAAACTTTTAGAAAAGGTTGGAGGGGAGGAATATCTTGCATCTTTAGTTGAATCCAATGTAGGTATATCTTCTGCAGTGTATTATGCAAATATTGTCAAGGATACATATATTAGAAGGGAACTAATAAGAATTTCAGGAGATATTGTTGATGTTTCTTTTAAAGAAGACACTTCAATTGCTGATGTTATAAATGAGGCAGAAAAAAAACTATTTTCTGTAGCATCTTCTAATATAAAAAGTGATTTTGTTGCTCTAAAAGATCTTTTAAAAGAGAGTTATAAACGTGCAGAAGAGGTAGAGAAGAGTCGGGATAAACTCAGGGGAATTGTCAGTGGATTTTCTGACTTGGATAATGTATTGGGTGGGTTTCAAGAGTCTAATTTGATAATTGTTGCAGCAAGACCCTCTGTTGGAAAAACTGCATTTCTTCTTGATATTGCAAGGCATGCTGCTTTAAAGTCTAGAAAAACAGTGGCTTTTTTTTCATTGGAAATGTCCAGTGGAGAGCTTACTGACAGACTTATTTCTTCTCAAGTTGGGATTAATTTATGGGACTATAGAATGGGAAATATTGATTCTGATAAGCTTGAAACGGTAGCTGATGCAATGGGAATCTTGTCTGAAGCAGATTTGTTTATTGATGATAGTCCCGGTCAATCCATTATGGAGATAAGGACGAAAGCTAGAAGGCTTGATATTGAAAATCATGTTGACATGATAATCGTTGACTACCTTCAGTTAGCTTCAGGAACACCAACAGATAATAGGGTTCAGGAGGTTTCTGAAATTTCAAGATTCTTAAAAAATTTAGCAAGAGAATTAAAAGTTCCAGTTATTGCTGCGTCTCAACTTTCGCGAGCAGTAGAGAATAGGTCTTCTAGGATTCCTCAGTTGTCAGATTTGAGGGAATCTGGGGCGATTGAACAGGATGCGGATGTTGTTGTTTTTTTACACAGAGAAGAATTGTTTGAACCAGAGACGGAAAGAAAGGGAATAGCTGATGTAATTATTGCAAAACACAGAAATGGTCCTACAGGTCAGGTGGAACTAAAATTCATTAAGGAACAAGCTAGGTTTGGTAACCTTGTAAAGGGACGATAATTTTTTATATTGCAAGGGGTCTTGCCCAAATTGTGTTTGGAGGTCTGTATCTTAACTGTGTTCCATATAGAGCATAGCTATCCGAAAACCTTACATTCAATCCCTCTAATGACCTTAATACTCTAAATCTTGACATTATTGCATCCCATACAGGTTTTGATGCAAATACCCTATCTGTATATAGCCTGCGATCCGTACTCTCACCCCAAAGTGCTTCATTGTTATGTCCAAGACTAAACCTAGTTTCCTGACTTCTTTCTGCTCTGGTGATATGTGCACAATAAAATACATCTCCTTGTGTTTGAAGCCCAATTGTTTGTGTAAACCCCAAGTATAGTAGTTTTAGGGCAGTAGAATCTTCTCCTTCAAGTTTAAATTGTTTTATATCCTCCTCTGCCAAGAGTTTTGCTTGGTATATGATTGCAGATATATCTAAGTCTGATGCATATTCTTTCAGGGGTGGTACATGTCTCATTGTTGCTGCCATCAAGTATATAACAGGGAAATTTGTAATAGGTTCTTTCGGAGGTCTAATTGCATCAAGTCTTTCTACTATTAACCTCTCTGATGGTGATAAATTGTGTGGTGGACCATATTCCTCTTCTGGTGGCATATTTTCACAGGATTTTATCATATTTTTCTATTTTTTGACATGTTTTGTGGATACTATTTATACTTTTGTTTTGTTATAATGATTTAGGATTTTATATTAGATATATTAATTTATGGTAAAAACTACCGATTCCAAAAAAGATACACAGCAGGTCACATCAACTTCTTTCGATAAGGATGAAACATTAAAGATAGCTATCAGTCAGATTGAAAAACAGTATGGTTCTGGTTCTATTATGAAACTAGGAGATCGTCCAAAAGAGAAGGTTGATGTTTATAAAACCGGTGCAATATCTCTTGATTATGCACTTGGGGTTGGGGGTATTCCTAGGGGTAGAATTATAGAGATATATGGGCCTGAAAGTAGTGGAAAGACAACTTTAGCTTTGGGTATTATTGCTGAAGCTCAACGAGAAGGTGGACGGGCAGTATATATAGATGCAGAACATGCTCTAGATCCTAACTATGCAAAGAACATTGGAGTTGACACAGATAATCTATTTCTATCTCAGCCAGATTATGGTGAGCAAGCTTTGGAAATAGTAGAGACTTTGATTAGGTCTGGCTCTATTGATATTGTTGTAGTGGATTCTGTCGCTGCACTTACTCCTAAATCTGAAATAGAAGGAGAAATGGGTGATGCATCAATGGGAACTCAAGCTAGACTTATGAGTCAGGCTATGAGGAAACTAACATCTATTGCTTCAAGATCAAAGTGCACAATTATTTTCATAAACCAGCTTAGAATGAAGATTGGTGTTATGTTTGGAAACCCCGAGACTACAACAGGTGGTAATGCACTAAAATTTTATTCCTCAGTGAGAATAGATGTTAGAAAAAAAGAAAAGATTACAAAGGGTGAAGAGGTTATAGGTCATCAGGTAATTGCAAAGGTTGTAAAAAATAAAATGGCTCCTCCATTTAAAGAGGCTACATTTGAGATCATTTTTCCTCATGGTATTTCTAAAGAAGGTGCATTAATTGATACTGCTTTAAAGCTTGGTATTCTTGAAAGATCAGGTGCGTGGTTCAGGATGGGAGATAAGCAAATTGCTCAAGGAAAGGAGGCGTTGAGAGATCTTTTAAAAGAAGATAAAAATTTATATAAATCTCTTGAGGTTGCTGTAAGAGCAAAATTTTAATAGAATATGTCTTTGTGGAAAATTGCACCCAAAATTCCTTCTACTCTAAGTTATTCTGGGTTAAATAAAATAATTTCTCAACTTTTGTATAACAGAGGTATAATGCCTGATGAGGCAGAATCGTTTCTCTTATCAGATACATATTATGATCCAATGCTTTTTACCGATATGGGTAAGGTTGTAGAACGAATTAAGCTAGCAGTATCTAATGGTGAAAAAATACTAGTTTATGGTGATTACGATGTAGATGGTATATGTGCAGTTTCGATACTTTGGGATTACTTATATACCAAAATGCATGCTAATGTAATTCCTTTCATCCCGTCCCGATTTAATGATGGTTATGGTCTTTCCCAAAAACAGGTAGATAAATTTATTTCAGATGGTACATCTTTAATAATTACAGTCGATTGTGGAATTACTGCTATATCAGTTGCAGATAAAATAAAGAAAGCTGGTGTGGATTTGATTATTACCGATCATCATCATCCAAAGGAAGAGATGCCAGATTGTTTTGCTATTATACATCCTCAAAAAGGGTATCCTTTCACTGAAATCACAGGTAGTGCAGTTGTATATAAATTGATTCAGGCTCTTTCTGGTAATATGGACAGTACGGAATATATGGACTTAGTAGCATTATCCACTGTTTGTGATATTGTTGATTTGAAATTGGAAAATCGTTCTTTTGTAAAATCTGGACTAAAAGTTATTAATAGTAAAAAAAGGGTTGGGATTGCAAAGCTAATGGAGGTATCAAACATTGATTTTGTTGATGTATATCATATAGGTTATATACTGGGTCCTAAAATAAATGCTAGCGGTAGAATTTATGATGCATTTGATGGATTACGACTTCTTAATACTCAAAGGGAAGAATATGCCCATCTTTTGGCTCTAAAACTTGACAACCTTAACAAGGAAAGAAAAAAATTATTAGATGATACACTTTCTGCTGTTATGCCACAAATTGATAGTAGTTTAGATTTTAATCTTGTTGTGTCAGATGACTGGCATGAAGGAATTATTGGCCTTGTTGCTGGGAGGATAACAGAATTTTCAAATAGACCAACAATAGTACTTACAAAAAAATTAAAAGATTTATATACTGGTTCTGCTAGGAGTGTAAATGGATTTAATATAGTTGACTACTTAGAGAAAAATGCATCTCTACTTGAAAGCTTTGGTGGACATACTGCTGCCGCAGGACTTCAAATAAAACAAAAAAATATACCAATATTAAAAAAAGCTTTGGAGCAAGATGCTCGTAAATTTTTTAAAAATATTACAAAGGAGAAAATTATTAATATAGATTGTATTATTTCAATGTCAAATATATGTGAATCTTTATATGATGAAATTAATACATTATCTCCATTTGGGAAGGGAAATCCTATTCCTGTTTTTGGAGTACAAGGAGTTAAAATTTTATCTGCATATAATGTCGGAAAATCAAATGAATTTTTAAAGATGAAGTTAACTGACAAAAATGGAGATAATATTTTTGATGCAATATGGTTTACTCCAAATTTAACTACAGATGTTTTATCAACTCTTGCATACATTGATGTTGTTTTTTCTCTAAATAAAAATGTGTGGGGTAATACTACTAAAATTGAGCTTCGAATAATAGACCTGAAGCCTTCTGTTTTTTAATATCGTATTGTATATAATAGGTACTTATGAAATTTTCATCTTTTCAAAATCTACTTGAGTATATTAAACAGAAAGGGGTAAATGTTAATATGCCTCTTTTAAGGAAGATGTATGGCATATTATATTCATATACAGAAGATTCTAATGACCTTACTCTTGTATTTAATATATCTAAACTTTTAATAGATTTTGGGTTTGACGGGGATGTTATTATTGCTTCTTTAGGGGTTGCCTCTTCATGTAACAGTGATAGTTTTTTTAGGATTGTTGAAGAACAAATATCTGGGTATGTTGCAGATCTTATAAAGGGTTTTTTCACGCTTTATGATATTGGGGAACGCTTTTCAGATTTACAAAATCAGAATTTTGAAGGACTAAAAAAAATATTAGTTTCTTCTTCTTTTAATATATATACTTTAGTTCTGTATATTATTGAAAGGTTACTATTTGTATCTTTTCCTGAATTATTTATGCAGGATAGGAATGCAATAGTTTATGCAAATGATAATCTTAATATATACTCATCTATAGCAGAATACCTTGGCATGAATGCCTTAAAATCAGCTATAGATGATGCTTCATTTAAAATTTTAGAGAAAGAAAAGTATGATGCAATCGAAAATTTTGTATTTTCAAAAAAAAGTTCTTTTGCAGAGTATTTACATAACGTTGAAAAATCTCTTAATAAAATGTTAAAAGATGCAAAAATTAAAGGCCAAGTATTTGGAAGGAAGAAAAGTACGTATAGTATTTATAATAAGGTGTTAAAAAGAAAGGGTTTTTTTGATGTTTCATATATAAAAAATTTCAGTGATATATATGCATTTACTATTCTTGTGGTAAGTGTTGAGCAATGTTATAAGGTTTTGGGTGTCTGTAATTCTAATTTTATTAGCATAAAGGAAAAATTTGATGATTATATTGCAAATCCAAAACCTAATGGGTTTAGGGCATTACAAACAACTTTACATATTTTAGGTGATGTTGTTGAGGTCCAAATAAAAACAAAGGAGATGCATAACTTCAATGAATATGGTGATGCTTCTCATATAGGGTATAAGGGATCCAAAAACAATTATTGGGCTTTGATGTTATCAAAATTGGTTAATAAAGAAGGAGTTTTAGATATAAAGGAAGTTTTATCTGATAAAATTTTTGTTTTCACACCCGGAAACTTGGTAAAGGAACTTTCTGTTGGAGCAACTCCTGTAGATTTTGCATATTCTGTACATACTAAAATTGGTAATTCTTGTATTGGCGCCAAGGTAAATGGAAAAATGGTTTCTTTAGATAGTAAGCTTAAAACAGGAGATATTGTTGAAATATTAACAGATAAAAATAGAAAAATACCAAATAAAGAGTGGTTAAATTTTGTTGTTATGCCCTCTACAAAAAAAATGATCAAAAAATTTGTTAAAGAAGCCTCAGTAACTAATACTACAGGAGGGAATGTAAAGAAGGATATTAAGGTTGAGAATATAGATATCTCAAATATTGAAAAGAAAGTATCTAAAGGTATGGGGTATAAGGTTATGGTAAAGGGGGTTGTTGGTCTTAAAACTGAACTTGCTCGTTGTTGTAACCCTGTGTTTGGAGATAATATTGTAGGTAGAGTTACTATTGAAGGATTAATTAAGGTGCATAAATCTTCTTGTAGAAGCATTTCTGAAAGTACCTTGGGAGTTTTTGATGCTTATTGGTATAGAGAAGACAGTCATGGAAGTGGTACCCTTGTTATTAGTGGGGAAGATAGAGTGGGGATATTAAAAGAGATAACAAATGTTCTGTCTGAAAATAATATAAATATTCTATATTTGAGTACTAATACCTACAATGACAAGTTTGACATAGAGGTTGGTTTTAATCTTTTATCAAAGATTGATTTATCTGATATAATAAAGAAAATTTTGGGTATAAAATCAGTAAGATCAGTTAACATTATATGATTAGAGTTGTTGAAATTGGAGACCCACTGCTTAAGAAAAAGTCTCAAAATGTCACTAAATTTGATCCTAACTTGAAATCTTTAATTTCGAGTATGATAGATTATGGTAAATCTGTGAGTAATTGTATTGGTCTTGCTGCCTGTCAGGCAGGTAAACTTATGAGGGTTTCTGTAATTAATATTGATGGAGATTGGGAAGCAATTATAAATCCTAAAATTTTATATAAGAGTGGTGATATGAGTACAGAGTGGGAAGGTTGTATGAGCTTAAAAGATGGAAATCTATTTGGGAAGGTGAAGAGATCCAAGAGTGTTATCGTTGAGTATTATGATGAGTATGGAAAAAGGCAAGTTGTTAAGTATGAAGGTTTATTTTCTCACTTAATACAACATGAAATAGATCATATGGATGGTTTTGTTTTCCTTGATAGAATGAAGGATCCCAAAAATTTACTTACAGATCACGAGATTGAGGCCATGATAGGGACTGATAAAAAGTAGTGCTATTAATTAGTTTTTTTGAAAAATGTTGTTTGTGTATAAATAAATCCTTGTATTAACTTTTCCCTTTGTTAAAGCATTTTTCTGTGTTGTATTTGAAATATTGCAATTAAATAAGGCTTTCTATATACTCTTTGTTAGAAATGCTTTTGGATACAGAGTTTTTAATGTCGACTTAAAAAACTAGTGTATCTGATAGCTATAGAAGGGAGGTGTATTTTTTATGTTAAAAAGTCAATTAGCAGAAAAGGTTGCTTCCAGCACTGGTCTTACAAAGAAAGCTGCAGCTCAAGCTATAGATGCTTTCCTTGCAGTAGTAACAGAATCTTTACAAAAAGGAGATGACGTTCTTTTAACAGGTTTTGGAAAATTTGAAGTTAGAGTAAGATCTTCAAGAGAAGGAAGAAACCCACAAACAGGAGCTAAAATTCAAATTCCTGCAACAAAAACTCCAGCTTTTAGGGCAGGTAAAGCTTTAAAAATGGCTGTAAAATAAGTTTGATTTTTGATAATTTTAAAAATAGATCCCACATAGAAGTGGGATTTATTTTGTGCTTCTAAACTTAAAATGTTGGAAAAGGTAACCTGTCTATATCATAATTGGGGTCAATATCTGATCTAGGTATTCTGGCATCATCTAGAAATTTAAATGATGCTAACGCTTCTGATATTTGTTCTTCAAATTTTTGTGTTAGAGTTACTTCATCAAATCTTTTGTGTAGAATACCTTCAAATATAGGAAATAGCTCTTTTGTGGTATATACTAAAGAGGGTATTCGCGTTACCCTTCCTCCTGTCATCCTGCCGTTTGCAGAGGCTCTTACTCTATGGTGTCCATCTACTATAACAAAATATCCCTTCATGTAACATAGTATTATTGGGTTATTTTTTAGGTAATATATTCCCTCATTCTTTATTGAAGCTATAGCTCTCCTCATTTTTTCTTGTGAATATTCATCTGATCTTTGCCTACCTCGCATAAAACCCATAGGAACAATATATCTTCTTCCAATTGGTAAATGTTCTGCAAGTTTTAATTCATCTGGATAAAGCTTTTCCATCCATATAGTATATACTATATGGAATTGTTATTCAATATTCTAGAGTTAAGTCTGTTTTTTAGGACTTATTTATATATTTATCTATTTTTTCAATAATTTCTTGGGAAGGCATGTGTATAATGTTCTTGTCCTGTTTTAGAAAAGTTATCTGTTTTTTTGCAAGTTTGATAGTTGATTTATTTATTTTCTCTTCTAACTCTTCTATGTTGTGTATTTTCCCATCAATGTATCCTATGGCTTCTTTGTATCCTATCATTTGAAGACCAGGATCATTTTTTGAGTACCCAATGGATAATACTTTTTTACACTCATCAATTAATCCTTTCTGCATCATCATTTTTGTTCTGGATTGTATATTTTTTATAATATCTTCTTTTGATATGTTGTTTTGTATTAATATATACCCGTTTTCCATTTTAGGCCTTCTTTTTACCATATTATCCAGATCAACTTCCAAGTATCTTATTAACCTTCTCTTATTATTTAAATCGGAATTATTTATCTTTGTGAAAAATTGTGGGGCTTTTTGTTTTAATAAATTTTGTATATACGTAATATCTTTTTTTTCTAGTTCTTTCCTTTGTTCTATATTTGGTTTATCTCCTAATTGTAAGTTGTATATTAGTGATTTTATATATAAATATGTTCCCCCTACTATAACAATTAATTTTCCTTTATTTTCTTTAATTATTTTTTGTGCATCAATTTTAAACTGATAGGCATTATATCTTTGATCTGGATTAATCAAGTCTATTAAGTAGGTAGGTATATCTGTAAATCTTTCTTTATTACTTCCTATGTCTAGATACCTATATACTTGTCTGGAATCAGCACTTATTAGTATTCCGTTATACTTTTTTGCTATATCATATGCTATGTGGGTTTTTCCTGATGCAGTGGGTCCCAATATTACAATATTCACGTTTTATGATTTTTGAATTCCTTTTCAATAGAAGCTAATCCCGATATTGCTCCAATATTCATACTCTCAAGGGCTGAAGAAGGAATTACCATTAATGCTCCTTTCTCCTTTAATCCTTCAAAGAGCATATTCATTGCCCTTAAGTGCAATGCAATAGGATTGTCTTTATATTGTTTTGCTGCTTCTTCGAAACTTTTTGCAATAATTCTCTCTGAGTCTCCTAATATTACTCTTGCTTCTCTTTCCCTTTCTGCTTGTGCTTTTTGTGACATAGCATTTTGAAGACTTTCTGGAATTATAACATCTCTAATTTCGACAGAAATAACTTCTATTCCCCATGGATTTACTCTTTTTTCAATTACAGATTTTAATGTTTCGTCAATTACTTCTCTCTCTGAAAGTACTTGAGATAATTCACTCTTTCCTATAACGTCTCTTAGTGCAGTTTGTGCTGCTAATACAACACTACTTTTATAATTTTCTACTTCAAGCCCTGCCTTTCTCGTATCTACTACCCTCCAGAATAGGATAGCTTCTACTGATACAGGTACATTATCTTTCGTTAGTGTTTGTTCTGCCTTAATAGGAACAGATACTGTTCTTATGTCTACCCAGTATGGGATATTTTCTAAAATTGGAACCATAAAAAATATTCCAGGTCCTGATATCCTAGAGAATTTTCCTAACCTTAAGATTATGACTCTCTCCCATTGTGAGGCTGTTTTTACTGAAGCAGAGATTATCCATGCAATTATAAGGGTAATAATCCATATAGTTACAGCTATCCCTATTGCAGATTTTAGATCTGGAATCGAGATAACAAATCCAACAATAAGTATAATTAAAAATACTAAGGAAGATACTGGGCTTATGTGAACTTGATTTTGATTGTTATACTGATCCATGATTAGATCTATTCTACACCTTTACAATATTTATTTCTACCGCCAATCTATTTAGATTGTGCTTTATATTTATTTTCTGCTAAAATCACAATTTCTTCTGCTACAGAAAGGCCTGTGCATTTCTCAAATTCTGTAAATACAGGAGATCTATTAACCTCCAATATGTAATACTCACCGTCTTTAGATATTATTAGGTCTATTCCTCCTATATCCAATAAGGTTGCTCGTCTGCATTCATTTGCAATTTCAATTTCCTTTAAATTAAGTTTATATGCCTTTCCTGTTCCACCTTGTGCAATGTTTTTTATAACGTTCTTTGTGTTGATTTTTTCCATTCCAAGAGGAAGCACTTTTTCCCTGATGAATATAATCCTTATCTCTTTTTGTGCTTCAATGTAGTCTTGAATCATAAAGTGAATATTCTTATTCTCTTCAATAATTTTTTTTGCCTCATTTTTATTTTTCACTAAATATACATTTTTTCCCTTTTTCCCTCTTATATCTTTAATTATTGCTGGGTATGTGAATTTGTCTATATCATCTCTTTGTGGATTTATGATAAATCTTGGGATATTAAGTCCTTCTTTATGCTCTATATTTTTTATATTAATTATTTTTTTGTAACCAAGGTCTTCGTCAATTAATACCTTATTGTTCTTATATAAATATTTCCCTATAATTTGTGCAAAATCAGATTTTACTCCTCTTATTATGTATGCATCAAATGATAAAAAATCTACCTCTTTTGATTGTATTTCTAATTTTCTATTTGAGTATATGTAGCTTAAAGTTAATGCTGATATGATTTTGAATTCATGACCCCTTCCTATAGCCTTGGATTGAATGCTCTGAGATATTTTACCCTCTTTTCCTATTAGTAATATTTTCATAATATCCGTTTATTATAACATGGCCATATTTTATTGCAATAATCTTATTTTCCCATAGTTCTTGACAGAGGATATTAATGTGTATTAAATTATATGTGGTGAAAAGTGGTGAAGAGTGGTGATTTAAATTTGTATTGATATTATGCTCATAGGAGAACATATTACAAAATTGGGCGAAAAAAATAGAGTTGCTCTTCCCAAGAAACTGAGGAGTGAAATTGGTGATAGGCTCATTATTACAAAAGGGTATGAATATTGTCTTATAGTTGTAGCGCAAAGTAAGTGGGAAGTTATAACAAAAGATTTAATATCAAAACCATTTACTTCTGGATCTGCTAGAGATACATCAAGGTTTATCTTAGGTGGAGCAGTGGATGTGGAATTAGATGATCAAGGTAGGTTTGTGATTCCACAAAACTTAATCTCACATGCTGATCTTGAGGAAAGTATTTGTTTTTTAGGGCTTATAAATTGGGTGGAAATATGGAGTTTGGGAAAATGGAGAGAAAGGGAGGAGTATTTAAAAACTAATGGTTCTGAAATTGCTGAAAAATTAAATGTATCATAGTGCAGTTCTTTTTAAAAATATAATAGACAACCTGAATATTGATAAAGGAAAGGTTTATGTAGATGCCACCTTGGGAGGAGGAAGTATTACTTTGGGTATTGCAGATAAGTTACAAAGGGGTACTGTTGTCGCTTTTGATGTTGATATTAATGCAATTGAAAATTTTTATACCAAAGGTTTGAAGCTTATAAATCCCCTACATTTTAAATTAAAAGGGGTGGACATTTATCTTATAAATGCAAATTTTAGAAAAATTGCATCAGAACTTTCTAAGCTTGGTATTAATGAAGTTGATGGCATTGTATATGATTTGGGGGTCTCATCCTTTCAAATTGATAATCCTAGTATGGGTTTTAGTTATATAAAAGATAGTCCTATTGATATGAGAATGGACAAAGATTTGAAAGTTACTGCCCAAGACCTCTTAATGGTTATGCACAAGCATGAGTTGGAAGATATATTTATAAAATATTCAGATGAACCCTTTGCACATGCTATAGCTTTGAATATTGTGAAGGAAAGAAAGAAAGGGAGAATTCAGTCATCTATACAATTAGTGGAAATAGTGAAAAGGAGTATCAGAAATCAAACTTATCTCTATCGCCATGTAGCTAGAGTATTTCAGGCACTAAGGATTGCAGTAAATGACGAGTTGGGCGCTTTGAATGATTCTCTGCTCCAGTTGCCTACACTTATAGCTTATGGTGGTAGAGTAGCAATTGTAACTTTTCACTCTGTTGAAGATAGAAAAGTGAAAAATTTTTTTATAGAAAATTCGGGTAAATTTAAGTCTTTGTATACCAATGTAATTTATCCGTCTGATGTTGAAATTAATGAAAATATTAGATCTCGTTCCGCAAAGTTGCGGATTTATGAAAAAGTATGAAAAATAAAATATTATTATTAACAATTTTTTTATTATTCTTTACTGTAATCGCTCAGCTTGCACTTATGAGTATTCTTAGCTCATATAATGTGAAAGTTGGTAATCTTGTGAATGAATATGGATATCTAAATACTGTAAACCAAAGTTTACAAGAAAAAGTTTCTTCTGCTGAGTCAATTACAAATATACAAAATCAAGATTTAAAATCTGGTTATAGTAGTATTAACTCATATGTATATGTTCCGTCGGGGGGTGTATACAGCTTAAATGTTTCAAAATGAATCCAAATAAATTTAGAAAAAAAATATTCTGGATAGTTCTATTCCTTACAGTATTCCTGTTCTTTGTAATTTTTAAACTTTTCAATCTTCAGGTTATTAATAATGCTAGGTATGCAGTAGAAGCTTCAGTCGAAAATAACTTTGATAATACTTTGCAATCTTTAAGGGGTGTTATTACCGCTTCCACAGGTCTTATCCTTGCAGGTGATAGACCTGTTTATGATGTTTATGTAGATAAAACTCAAGTAAAGAATAAAAAAGTATTTATTAATACTGTCTCTTCTGTATTATCTATACCAAAAAGTAAATTACTCAGTATTTTAAATTCAAAATATATTTGGGTGCAACTTGAGAATAATGTCTCTTCTGCCCAAAAAAATGAGCTTTCCAATATATCTTCCTTAGTATTTGAACAACATGAAGGTAGGTATTACCCTGATGGTTCCTTATTTGCTGATATTTTAGGTTTTCTTAGTGTAAATAATGGATCTACACCTGTTGGAAATTATGGGATTGAAGGATATTTTAATGGTGCCTTGGAGGGGCATAATGGTTTTACTTCTGGTACTGAGAGTGCATTGGGTATCCCTATATTATCATCAAATTATCAATTTGTTCCTCCTAAAAATGGGGATACTATTAAATTAACAGTTGTTCCTGCCTTACAGAACATTTTAAGTACTTCCTTGGATTATTGGACCAAAAAAGAAGATGCAACATCTGGGACTGCAATCCTTATGGATCCAAAGACAGGAGCAATCCTTGCAATGTCTTCATATCCTACGTACAACCCTAATGATTATTGGAATTATAATAATAATGATTTTGCAAATAATGCAATAAATTTTATATATGAACCTGGTTCTGTTGGAAAGTTAGTAACGGCTGTTGCAGCAATAAATACTGGTAAAATGACCCCTTCTACTACAGTAGATGACAGTACTGGAGTTTTTACTGTTGGAGGAAAGAATATATATAACTGGAATAAAGAACCGGATGGTGTTATGAACCTTGCACAGATTTTGAAGCTTTCTTCCAATGTGGGGGCAAGTATAGTAGCTACAAAATATCTATCTAGCCAAACACTTTATAATTATAGCTTGAAATTGGGTTTTGGAAAATTGACAGGGATAATGTTACAAGGAGAAGAGACAGGTGTTATTCCGAATTATCAAAGTTGGAATGAGTCCAATCTTGCAACAGCTTCTTTTGGGCAGTTTTATGGAGTTTCTCCCCTACAAATTATTGATGCATATGATACAGTTGCTAATGGAGGAAAACGGATGGAACCATATATTGTCCAGAGTATTACCACTCCTGGTGGAAAAACAATAAATTTTACTCCAAAGGTACTTGATAATGTTGTTTCCCCGTCTGTAGCTTCAGAAATAACTCAGATGTTAGTATACGCAACTCCTGGAGAACCAAATTGGGCTTTAAATAAAGAGGGAGTAGGTAGTTATATGCCTATTATTGCAAGTAAAACTGGATCTGCTCAGGTCCCTTCTAAAAAGAATCCTGGTCAGTATTCTAATTCAGACTATGTAATGACATACGTTGGTTATGCTCCTGCAAATAATCCTCAATTTATTCTTCTTACTATGATGAATGACCCCAAGAAACCATTATTAAATCAGTATTATGCAGCAACTACCGCATGTGTAGAATGGGGACAGATGGCAAAAGGTATTTTTGATTATTTCAACATATCTCCTTAATTTATAGAGTAATCTTTGTACCATATAGTATTCCCTTAAGAATTATTTTTTCTCCCATACAACTTGATATTATAAGATGAGTATATAAGATGCAGTTGTATCTCCATATCAATATTGTCATCACTATAACGTAATATATTCTGTTAAATTTGTTTTAAATGTTTTACAATAATTTTTAGATTTGAGATAATTAACTTCATATGTATAAATTTGAAATAGATGGTGGTGTTCCACTTTCGGGGAAGGTTTCTCTTTTGGGTGGTAAAAATTCTGTTATTCCTGTTATTTGTGCAACCTTACTTACAAAGAAAAAATGTGTATTAAAGAATGTACCTAAGATTTCTGATGTAAGAGTTCTTCTGAAGATATTAAAAAAATTAGGCTCTAAGGTGGTATATACAGGAGAGAATGAATTAACTATTCATAATTTAAATATTCACTATGATCCCAGTATTTTGTCTGATTTTAAATATTTGAGGGGTTCAATTTTATTTTTATGTCCTCTATTTGTAAGGTTGGGTAAGGTTAGGTTTGGGTATCCAGGTGGTGATAGGATTGGTGCAAGAGAAATTACTGCACACCTGGATGGTATTAGATCTCTTGGTGGAAAAGTAGAGTTTGAAAATTCGCACTTTACAGTATCTGGAGAGAGAACTGGATCTAATATTTTTCTTTACGAACCATCAGTAACTGCAACAGAAAATTTAGTTATGCTTGCTGTCTTAACTAAAGGTATAACAGTAATAGAAAATGCTGCATGTGAACCTCATGTTGCTGATCTTTGTAGAATGCTTGTTGATATGGGTGCAAATATTAGTGGTATTGGTACAAATTACTTGAAGATTAAAGGAATTGAATCGCTATCTGGAGTTGAACATAATATCCCTATAGATTACATAGAGGTTGCAAATTATTTGGTATTTGCTCTTGTTACAGGTGGAGATATTACTGTTTTAAATATTATTCCAAATGAATTAAAATCTGTACTTTATGTTTTTGAAAAATTCAATGTATTGTATGAAATAAGTAAAGTAGGGGACACCTTTAATATAAGGATACCTCCTGAGCAGAATTTATACTTTAGAAAAGATATTGGATTTAATAATTTAGGTATATATACCAATCCATTTCCTGGTTTTCCTACAGATTTATTATCTGTTGTTATATCCCTTGCACTTCATGTAAAGGGCAATATTTTATTTTTTGAAAAGATGTATGAAGATAGATTAAAATTTGCCCTTTCTTTTAATAAAATGGGGGGAAGGGTTAAACTTTTGGATTCTCACCGTATTATTGTATTAGGTCCTAGAAATCTTATAGGAAGATCTTTGCACCCTAATGATATTAGAGCTGCTACGGCTTATCTTTCTGCTGCTTTAAGTGCTAAGGGTAAAAGCCAACTATATGGGGTAGAACATTTAGATCGTGCATACCCCAGAATAGAAAAGACCCTACAGAAACTTGGGGGTAAAATAAAGAGGGTTAGATTATGAAAATATTCATACGTAGGGTTGTCAAAAATATATATTCTTTTATTGCCAAGTATTCAGTTAAGTCAAACAATATTAAGGTAATTGTTGTATTCGGTTCTAGGTCTTCTGACATTTGTGTAGAAGCAATATATAGTGTTTTAAAAGAAAAAGGGTTGAAAGTTAAAAGAAGTTACCTTGGTTTTGAGAAAGATTTAGATTTTGCTAATTTTGTCGTTACACCATGGGAAAATTATACTTTCATGTATTTCCTTTATGCACTTGTGCTATTTCCAATAATATACTTTTTTAAGATATACAATAATTTATATTTGATAGTAGATGTATCTACAGTATCCTCTTCTGTTTGTAAGTATTATACAAAATTCCTGCATCCTGAAGCATGTGTTTTTCTTGATACTACAATAAGTTCTGTTGTTTTTCAGAATAAAATTATAGAAGAATCTGCTGATGATTCTAAAATTATTGTTTTTGGAGATTCAAGAAAAAAGGAACTTTTGAATTTTGATTTTAAAAGAAAGTTTTTGACTTTTGGTGAAAATATAAAAAATACATTATCATATAGTAAGGTGTCAGGAAACAGTATACATGTTTTATATAATGGTCAATTTATTGATTTTGAGAATAGTTTTGGGGATTTAGATGTAAAAATTATTGGGGCTACACTATTAACAGTAATATCGATGGGTGTACCATTTGAGATGGCAGTAAATAATATTAGTAAATTCAGATTGCCCCACAGAGGTTTTCAGCGCATATTTGAAAAATTTAAATAATGACACTTAAGGCTTTATTACACAGAATAACTTCAAACATTTTAGTATTACCACTAAGGCTTTTTAAACGCAAATTTAAACTTATAGGTGTTACTGGAACTGATGGAAAAACAACAACATCGACACTTATATATAATATGCTTAAAACTATTTTGA
>JAJZLI010000021.1 GCA_021803645.1 bacterium
ATCCCCAACTGCTAAAACTTCATCTAAAATATAAATATCTCCTTTAGCTTGTATAGCAATGGAAAATGCTAACCTAACTTGCATACCTGAAGAAAAGTTTTTTAATTGAGTATTTTCAAATCCTTCAAGCTCTGCAAAATTAATAATATCTTTATATTTATCCAGTAGAGAAGATCGTGACATGCCTAAAATAACTCCATTTAAAAAGATATTTTCTTTTGCAGTAAGTTCCATATTAAACCCTACTCCGAGTTCTAAAAATGGAATTACTTTCCCTTCAGTTTTTACATACCCCCTATTTGGAAGAAAGATATTAGAAATAATTTTCAATAGAGTACTCTTACCAGAACCATTACGGCCAATAATACCTAAAAACTCCCCCTTTTCTACAGAAAAAGAAACATTATCTAATGCCTTAAAATCTTTATAGGTATTTTTCTTAAATGGGTTTACAAAATACTCCTTCAGCTGAGTTTTTCTCTCCTGAGGGATTCTAAATGTTTTTGTTATATTGGATACCTCAATTACTGCCATATATAATTAAAACTCCTCTGCAATTTTCTTAATATTTTTTTGAAAAAATAGTATACCTAAAAATAACAAAATAATAGATGAAGCTAAAATTATACCAGTGGAAAGTACAGAAGAAAATTTTCCATCTATTAGAATATCTCTACCAAAAGTTAAAATATGAGTTAAGGGATTTGCATATATTACAAGAGAAAATTTACCCTTAATAATAGATATAGGGTAGACAATTGGAGTAAGATAGAAAAATATTAGCATTAATATTTCCCATATATGTTGTAAATCTCTAAATTTCACATGAAGTATACTAATAAAAAAAGCAATTGCTAATGCAAGGATATATAAGATAACAATAGATAATAGGAAAAACAGTATTCCTTGAGGAGACGGAAGTAAATGGTTAAATGCAAAAAATACGATAGAAACAAGGAGATTAAACCCTAAATTAATACCAGCTATTAGTGTAGAGCCTATGACAGCAAGGTATCTTTTAAAATTTACCTTTAATATAATGTCTTTCTTCTGCAACAGGGAATTTAATCCATTGGTAGTAACCTCCTGAAAAAAATTGTACATAAATATTCCCATTAAGAGATACAGGGAGTAATACTTAACTGAATTCCCCATGAAGAAAGAAAAAACAAAATACATAACAGAAAACATAAGTAAAGGTTTTAAGACTGCCCAAAGAAAACCCAGTATAGAATTGTTATATCTCAAAGTAAAATCAGTTTTTACAAACTCAAAGAGCAAATCTTTATCGTTTCTATTCATATAATTAAAGGATTATATCAAAAAAGCATAAACATAAAACAGTATACTATTGCAAGTTTAATAAATATATATATGTAAATCATCTAATTTTATAATATAATACGAACAATATGAAATACGATATATCTGTCATAATTCTTACTTATAATGTTAAAATTTTACTCAAGGAATGCATAGAATCAATAACAAGCAAAAAAAATGTAGAAATAATTGTAGTAGACAATGGAAATGACGATACCTATAAACTGTTCAAAAGAAATAAAAGCATAAAGTACATAAAGAATAAGGAGAATATAGGTTTTTCCAAAGGAAATAACCAAGGAATAAAGATTTCAAAAGGGAAATATATACTAATATTAAATCCAGACACAAAACTAGAAAAAGACACTCTTGATAAATTATATGATTACATGGATAAAAATCAAAATGTTGGGATTGCAACATGCAAGGTGTTACTTCCAAATGGAAAGTTGGATACAGCATGTAAAAGAAGGTTCCCTACTATAAAAAATAGCATTGGTAAAATCTTCTATCTTGAAAAGGTGTTTAAATCATTCTCTGGATACAACATGACAGATATTCCAGACGATAAGGAGATACAAATAGATGTATGTACAGGGGCATTCATGTTTACAAGAAGAGATGCTCTATTTGGAAACAAAAAGAGGAAAGGTATTGGGTTCTTTGATGAAAATTTTTGGGCAATGGGAGAAGACATTGATTTGTGTTACAGGACAAAACTTGCAGGATGGGAAATACGATACTTTCCAAAAACAAAGATATTACATTATAAAGGGGCTTCAGGCGGGCTAAAAAGTACAAGTAAAAAATTTACAAAGGCAGATATTTCTGTTAAAAGAAGATGGGCAAGGGCATATACAGAATCAATGATCCTCTTTTATAAAAAATATTATAAAGATAAGCATAGTATTATCACAAATATGCTTGTTTACTACACCATGAAAATTTTATATATAATAAAATATATATCAATAAGATAAAGTTGACATTTATTTTAAGATTACTTATGATTGTATCATCATGCAAGTATTCATAAAGAAATTTATATTTTCACTCTCTATTATATTCATATTATCTTTTATACTTGTCCATAAATCTTATGCTATGGTTGCAAATGCAACTCCAATTTCATTGGACCCTGGATTGTATTCAACTGTTAGCACCTCTCTTGAAACAGTACATGCTTGGGGGCAAAGACAAACACAAGGTGCATGGGGAACGGGCCCTGTTAACTACGAAAGTGGAGCTACTCTATCATATAGAGCAAATTCATCAGGAACATTGAATGTAGACCTAATTGGAACTTATTGTCCTGGAGGAGCATGTAGCTATGGTTCAGGAACAGGGTATAAAGGGTTTGTACAGTTTTGGAATGATCCTAAAAACTATATAGCATTTGGACTCATACATGACCCTGGGGTTTCACCAACAGGGACAACACTTATGATAGAAGGTGCAGCAAATGGAGTACCAGTTGGTGGTTACTGGCCAGACAATGCAATTACAGGATATGCTCATCATTTTGAATTTACATGGACTGCCACTGGCATATCAGTAACAATTGATAATATAAAAACACTGGGAGTTTATCCAGTAGCAGAGAATAACCCATCGATTTCATTCTTAGCCGCAGGAAGAGAAACAGGAGATATATGTGACACTACATTTGAAAATATAAACTTTTCTGATGGATCGGTAAACCTCCCACCAATTTCTATACCATCTGGAAGCCCATATGCAACATACACAGATACTATTACAGAAAATGGAACGGGGTCAGGAAATAGTGCATATATTAATATGCATGATGGATCAAATGATGCACTTTCAGTTGGAATACAAAGTGATACTGGGGATGTAGAATCTAATGGAACTCCACAATTTGTATGGGAAAGAGTACAAAATGGAACATTCACATATCAATATGTAGAACCAGCATCAAATAATCCAACGACAATTGAACTTGCATGGTGGCAAGGATCTAATATTGCAATATTTTATGCAAATGGAACACCGATAGCTCAGATAAGCATGGATTTTACACCAACTTTATACTTTAACGTTGAAGGAAATGTTAAAGCAAATGGAGATAGTATAAATGATACATTTGGTCCTGTTAATATACAAGTTGCAAATGGACTAACAGGTTCATGGAATACAACAAATTCAGGATTTAATACTTATGGTCTACAGGCTACAAATACTAATGGTCAACCTCAAAATGGGGCAACATTTACAATAACAGGAACAGCATCTGGAATACCTCAAGGCGAAGACTGGAATTCTACCCAAGTATCTGGTATTGCAATGATTGCACAAGGATAAAAATTATTCAGTGTAAATTTAATTATTACCTTTGAGATTCAATAATTCTTCTAATATTCTCTTCTAGAGGGGTCATCTTTATACCTAGTGAGGATCTATATCTAGAAACTAAACCACCATTTAGAGGTCTAGGAGCAACACCATCACTAACTTCAAAATGTTTAGGTCTTACATATTTTGCAAAATTTTCTCCCAAAATATCTACTACAGTCATAGCGACTTCATATACAGTATAGATCTCATCTCCAGTAACATGAATTACTCCTTTAAAATCTTGATCTATTAAGATTTTCAGAGCCCTTGCTATATCATCAATAAATGTAAAGTTAGCCCTAAGGTTATCAAATACAGGGATTTCTTTACCTTCCATAATAGAGGTAATCATCCACCTTAAAGTATCTGACTTAGGTCCAGATAACCTATATGGAAAAGCTATCCTAACCACAGCAGCATTATCACAGTGTGACAAAACTGCCTCCTCCCCTTCAAGCTTTGTTCTTCCATACACATTAATTGGATTTGGAACAGCATTCTCATCGTATGGACCAGCTGTACCATCAAATACATAATCTGTTGATATATATATAATCTTAACACCTCTTCTTCCAAAGTAATCTACTAAGTTTTTTGTACCAACAACATTAAGTTGTCGAGCATTATCAGTATTCATTTCACACGCGTTCACATTTGTTGCTGCAGCAAAATGAACCAAAACTTTTGGATTAAATTCTTTAAATGTATCTGGGTTTAATATATCTAATTCAGCATGGCTTGGAGTATTACCTGGTAGTAACTCAGCTACCCTACTTCCTACAAGGGAAGTAGGAGATGCACCTGTGTATAAAATATCTTCTTTCTCCATAATATTCAATTACTTAAATTTATCAGGAAAAACATCCCTCAAAAATGGATGTACATTAGCATCGGCATCAGATATGATCTTAGGAGGTTGAGGCCATTTAATATTAATATCTGGATCATTCCATCTAATAGCCCTCTTTCCCTCAGAAGTTTTGTATACCTCCGTCACTGCATAGAAATATTCAACAGGATCAGAACCAAGAGTCATGAAAGAGTTTGCTAAACCGTTTGAAAGAAAAAAAGTTCTTCTGGGTGTATATGCATCCTCTATATTTACATCAAATGATTGATATTTTCCAAACGTATCAGAATCCTCCCTTATATCTGCAACTGCAATAAAAACATGACCTGTCATAGGAGTAATAACTTTATCCTGAGGTTCAGCATGTAAACCTCTAAGCACTCCAGGATTATTATATGACAAAGCCCATTGCTGTATATTGATTTTTCTTCCAATAACGTCTTCTAATGCAGGAACACGGGCAAATTCTTGATAGAATCCTCTATTGTCTTTAAATAAAGGTCTCTCAAAAATTAAGAGTCCATCGATATTAGTCTTATATATTTTATACTCTTCAGTTTCTTTAAAAATAGTAAGTCCATCCATGATTAAATTTCTATACTAGAATGATCTCCTAACATCAGGTTTAAAACTTTAGGTTTATTAACTCTCTTTTTAACCATAACATTATTTGCAATAATAGAATTATCTATTCTATTCTCAATATCAAATATTTTACTATCATTGAAAACTATTGAATGTTCAATCTCACTATTAAGAATGATGTTGTTATTTTCAATAGATGTAAATGGACCGATATACGAATTTTCTATTACGGTATTCTCTCCTATATATATAGGACCTCTGAGAGTACTATTAATAATCTTGGAATTATTACCAAGAGAAATCTCTCCTTGTATATCAGAATCCTCTGATATAAATGAAGTTTTACTAATTTTAAAGTCAATATGTTTTTCAAGTATAAGTCTATTTGCAAGAAGTAAATCACGTCCCTGTCCAGTATCTTTCCACCACCCTGTTGCATTAACAGTTTTCACGATAAAGCCATGGTCTATTAAATATTGATGGACATCTGAAATCTCAAGTTCACCCCTTGATGATGGCTTTATAGCGTCAATACCTTCAAAGGCTTTAAATACATTTTTATCATAAATGTATATTCCTGTTACAGCCATATTACTCTTAGGTTTTTGAGGTTTCTCCTCTACCCCAATAAGGTTTCCTTTTTTATCAAATACAGGGACTCCAAACCTTTGAGGATCTGGAACTTGAGCAAGGAGTAATAGAAAATTTGCTTTTGATTTTTTAAATTCTTGAACAAAATTACTGATACCACCTGCAACCATGTTATCTCCAAGAAAAAAAACAAAAGAGTCATCTTTAATAAACTCCTTTGCAACACGCACACAGTCAGCTAACCCAATGGGGCTTGGCTGATGAATATATGTAATAGAAACACCAAACTTCTTTCCATCACCAAGAGTATTTACTAAAGAATCTAGGTCATGATTATATGTAATACCAATATCAGTAATACCTGCATCTTTCAATGCCTCAATAGCATAAACAATCATTGGCTTACCAGCTATTGGAATAAGATGCTTATTTTTAGTATGAGTAATTGGCCTGAGTCTAGTACCCCTACCACCTGCAGTAATTAGACCTTTCATAAGATAAATGGATTATTACACTTTTATCAATTTTTGTAAAATTTAAATAAACTTTCTAACACAAAGATATCATAAAAGAATTTATCTATCTTCTTTATTAATCGACAACTATGTTATATTGAAACTACCTGTCTTATTCAATAAACATAAAGTTTAATGTATAATTCCAACATATATGGACACAAAAGATACATCATATAATCCTCAAAAATATGAAAGTGAAATTCTAAAATTTTGGGAAAGTAAACCATATTTTAAACCAGAATATAAAAAGGGGAGGAAGAAAACATTCACTATTACCCTACCTCCCCCTAATGCAAATGCTAATTTACATGTAGGACACATGACAGGATATACATATCAAGACATTATGGGTAGATATCACAGAATGATAGGAGATAGGGTATTATTAATACCAGGAAAAGACCATGCAAGTATACAAACAGAAGTTGTATTTGAAAAATTTCTTGAAAAGCAAGGGATAAAAAAGAGAGAACTTGGGCGAGAAGAATTTTATAAAAGATGCTTAGAATTTACAATAAACAATGCAAATAATGCAAGAGAACAGGAAAAAAGCATTGGTCTTTCAGCTGACTTTTCAAGAGAAAAATTTACACTAGATACAGATTTAACACAAACTGTATATGATACATTCAAAGAAATGTATGAAGATAACCTTATTTATAGAGGAAAAAGGATAATAAACTACTGTCCAAGGTGTCATACTGCCCTTGCTGATATTGATACAGAATATAAAGAGGAAATATCCTCGTTATATTACATAAAATATGGTGAGTTAGTTATAGCAACAACACGACCAGAAACTGTTATGGCAGATGTAGCAATTGCAGTAAATCCAAAAGACAAAAGATATAAACATCTGATAGGAAAAACGATAGAAATAGAATCTATTGGAGGGAGGAAATTATTACCGGTTGTGGCATCAACAAAAGTAGACGTGAAATTTGGAACAGGAGTGTTAAAAGTAACACCTGGGCATTCAAAAGATGATTTTGAAATAGCTATGGAAAATAATCTTCCAATAATATCCATAATAGATAACAACGGAAGAATGACATATGAAAAATATAAAGGAATGAAGGTAAAAGAGGCAAGAGAGGCTACAGTTAAAGATCTACAAGCCCTAGGGCTTATCACAAAGATAGAAGAAATAGTACACAACACACAAATCTGCGAAAGGTGTAACTCTATTATTGAGCCATTAATATCATATCAGTGGTTTATAAAAACACAAGATCTTGCAAGGAAAGCAATAGAAGCACTAGAACAGGAAAAATTCTCAATACATCCTAAAAGACAAGAAAAAAATTATATACGATGGTTAGAAAACCTAGAAGACTGGTGTATTTCCAGACAACTCTGGTGGGGGCAACCAATTCCTGTATATTACTGTGAAGGTAAAGTTACAGAAATAAACAAAAATGGGGATATAACGGAAAAAGTTCTTGGATGTGGAGAGATCACTGTAAGCACTGTGAAAATTACAAAATGCCCAAAATGTGGAAGAAAGGTTGTACAGGATACAGACATACTAGATACATGGTTCTCATCCTCACAATGGCCATACTCCTGCATGGGAGGAATACAGTCAAAAGATTTTAAAGAATTCTACCCTACTAATGTTATGGAGACAGGAAGGGATATACTTTTTTTCTGGGTAGCAAGAATGGTAATGATGGGAATATACAAAACAGGAAAAGTTCCATTTCACGATGTATATTTACACGGACTTGCACTAGACAGGGAGGGGAAAAAACAATCAAAATCTAAGGGAAATGGAATAGATCCCCAAGAGATAATATCTAAATATGGAACAGATGCCCTAAGGTTATCATTAATATCAGGAAATGCACCAGATCAGGATTTTAAGCTTTTTGATGAGAAAGTAAGAGGATTTAGAAATTTTATTAACAAAGTATATAACAGTTCAAGGTACATAATACTACAGATAGAAAACCTTGATGAAAAGGATAAAAAATATATAAGGGAAAACCTAAAGTTTACAAAGGAATCTTTAATTAAATCAAAAATGAATAAACATATAGAAGATATTTCAAAGAAAATGAAACTTTTTGAATTCGGGAAAGCTGCATTCAATATAGAACAATTTTATCACCACTATTATTGTGATATTTATATTGAAAAAACAAAAGGAATATCAAATTTGGAAATAAAAGCAGAATTAGTATTTACACTTTATCAGAATTTAAAATTAATGCATCCGTTCATTCCTTTTATAACAGAATTAATATACAGAAAACTTAATGGCTTAAATGTATTAGAAACCCAAGAGGAAGTATTGATGTACTGTGAATATCCTATTATTACTTAATATTGACTTTGTGACAAGAACTAGTACAATTGACTAAAGCATGGATAATACAGACAATAATTCATCAGACAACCCTAATGCGTGGGGGACTCCACAGCAAGACACTACAACTGAAAATATAATAAACAATTCGGAGGTAACAGGTAAGGGAGATAGTAATTCGCCTACAAATACTGTATGGAAGAATCCTAATATAATTGAAAATGATTCAAATACAGGAAATGGAAACACTAACTTTAACAGTAATAGGCAAACAGTAAAATTTAGAGTATCGGATGCAATAAAATTTGCATGGAAAGAATCTATTGCTAATTTAGGAAATTTATTCTTAATAATAATTATATTTGTAATTGTTCAAATAATAATAAATATTATTTTAGGGACGTTATTAAAAACATCTGTACATACAGTTACACCTAACTGTTTTGGAGGTATAGGTCCAGAACCAACTACATGTAGCATAACTCCTATAAACACTACAACACCTACATACATTATAAACAGAATCATATTTTATATGATAGATTTCATTATAGGAGCAATATTTACTGTTGGAATGTATAAAGTATCTGTTGATATATATAACGGAGGAAAGGCTTCACTTAAAGTATTTTTTGATATAAAAAATATAATATTAAAATTTATTGCAGGAGAAGTAATTGCATTAATATTTTTAGGATTATTAGACCTACTATTTATTGTATTAGTTACAGGAATTGTAGTCACTTCTGTAGTGTCTCACCAATTCTTATTATTAATAATACTAATTCCAATATTACTAGCATTAATTTTTTTCGAAGTATATATGATATGTTCATATTACTTATGGCCACTACCTATAATAGCTAATGATTCAACAATCATAAGGTCTTTTAAGGAAAGTTTTAAGGTAACAAGGGGGAATGTAGGAAATATTTTCTGGCTAGGATTACTTCTTGTATTTATTAATATAGCTGGTGTTATATGTTTATTAGTTGGACTGGTTGTAACAATACCAATGATGTACCTAGCATTTACCTACACATACTTTACACTAAAACAAAATAATAGCTAGCACACCCAGTAATAGAAATTTGATACTCTCTGATATAATACGTTTTGTATGGAACGTGAAGAAACATTATTAATGCAATATGAAAATCAAGAGGAACAAGAATTAATAGACAGCAAAGTTTCCTTTCTCATAACTATGTCATCAATATTAGAAGAAGAAGGAGGAACTGCAGAGGATAAGCTCCTATTATCTGAGGCATTAATACAAAAGTGGATAACAGGCAAAAATATTGACGAAGAAAGAAAAAAACAAGCAGATATATTAACAGCCCTTCTTGTAAAAAGTAAAAAAAGAAAGGACGACATAGAAGGAAAATCAAAAAGATTACAAGATATGAGTAGTATATCTAATCAGGAGATGGATATTATGAGGGAACTACTCAAAGATCCCGAAGTAAGATTTATAGCGACAATACAGGCAGGAATAGAAATGTTAAGAAGAAATGTTGCACAGATGCAAGAATTAAAAAGAGAAGGAATTACACTATCTCTACTCCACAAACATCTTCGTAGGGCAGGATCGAAACAAAGATTATCAAAAAGTCTGCAAGAATTACCATTTAAGGTAGAAGAAAGTCATTTTTACTTTACAGTATTTGTCACAAGAGAAGTTGGACAAATTATAGGAATGAATGTAAGTTTAGGAATGAATGTAAGTTTAGGAATGAAAGTAAGTTTAAGAAAGAGGGGGGAAAGCCTAAGAGGGTTACCAATAAATATAGTAGTTGTAATGCCTAATCAAGAAGAAAGGATGAAAGAAACCACGAGACATGAAGGGGTCCATAAGTATGAAGAAGCTTTTGATTTTGAGATTGAAAATAGGGTATTAACTTTTGAAGCAATAAGATCACAAATTGATGCACTATCAACATTAGTTGAACATGGTGCAAGGCTTGTAACAGGTAATGCGAGAAGATCAATAAGAAGAGGGGTTCGACTGTTTAACTTAGGATTAAAAGCAGAAGTTTTAGCAAATTTTGAAATGTTATATAACACAGGAGAAGAAAAAACAGAGAGATATGAACAAATAAGGCTATCAACTATTTTAGAAGATGAATATTTAAAAGCAAAAGAAGATAAAGACAGTGATCTTGTACAATTTTACTGGGCACTGAGATTGAGAGCAGAACGTAATACAAAAAAATACAGAGACAAATTAATGGAAATAATTGATATTGCTAAAAAAAATAATCTAAAACAAGAACTAAGAATGGCAATTGCACTATTCCCTACTCTAAATTTACACCAAGTACACAAATATATACAATGGAAAGCACGTCAAAAGAAAGGTATTCTAGAAATAACATAAAAGAGATCTATTTGCATCAGATATGCATAATATGATACCATTCACTTTATGCAAAATATTGAATTAAAGGGTGAAGAAAGGAAAATTTTTAAGAAGAAAACCCAGTCAATTAGAGAAGAAGGTAATATTCCTGGAGGAATATATGGTCTTCATGGAAACTTTTCTATTACATTAAATAAGAAATCCTTTTTAAAAACATTTAAGGAAGCTAAATATACAGGAGTAATAAAGTTAGATATAGAAGGCAGGGAACATAATGTCCTTGTACAAGAAATACAAAAGCATCCAGTTACAGATGAAATATTGAATGTATCTTTTCATGAAATTTCATTAACACAAAAAGTAAAAGCAGAAGTTCCTTTTGAATTTGTAGGAGAGGCACCTGCGGTAAAAACTTATCAAGGTGTTGTTATTGAAAACCTACATGAAATTGAAGTTGAATGTTTACCAACACATATACCTAAAAGTATAGAAATTGATATCTCTAATTTAAATGAGATAGGAGATAATATTCTACTTAAAGATATAAAATTACCTCATGGAGTTGAACTTACAACAGAAGATGAAGAAGATTTAGAAACAGCAATAGTAACAATTGCACCACCTGCAGCTGAGGAGGTAGAAGAGACATCAGCAGAAGTTTCTCCTGAAGATGTAGAAGTTATTAATGAAAAGCCTGAAACAGAAGAAGAAGAGGAAGGGGAGAAAAGTACAACAGACGCTAGTACTAAGAACAAGGAGAAATCAGAATAAATTAATTAATTGTCACACCTGCAGTACAGGAAACAGGAGAGCTTAGTGCACCAATACCGAGGGTAAATATTACATTTATTTTTGAGGAAGTTTCACTTTTTATTTGATTTATAGCCAAATTCCTATAATACATACAAGGAGTTTTATTTATCATAACATAAATATCTTGACCTATGTAACTAATACTGTATCCGTTACTAACAACTGGCCCATTATTTATTATTTCATTTACAATAGGGGAATTCTTAACAGGAGGAGGAGTACCTCTTGTAAAAAATAACGTAAATAAAACTATAAAAATAGCAATAAGTACAGCTACAAAAAGCAATATACGTCTAAAATTATTTTTTACAAAATTTAAATTAAATATCATAAACTAACTGATTGATAAAAACAATTATCTAAAAACCCTAGATAATAAGCATATACAGAGTTTGCATAGTTATAACAAGACTGCAATAAGGATCCAGTATCAGAGAGATACCCTGCTCCACAATAATAAGAAGCAGCGCTATTAATAATATCCTGCTTTGTCCATACTTGGGGATGATTAGAATTATCAGACAACTTTAACCCAGCTCCAATCATAGAATCAAGGAAAACATTAATATGAACACCAATTGATACAGCAAATTGATACGAAGAATTAATTATATCTGATACCCCATTTACATATCCTGACCAAGTGCTTGGTTCAAATTGATAAGGACCTATAGCCCCAGTAGAAGAAACCACATTATCTGTAAGTAAAGATATTGCAGATATTGAAGTATTTCCATTAGATGTTTCATTAAAATTACAAGGATTCCCAGATTCAATTTGTTTTTCAGCAGCAAGTAATGCAGGAGGTGTTCCTGTAGACTGCCCTACCTGATTAAAAAGTGTTACGAGGTTTGGGGATAAGGGGCAATACCCCGCTTGAGGAGAATCGGTTCCTAAATTATTTGCACATGAAGAAGGAGCAATTGGACCAATATAGCTTAAATTACTTGATAAAAATGGAGCATTGTATAAATTTGCATTAGGATTTGCACACCAGGGAGAAACTTCTTGTGCAGATACTGAATTATGAAAATAAATTATACTAGCAATCAAAATAGCACCAGAAAGGATAACTGACGATATAATAACTTCTTTTATATTAACAAAAATTTTTTTCATAATATTTTTATACTAGATATTACCCATTTTCCAGAAGAGACAGACAAATTTATCTGCATGCTTACAGGAGTACTTTCCTGTGACTGTCCTCCCCTTGCAGTTACATTATAATAGAAAATAAATGATGCACTAGATGGGGAGTAATTAATTACTTTCACATTACTAACCTCAGAAGTTACAGAGGAGAGATATACTAAATTTTGGTCTAGGTAATTGGATATATCAGAGTTATCTAAAAATGAAGGCATGAGATTAAAATAATTTTTTAGATAAGAGTCATAATGAATAAGCTCATTTGTACTCCCAGGATAAGGAACACTGTAGATATAACTTGAGATAAAATATGCAAGATACACCGGATTATTTTCATAAGAAGAAAAATTAGAAGCATTTAACATGTGATAACCATAAAACTTATTGTTGTTAGTATCATCAAGAAAGTATGTTATATCGCCATTAGATGTATTTGTTCTTATACATATATCATATCCACTAAATTGGAATAAAGAATATCCTTCACCTGAAGGAGGAATATATTTTCCACTTTTAGGTCCAATAGAAGAGAAAACAGAGCTACTAGGAAAAGAAGGTGTATATGAAGAGTTAAGACCAATTATTAAACTGATTATAAGTACGATTAAAATTAACCCCCCAAGAATAAACGCAAAATAATGTCTTACTATTTCTGATACCTTGCTTAAACTCAACATACCTTTAATATTATATCTCTTAATTAATAAAATTGCCCCACAGCAGGTTTGGCAAAACCGACAATGCACATACCTGCATTAGGTTCAAACGTACCATTCTGAAGTTCAGATGGAGAGGCAAAACAAGTTGGAAAATTTGTATAACTATCTTCGATAACGCCTAAGGATGGGTTTGCCGCCTCGATAACAGAGAAATCGTTGATCCCATTCCAAGTATCTATAATAGCGACATGCTGAGGTGTACAAGATGAACTATATATAGAATATGAACCAGGAGTAAGACAAGGAGTGGTCATATCTGCTTGCACAAAGAAAAATACTAAATCTCCAGGGGCAACTAGAGATGGATCTGTAAATGTATCAAGATTTGAGTCGGTATACGAATATTGAGTCTCTGTTGTTCTAGGAATGCTAATACCACTATCAGCATAAACAATTTGGGCAAGTCCAGAACAATCTACCCCTTGAGTACAAGCTGGAGTTGATTTTGCTTCATTTGAAGATATCTGTAAATATTGATCTCCAATAAACGCACTTGCATCGTTTAATAGATATGAAGCTGAAAGATTTACTGTTGTAGGAACAGTCTTGTCTAATACACCAGTACAAGCACTAGGATTAAATAAGTTAAATTGACTTGAAACATTTGCCCCAGAAGAGAGGTTATTTCCCAAACATGCATATGGGTTATACCCTTGGAGTGCGTTCAATACGATAGGATCTTGTAAAGAAAGAGAGCCAGTATAAATAAGATACAGAAGAAGAGGATCCGGGAAATTAGAAGGGTCAGAAATATAGTATTCCCCAGGAGGTAGAGGATCAACCCCAGAGGTAGAAGAGGTTACAGCAGAATTCTCCTGATAGTATGGTTGAAAATTGTGACTAGAAAGATTTTGTTCCATTATTGTGGCCTCACCAACCCAAGGGAAATAGAAGTCAGAAGCAGATGGATTATAAGAGAAAGATGCACTTCCCTCACCACTACCAGTAGATGTACAAGCGGGAGCATTAGTATTCGTGGTAGAAGCTTTTATATTTGATAAAGGGACAGAAATACCTACCCCTGTGAATAAACTATCATACACTGTATTATACTGAGGATTAGAAGGGCCAGCCTCTAGTATACTTTGAGTATTAGCATTTAGATAACCAGTGCTACTATTAACATATTTTTTCCATGCAGTAATAGTAGTATGTCCTATAGGAGGACCTCCATCCAAAGAGGCTTCTGTATACCATTCATCAGCAAGAACACTATTAAGACCTTCAAGGTAAAGATTACTTGATAGAGGAATAGTAACACTAACGGTACCCGTTGCAAGATCAGATTCTAAAGAGCCCCAACAAGATAAAACAGAAATCGCATCCTTGGACGTGTATGAAGATGGACATGATGCAGAAACATTAACGTTAAAATAAGTAGATGGATTCTGAGCTACATTGCCAGTATTAGTTGCATCTGTAGTATTAACAACAGTAACTGTATTTGAACAATAACCTCCAGGAGAAACATTTTGAAGGTTACCTAAATTTAAAACATTTAAAATAAAATTCCAAACAGACTTTAGTACATTTATAAAATAGGATTGGAGGGTTGTACCAACAATCTCATTAGTTAAATTATATGGATCACCATATGCACCAATTAAATCACATGCTTCCTGTGTATTATTATATATATTATAGTTTCCATATTGGTTATAACAATCTAAATTATTATTATTTGTCAAATCAACAGGAGTAGATGTTTCTATATTAGGATTAGGAAGGTTATTTCCCTGGGAATTATCTATTTGCATAAAGCTACCAATAGTAAACAAATCTGCTGCTTTACCAAGGTCAGGTACTGGAAAAAAAATGTTTTGAGCTTGATCAGATGAGGTAATAGAGCAACCTATATACTCACCAGCACCACAACTTGAAGGGAGAGAGAATCCTCCTGTACCAGGAAGGTTAGATGAGCTCATGTTATAGTTAATATATGGGTTGTATGAAGTTTTCTCTACATAATATCCATATGGAGTAAAAGGATTACTACTATCTCCAGATGAACTTACACTATTAAAATATTTTAAAAGAGGAATATTTCCAAGAGTTACTTCAAGATCAACTTTAGCAGAACCAGAAATACTAGTTTTATTTCCAGTTATAGGCACATTCACTGTAATTGTTCCCAAAGATATATTATTGCAAGAAGTTGCCATAGTAGTAGGTATATTAGATAAATCATATGGGCATCCAGAAAATTGTTCTGAAGCAAAAACTCTCGGAGTGAGACATACAGCCAAGAGGGTAATAGAAAAACATAATAAAATTTTATTTAAATTGAACTTCTGGTACATATAAAGAAATAGGAACTGAACTTTGATTTATTATATCAGCATTTGCAGAAATCAGGTATATAGGAAATATGAGAGAATCGTTACTGTCCATATAGTAGGAAGAAGAGATATCCAACACAGAAAGATTCTGTACAACAGGAAAGTTTACAGAAGACCCAAACTCAGAAATATCAGCAGAATTTAATTTAACATTCACTAAATTACCATAATGTGAAGTTAAGTATATAGGTTTGATTGTAAAACTTTTTATCTCTCCATTTGAGTAGAATGAGAAATCTTCATAATATCTACCGGAAGAGTCATAAATATAACTACCACTAATTACGGGAAATACCTTTATTATAATAGAATTATTATTAATTTCTTCTAAGTACTTAAATTTAACAGAAATCATCCCAAAATACTGTGTCAATACTTGGTTTATAAAAATATAAGGATTTACATAAGAAGAAATATTACTATTATTAGAAGTATAAAAGTAAGTATTATTTGAGTAAGAAAAGCTACTACCACCTCTACTCCATATCATTGTACTACCACCTGATACAGAAGGTGGAAAAGAAAAACCAATATCATCAGCTATAGTATATGGTGAAATATATGAGGTTTCACTGTAAATTGTATTATCTGAAGTTTGAGGGTATAAATTTAATACACTACTAGTATGTTCCATACTATCAATATGATATTTAAATGTTATTTTGGGTATATATACACTAGATGAGCTTACCTTATTATTAGACTTTGAAAATTTAAAAATATTGGATCTATCCAAATAGACAAATAATATTAATATAAAAATAACAATAGGAATTATGATACGTAATATTTTCATTTTGATGTAGAAACAACTTCCCCTTTATATATACCCTCACCAACATAAAGATAAGGGTTGTTAATATTTTTTATAACAATAACATTTCCATTTTGTGTCCTCACAGTAACATTATCAGATGTAAGATTTAAAATGCTTCCATTTACAGGAGAGGTAACTAAACCAATAGCAGAAGAAGTTGAAGGGGAAGAATTTACAGTATCAGCTGTTCCACTATTATTACCACTTCCAAAAATACCAGCCCCAAATATACTACTAGAAATTAATGACCAAGAGACAACGTATATAATAATAGTTTTTAAGAATTGTTCAAGATCAAAATCAAATCTAAAAAATAGCATCATCATACCTATGATAATGTCAAACCCCACACTCGCAAGAGAATGCAAAAATGTTCTTCCAATCCAACCAAAAAGTGTTTGTGCTGGCTTAACCACTAACCATTGCCAAAGGTTAATATGAAAAACTCTATTAATTACAACTAAGATAGAAGTAGCTGCAATACCAATTCCTATTGCAACTAAAGCGGGAACTGCTGCAATAGTACCAGCAACACCTAATGCAACCCCTATCAATCCACCCAATAAGTATGCTCCAGCAGCAGCAAATCCCGTATTAATCCAAGCAAAAATTCCTTGCAGAATACCATTTTTAAACAATAATGACTGAGCTAATAACTTTGGGGATTCACTTGTCTCCTGTACAAGAGATCCTATTTCAAAAGCACCCTCACCAACTTTACCTACTGTAGCCCATGCCTCAGACATCCATTTAAAAATCCCAACCTTTGCAAGAGAAATATCATAATAATAACGAATAATAGATGCTGATAAAAGAGTTACTCCTCCAACAGCAAGACCTACAAGAGGGCCGCCAAAAATACTGCCAATAACAAATCCCGCTAATCCCCAATCCATAGAGGCACCAATCGCGTGAGGAATAGTTGCTTCTACCTTAGTCCCAATTTTACTTCCCCAGAATTCAAGCCCATACCTAGCACCAAAAGTTCCAAGTCCAACAAGAGCTGCAAGAGGAGTAGATAAACCAAGAATTTTCCCTACCACTAGGCCCCATATAGCAGTCATTGGCATATCCTTTATAGCAGAAAAAGAAACAACTCCATCTGGTTTTAAATTTCTAAAGTAATTCCCCAGTTTATTTAAAAATCCTACCTCAATACCTCTATCAGTAGCTAATTTGGATAATTTTTCTGCAAATAACAATCTCCCTTGTTCAGAAGTAATACCAAAAAGAGAACCCATATCTACCTTTGCATAAATCTCTGGGTTCTTTAAAATAGTATCTATAAAATTAGGTAGTCCTAAATTACCCAAATTAGAAACAATCTCCCCAACATCAGAAATATTTACAGTAGGAAGAAATATATCTTTAAGAGCTAGAGCATTCCTAGTAACATAATCTAAATTCATAAGATCCCTAAGGCTTATAGCTCCAGCCTCCCCAACAACAGAGTTTAATTGATTTAGCAGATCAAACATCTTAGAACCTTCAAATAAATTGACATGTTCAAGATGAACCGTGCCCCCCTCAGAGGAGGCATATCTATCAATTCTAGATATAAAATCTTTAATGCTAATCGAGGTTTCTCCTGTAAGGTCTGACACACTAAATATATGCTCCCCATTAATTACAAAATCATTTACAAGCAAATTTACAGAAGTAGGATCTAAAAAACCTGAAATTTTTGTAGTATCAGATGCAGAAAAAATTTTCAGGAAAGAATCTCTTGATAACTTATTAACAATGTCTATATCGTTACCTTTTAGGAAAGCAATATCAAATCTATCTATTGTGGTTTTTGACATATCTATTCCCCAAACAGAAAGACTATGTCTAAAAGCATCTAAGGTTTCAGCTTCACCAGATATGCCAAGAGAAACAAATGTATCTTTTAGCTTTGAGACATCTACAAAATCTATAGCACTTGCATTTTTTATTGAGTCAGATAACCTTAAATAAACCCTTAAAGGAAGGTTAATGTTTTTTATCTCAAAAGGACTTACCTTCCCTCTTAAAAATCTTTCAATATCATCAGAAGAAAAACCAAAATCCTTCAATCTATCTTCATACACTGCTGCTACCCTATCTTTAAATAAATCCGGAGAAATACTTCCTGCCACAAGGTTATGTATATCTGGAGACAGGGCAGCTAATACTCTACTATCAAATCCAAAGCCACCAAGAAGGCCATTAACTTCATCTACAGATCTTCCTCCAGAAAGATATCTTGCAAAATCAAATTTTCTAAGATCTGTAATTCTCCCTATACGAAATAACCCTTGTTGTTGAATTCTTAAAAATTCATCATTTCTATATCCTTCTAAAATGCGTAACCTTAACTCTTCAATTCTTGAATCCAATTCAGGATTTGCCATGAAAGAGTGAGCATTCAAGAATTCCCTTACAGCATCTTCTGATACTACAGCAGGAATATTCAGTCTTATTAAGTCGTCATTAAGAAGAAACCTTACTCTCTCAAGTTCTGATGCCGTTAGAGCAAACGGGTCAGAAACAGATGACATATAAACAGACAAATGCTGATGAATCAATTGGTTAAATTCTGCAGTATTTGAAAATATAAGTCCCTCAGTAGGAACACGAGGAACAACAATTCTTCCCCCAACATGTTGTATATATGAGAGTACAGCACTAGAAGTAACCCCCAACCCTGCACCAATCGCTGCACCAACAGGTCCTAATAAAGAAAACCCTATAAGCCCAAGACCTCCTCCTGCTGCAATAAAACGAGATGCATCTACTCCAGATACAGCGGAATTTATCACTGTTTCATTAAATACACTGTTCTTAAAAAAATCAGATATTGCTCCGGTAGTGAGACCAACCCCAGGGATAATTAAACTCAATGGAGCAATTCCATGTGTTGCAATAGCAAGGACAGTAAAGGGAAGTAAGCTTGCAGAACCAAATTCTATTGTATTCTGCATTTTAAATAAATACCTTGCCATACCAAGATCCTCTACTGCTTTCCCATATGAAAAAAGAGAACGTCCTACTCCCATAAGATCAACTGCCCTTATTGCCATTCCTCCTCCAATAACAGCAAGCATAGGAACAGCACCTACCCCTAAAAATGAGCCTAAGAGTATAGTAGGAACAGCCATCTCTATTCCAAAAAACCCAGTTTTTGCCATAATTTCTCCAGCAGAAAAAGGAGTGTCTGCAATTGTAGAAATAGCCCTCCTTATTATATTTGCAGTTAATGGAGACTGTGCATTAAACATTTCAACAAAATCAGGAACAAATTTAATTGCAAAAAGAGAACTACCAACAATAATTCCTAATGGAGCGCTACCCATTACAATTCCCAATGCTAAAGCAGGAATACTTGCTTCAACACCATCCTTTAAAATTAGTTTGAGACCATTCATTCCAAATTTAAAGCTATCAACCCCCATAAGGAATCTATCAGTAAGAGACCCTCCGCTATTCACTCTAACAAGAGCAGATTTTAAAAATTCACCTTTAAAAAGCCTTGCATCAACAAATTGAACTGCCTTTCCTAATATAAATCGAAATGCATATGCAAAAAGTGCAGGTGAGGCAGCAAAAAAATCTAATAATTTAGAGATAGTCTTCTTTTTCTTAAAACGCTTTGGAGGAGATGCTTTTTTAAGATGAAAGGAAAACTTTTTTTTATTTATTCTTCTTAAAAAGTTCCAAAAACCACGACCCAGTGGTCTTGCATTAGACATATTTTCTTGTGCAGTTCTATCCTGAAAATTGTTGAAAAAAACAGGAAGAGAAACAACTGAATCATCAAAAAGAGAAGTTGAAAATTCTCTGCCTGCAAATTTATTTATATTTGCAGAAGAAACAGTACTTCCAAGTGCAGAAACCGCATCCCTAGTAGAATCATGAATAATTCTTTTTAAAAACCTAGATTCATAAAATGTCCTATTATCCTCTAATAACCCTAACCCATGTAAAAATCCTATTTCAGAAGCAATTCTCCATGAATGAGGTACAAAAAATAAACCTTGAGACCTTCTGCGTTTATCAGAATCAGTAATAAAATTATATAAATACCAGAAAGAATATCTTTTAGATGTAGCCACTGGGACAGACATAGCATCCCCAAATCCTTCAAATTTGCCATCGCTATCGAAAATAGGCTCTCTTATAAGAGCAACAGTCCTTGTCTTTGTTAAAACTTCAGAATAGACATCCCTAGCTTCCATTAAAGTAGAGCCAGGATACTGAGAGAGAATTAAATTCACAGCACTATCTCTAGGAAGCCCCTTAAGCTTAGGAAAAATCTCTCCTATAAAAACTGTACGACCACCTAAAGAATGACTAAGTTTATCTCCATGACCAGTAGGTCCTCCAGAATTTACAACATCAACGGGGACAAAACCCTGCTTAATATTTAAATTCTCATCCCTAGCAGGCATATAACCATACCTGTAGTAATAGTCTAATTGCTCACTAATAACAGCACTAATCTTTCTTTCGTTAATCTTTAAAAATTTTTTAACTCTATTTACACCTGTGTTATATGCAATACCATTTTGTAAGTATTGTGCGGCAAGTGCAGGGGCCAAGGAAGCAGCAAGGAGTCTTGCTTCTCTTGCCTTATAATCCCTCTTAAAAATACTATGGACTCCAGAAGAGAATGATAAAGACAGATTCCTAGTAATCTCTTCTTGAACATATCCAACATATTGCATCCTTGCTACTGCAGGAGCAATATCATCTACTAAAGATCTTGATTTTGTACCAACCCTTCTAACATAATCCCGTAAAGTATTTCCACCAGATAGGTTGGTATATGAAGTGAGGTCAATTCTATTTGCAAGAAGAATATTATCAAGATCAGAACGAGTAAAATCCAAAGGATCGCAATAAGTATCATATAAAAGTTGTTTTATTTTATCTACATCAACCATATTGTATTTCAATCAAATCACTAATTTGCGAAACACTACTAAGACATAGTATTGTATCAGATAGCATAATAATTCCCTCTTGCATAATGTTCCATAAATCAAAGATATATTCATCAGGAGTATTGTTAAAATCACCGGCAACACCACCATACTGAATAAATTTCCTCATCAAAGAAAGTATTTTAGATTTTTTAATATATTCAAAATTCTCAATATTTGAATACTGTTCTAAGAAATAATAATTATCAAGATATATAACATTAGATCTATATGAAAAATCCTCATAATGCTCTAAACTGGCAATTGCATCATTATATACTGAAACATAAAAACCTTTAGGGTTAGATAAATTTTCATTTTGAGTAAAATTAAGTCCATCTGAAGATAGCATAAATTCAATGTAACTTTTCCCCAAGATAGGGACAATTAAATCAAATTTAAACTTTCCTACAATATTGTCATGTATATGATATGAAAAAGCATTAAAGAAATAGTCATACAGAGGAAATATTTTGTCATTGAAAGGAATATCTGTTTGGGAATAGTGCAATATACTATCAAAATCCTCCCAATTGCCAAAATGTTCTATAAAGGATTCAAAATTAGAAAAAGATTGTCCAAATGTATCATAGTAATAGTTTTTTAAATTCATAATACAAAGTTAATGACCTCCAGATGTACTTTTCTTAACATTTCCATAAAGTCTCTGAAGAGATGAAATTGGCCCTTGGAAATTCTTCTGAAATTCTGTTGTATACCCACCAAAGTCCTGTCCAAGGAATTTAGTTATATCAGATATAAGCTTTGGTATAAGAACAAATAGTCCAATAGCAAGAATTGCACCAACAACACTACCAATATTATCGATTCCAAGAATAGGGAGGTTTCCAGTACCAAACTGTACAGCACTTCCCGAATTCCCATGCGTAAGGTAATAAATTATCAAAAACATTACATATACAAGCACAAAAGTAAGAATAGCTTTGAGCATGCCTGAAAAGAATGACCATATAGTCTTAGTTTGTCCAGGAAAAGCTCCAAAGAGAAACATGAATGGAGCAGCCACAGGAAGAAAGACCAAGGAAATATATGCACCAACCAAGGAGATAAATATCCTAAGAGCAGTAAAGAGTAAAATTACTGATATTATAAAAATAATAAGACTATCTCCTCCAGAACTATTTCCAGCAAAACCCGCAACAGCATTAACCAGATGCCCTAAAATTCCATAATTCTTAAGATTAAGCTGGTTTGTTACAGTAGACCCCAAATTTTGAAGCCCAGAAACATTCATAATATGTCCGAAGACATTAAAAACAAATGCCCTTGAGCTAAATGCACTATAAAAACTACCCGATCCTAGAGTAGATGCCATAGGAGAATTAGTAAAAGCATAATATACAAAACCCAACAATACATTCATGAAATCAATCATAAACCCACCAATTGCATAGCTAAATTCTATTAAAATAATTGCAGCAATAATATTAGGGAGAGCACTCATAAAGGTTATAGGAACCTGACCTCCAATTTTTCCACCAATAATAATCATAAGACCAGTAAATATAATTATAATAATAAGTAATATATAGGCTAAATCCCTAGTAAATGCCCATAAAGACTCTATTGGAGATAAGAAAGAAAAACCATATACAGGTCCTGAATTAAGATCAGTAGAACTAGATGCAGCATATGTTGGATTAATGAATCCAGCATTTTTACCAAGATATGCAAAATACCCAACACCTGAAGCTGGAGGGGTTGAATACATTGTCCCCATAAGAGAAGAAATATCTCCCAAAGCCCCATATCCTCCAGTGTAATTTGTATTATCTGAAGTAGTACTGGAATTTAACTGAGTATAGTTCCCAAGGATTGAAATTGACATACTTTGAAAAATAGAAGGTGTAAATCCACATGAATTCCAAACTGCTAAACCAGACCCTCCGGAAGGAGCACATTGGTCAAGAGTAGTATTCTGTGTTTGTGCAAATACAGTACCTGCACCTATAACTAAAAATGCCATACCTACAATAAAAATACTTTTTATCGAAGAAACACTTTTGGTCTTAAGATTAGAGTTTGTAGATCTTTCAATAACATCTACATAATAAGACTTATATTTACCTATTCTTTGAAATATAAGAGAGATTCTTAATTTAAAGATTTTCCATCTTAAAAATTTCTCCTCAAAATAACGCTTGATGCAATTCATAAAATATATGCAGATGCTAAAGGATATATTCTACCAGCAGAACTTATTTTTTACAACAGGCAAATTCAGGTTTCTATAAAACAAGATCTGGTCTATTCTTTTTTGTTTTATTTAACTTTTCATTCTCCCTAAAAGATTTTATTTCTTTATGATTTCCTGAAATAAGAACTTCGGGAACTGATAATTCATTAAATGTTTGTGGTTTAGTATAGTGAGGATACTCTAAAAGATTACTTTCTGAAGAAAAAGACTCTTCCTCTATAGATTCTTCATTCCCTAAAACCCCAGGAAGTAACCTCGTAACAGAATCAATAACTACTAGTGCAGCAACCTCCCCCCCAGACAGGACATAATCTCCAACACTTAATTCCAAATCAACAAAGTTTAATATTCTTTCGTCAAAACCTTCAAATTTTCCACAAATTAGGGTAATAGCCTCCTGCTTTATTAAATTTTTTGCAATTTTCTGGGTGTATTTTTTTCCTGAGGCACTAAGCATAACTTTATATCCACTATTTTTAATTGATGATAAGGCATTAAACAATACATCCACTCTCAGTATCATTCCTGACCCCCCTCCGTATGGAGTATCATCAACAGAACCCCTGTTATCAAATGCAAAATCTCTTAGGTTTATAATATTTAGATTTATAGCATTAATACCTAAAGCTTTTTTTAAAGTTCCAAATGCAAAATTACTTTCAAAATATTGAGGATATAAAGTAACAATATTAATAAGCATAAAAATAATAAAGCCTTACATCAAAGCTTCAATTTGTTCTATATATTTTTGCTTTGGCTGAACTCCTACCAATCTTTTTTCTTCCTTTCCATTTTTAAAGAAAATCACGGTTGGAATTCCCATAACGTTATATTTTGAAGCAATATCCGAAGAAGAATCAACATCAAGTTTTCCAACCTTAATTTTTCCTTCATACTCTGAGGAAACTTCATCTATTATTGGTGATAACATGTGACATGGGCCACACCAATCAGCCCAAAAGTCCACTATAACTAATTTATCTTTTACATCCAAAACCTCACTCTGAAAGTTAGTAGAATCTACTGCTACATGAGACATAATAGTTATAATAAATAATATAATTAAAAAAAGTATACCATAATCAAAACATAAACAA
>JAJZLI010000008.1 GCA_021803645.1 bacterium
AGAATTACTGGATGGTATGCGTCGTCCCTGTTGCTGGATAGGGTGTATTCACCGTAAAGATAAAAAAATAAGTTCTTCTGTACAATATATTCTTGATAAAAAAAATCATTAAACTAGATAAGAATATAGTTATTAATTGTAGTTTCACTAATTTTATATTATACGTTACTACATATAGAAAAACTGGAAAGTGAGATATCAATTTTATTTTTCTAAATTAGGTTTACTCAACGCATAGTAGAATTTATTTCAGTAAGAGTAATTTTTATTACAACGCTACCTACAAATATTATTCCTTCTGTATTTTTGTTAAAATTGTATTAATAATGGCAGAAATTGAAGTAAATAGTATAAATAAAAGTTATTTTAAAAAAGCAGCAGTATCTAACCTCTCTTTTACTGTTGATAAAGATGAAATATTTGGTCTTATTGGACCAAATGGAGCTGGAAAAACAACAACAATAAGGATGATTATGGATATAATCAAACCTGACTCTGGAGAGATTAAAATTTTTGGAGAAAAGATTAGCGAAAAAATTAAAAATAAATTAGGATATTTACCAGAAGAAAGAGGACTTTACAAAAGATTAACAGTTATGGAATCTATGATTTATCTAGCATCTCTAAAAGGTGTAGATAATATCATAGCAGAAAAAAGAGGAACGGAATTACTAAAAAAAATCGGAATGCAAGATACTATAAATAAGAAGATACAAGAGTTAAGTAAAGGAATGGGACAACTAATCCAATTCGTTATAACAATTATCAATGATCCTAATTTGATAATACTGGACGAACCATTTTCAGGACTTGATCCCATAAATACAGAACTTTTAAAAAACCTAATAATAGATTTAAAAAATCAGGGAAAAACAGTAATACTTAGCATTCACCAAATGAGCCAAGTAGAAGAACTCTGTGACAGAATACTAATGATTGATGGAGGGGAATCTGTATTATATGGAAATTTAAAGGAGATAAAAACAAAATATAGAGATAACTCTATTATTCTTACATATGAAGGAGAGCTAGGACAAATTCCTGGGGTAAAAAATAGAAAAGAGAAAGATGGATATACTCAACTATTTTTAGAAAACCATACTCTTCCAGAGCAAATACTGAAAATTTTAATGGATAAAAATATAACCATAAATAGATTCGAAATAGCAGAACCTACATTAAATGAGATATTCTTAAAAGTAGCAAAGAAAAAACCATGAATAAATCTTTACTAATATTTAAACATGAACTTATATCCACAATAAAAAGACCAGGATTTATAATATTAACTATTGCTCTTCCAATTATTGCGTTGGTAGGTATGAGAATAATCCACTCCACATCAAAATCAACTCAACAAGCTACATCTATTACAAAAATAGGATATGTAGATCAAATTGGAGGATTCAATAAATTTACAAAAGAAGGAAGTGTAACATTTATTCCGTACAAAACAACAAGTGAAGCTACAAAATCTCTCGTTTCTGGAGATATAGAGGAATATGTAGTTATTCCTCACAATTATATTACCACTGGAAAAATTGAAAGTTTTGCAATCAATGCAGGAACTAAAGTATCATCAACATCGCAAGAGGAAATAACAAAGTTTCTATCAGTAAATTTACTTATAGGTAAAGTATCTCCAATTATAATAGAACGGGTAGAAACACCTCCTAATATATCATCAACAACACTAACATCAACAGGAACTGTCTCCCAAACACAATATAATATACAAAATCTAATAGTACCAGGCATATTTAGTATTCTAATGGCGCTTGCACTTATATTTTCATCAACATATGTACTACAAGGACTTGGAGAGGAAAAGGAAAATAGGTTAATGGAAGTATTGTTATCTTCAGTTTCTCCAAATCAGCTTATCACTGGAAAAGTTCTTGGAATAGGCCTTGCAGGATTAGTTCAGGTAGTTGTATGGGTAGCAGTAATACCAGTACTTTTACATATGGCATCGTCTCAATTTGGAGGAATTTTTAGCACAATTACAATACCTGCACATTTTTGGATCTTTGGAATAATATATTTCATATTAGGATATTTGTTATTTGCTGTACTATCAGCTTCTGTTGCAGCAATAACATCTACTGTCAAAGAGGCACAGGGAGCATCTGCAATATTTGGGATATTTGCAATTGCACCATATTGGTTTTATTCATTACTAATATTATTTCCAAATAGTATTATATGGAAAATATTTACAATATTTCCATTTTCCTCTCCAGTCCTTGTAATGTTAAGATTTGGGGTCTCTGTAGTACCTTTATGGCAACTTGCTACAAGTATAGGAGTTTTGATACTTTCAATTATTGTAGGGATATTACTTAGTGCAAAATTACTAAGAATATATCTTCTCATGTATGGTCAAAGACCTACAATCTCAGAAATAATAAAGAATATTTAAAATCAATAAAACACCTTTTTATATCTTTTGATTGTTTTGTATTAGATATTGTAAGCAGATATCTAGTAATAGAAGTAAATAACACATTCCTTCAAGATCAGAAATAGTCAAGAAAGAATCTATTAAAAATACAGTAAAAAAGAATGTACAGAATGAGAATGGTTATCTCGTAACTCTACAAGATAGAGGAAATTCCAAGTAGGATATAAAGAGGAATTATTGGAACAATAATAAAAAGATTCCTATACTATATAAATCAAAAGACATAAAACATAACAATGCATTAGCACTAATAAATTTTATTAATAAAAAGTTAGTTTACCAAAGAAAATATCACATTGACATATTTGTTATACCCCCAGAACTTTTATGAGTTGAATTAATATTTATATTGAACACAAACCCCATAAGAATTCCAATAAATAAAATAATAATTGCAAGAAACCATTTGTTTAATACCACACGATTTATGATTCCATCATGGGTTTTTTCATCAAAAATTGTAGAAAATGAATAATCTCCTTTATGATAAAGTAAAGGTATAAGCATAAGAATAAATAGGGGGACAGAGGATATATCTGTAGCAAAACCATTAGGGAAAGTAAGAATACCTCCCAAACCTTGAGCAGCAAACCATACAATTAGTAAAAAGAATATAGATATCCAACCCAAAATCCTTGTAGGTTTTATTATAAGCAAGATTCCCAAAATAAAAAGAATACCAACTGCTATAGCATTAATAAGAACAGTATTATTACCTAAATAGAAATTCCACAACATACTCTGCCCTGCTTTGGTCCAAAACATATAAGTTTCATTCAGTACCCCCCCAATAAATAAAATAATACCTGCAACCTGAGGCATATAATATTCTGGAATAGATTTTTTGGAAAGGAGAAATATGGCAATAATAATATAAAGAATAGCTGGCCCAGGAGCCCCTGTGTAGAAACTAGCAGAACCTGTCAGTAACATTCCTAAACCTTGCCCAAAAATCCAAATAACCAAAGACCAGATGACAGAAATATACAATGCCATATTTATAAATTTTTTCAAATCAGGAATAATTAATATAAGACCAATTAGTAACTGAAGGGATGCAATAAGAAGATTAAACACAATAATATGGCTAGAAAAAATGATTATGCCTGAATGAATTAATGATCTTAGAAATATAGGTTGCCCAGATAATAGTGGATATAACACCCTCAAAGGAAATTGTTGTGTAAACATTTGAGGCTGAAACTGAAGGATTCCATCAATAACCCAAAAGATACCAAGCAATAGAGTTATTAATTTGTAAATCTTATCAGATACAGAAACCTTCATATAAAAATTATAGTACACAAGGGATTTTATAAAAAGGATTTATTGTTTTTTTCAAATCTCACTTATATTTGTAAAAAAATCATTATATAATAATACAAGTATTCTCATATGAAAAAAATAGAAGAAAAGAAAAAAAATAATGAACTTGCAATAGCAACAGTAAAGCAAACATTAACATTAATAACATCGGGTTTTGGTTTTGTTGCAGCACTTGCATGGAACAACCTCATTGAGGATGTTATAAATTCATATATAAAAAAATGGTTACCAAAAGGTAGCGGGGCCATATCCCTGCTAGTATATGCCCTAATAGTTACAATTCTTGCAGTGCTAATAACACTACAATTATCAAAAATTCTTGCAAGATTGGAATCAGAAGTAAATTCATAA
>JAJZLI010000058.1 GCA_021803645.1 bacterium
TTTAGGAGGGATAAGTTTATGTTTTCTGTCTCATACAGTAGATTTGGAAGGTTTTTTACTTGAGGGATGTATCTATTTAAAAAACTTAGTATGCCGATGTAACTAAGTTCGATGTTTATCTCATTTCGAGTTTGTTTATTTACTGAAATTGCGTTAGGTATCTCTCCTTTGTTTATAAAATATTGTTGCATTGTAATTCCATTTCCTATGAAGTAGGAATTTATATACAGTACAAATAAAGGAGTAATTATTACTATGTATATGATCAAAAATACTAGAAACCTTGTCAAGAACTTCTTTTTACGTATTTTTTCTCTGGCTTTTTGCGTATTCTCTCCCAGAAATTCTTTATTTAAGTATTCATTTTTTAAGTATGTTTTCTTTATTTTATCAAAATCTGATAAATTTATGTTTTTGCTTAAAGGAGAAGATTTACTTTTCACATTTTTAGTTAATATATGGGATACATCAACTGCTTTTTTATTGAGAGATTCTAGCTTTGCCTGAATTGTTCTCTCAAGCCCATTTTCAAACCTTGTTTTTGGTACCCATTCTGGAGGAAGATTAGATATTGTTTTTATTCTATCTTCTCTTGTAGGGGAGTTGTTTTCTTGACCTTCATGTTTCTCTACTTTTATCCCGGTAATATCAGATATCCTAAAACACAATGATATATTAGATATATCTTCTTTATCAGATAAATAGTACTCTCCATCATTATTTGTAAATATTAGAGGAATTATTCCTGATATTGCATCATCGATATATATATAATGGTAAAATTCATGTTCTTTATCTATTTTTATTATGTTTTCGTTTTTTATTGAATGTACAATTTTATTTATTGGGTTTTCTATGAAATCATTCATATCCTCTCCATATATTTCCGCTATCCTTACAAGTACCCCTCCAAAGCTTTTTATATTTGTTATTGCAAAATTATATATATGATTGGATAATTCCAAAAAATCATTATTTCCACTCTTATTTATATTTATTGCTACACATATTTTGGAATTTCTATCTCTTGAAATTTTTATAAAATTTTCTATTGAGTTGAGTCTTTTTTTAAGGTTGTCATCCTCAGGTATGAAGAAATTTCCTAAAAAAATGGAAAAATTTACTTTAGGTATAATCTCCTCTAAATTATTTACCGAATCGACATCTATCATTTTTATTTCACCTTTTTGAAACTGAGATTCTTCTTTTAATTTTCTTATTACAGATACTTTATTTTTTGAAAAAGAATCGATTATTATTACATTACCTGCATTTGATGCAACATTTTTTGCAATTCTCTCTCCAAAGAAGTTTGCTCCCCAATATATTAGGGTCGTTGGTAATATTCTTTTAAATTTTATTGCAAGTTGTCCTTCCATTATTTTTTATATTAATTGTATATATGTATTGTATCCTTTTATAACTTGAAAGTTGATATATGTAATATTAATAGATTTACTATTAATGACAAATTTATGCGTTCCTGGATGTAATATTTTTGATATAGACTTTCCATAAAATGTATTTGTATTATCTAGTACTAGGGAAGAATTTATATTTGATGAAAGGTTAACTGATTCTTGTCCAGTATTATTTTTCTTATAATATATAAAATATCCGTATGATTCCTGATTTGTCAAAGCTATCCATTGAATAACGGTATTAGGGGAAGAAGTTTCTGCAGGAATTTCTTCATTGAAAACTCTTTTTCCTGAATAGTAGAGAGATATATCATTGTTTCCAGGCATAACATTATTTACCTCTTCTGGAGCCTCCCCTTTATTTTTTCCATTAATGTAGACTGTCATTGGTAAATTTGTCTTTATTTCTATAGTAGAGTTAAATTTCTGTGGAGTATACAATTTTTCGATGACGAAAGGTTCAAATATTGTTATTAAAACTGAAAGTAAAATTGTTATGACTATTTTAGGCAGCGAGGCATTCATTTTAATAGAGTATACAAAGGATAGAAATCATTGGCAAGTGAGTATATCTGTTGCATATATCAGCGCCTCATAGTTTATGTAATGGCAATGGAGGACCTTTTTATTTGTACCAATTTTACTTTTATTGATACAATTTTATATTTTCAATGCTTGAGTCTTGACAATAAAATTTTATGATGCTAATATAGCGTTAGCAAATTGTGTTGATGTTTGCTAAGATTATGACACCAAGGCAGGAGAAAATATTAAAATCTATAATATTGGAGTTTATGAAGACTGCTCAACCTGTTGGTTCTGTTGTAGTTTGGGAGAGATATAAAATAAAGGCATCTCCTGCAACAATAAGGAATGACATGTCTGATCTTATAAAGTTGGGTTTTTTGGAGAAGGAAAATTTTTCTTCAGGAAGGATTCCTACAGTTGTTGGTTTGAGGTATTTTTTAGAGAATATACTTTCAGAGAATGAGTTAAACTATACAGAGGAAATGATGATCAGGGAGGAGTTGAATAAGGAAAAATTCCAGAGGGATAGATTACTTAGGAGGTGTGTAGAACTTTTAGCTACAAAGTTAAAGTATATAGCAGTTGCTATTGCGTCAGATTCAATTTATTACGCTGGTATTTCTGATATTTTAGATTATATTGAATTTGAGGATCTTTCTGTATTGAAAAATTTACTTTCTGTAATAGAAAATTACAGTATTCTGGAAAGCATTTTTGACAAAGGTTCATCTTCTGACGGTGATATTAAAATTCTCATAGGAGAAGAATCTGGTTTTTCTAGTTTTGCAAAAAGTTCAATAGTGTTTTCAGGGTTTAGGTTGCATAGAGGGGAACAGGGATACATAGGAGTTATTGGTCCATTGAGAATGCGTTATGAAAATGTTCTTCCTCTAGTTAGGTACGTAAGAAATACCATTGAAGAAGCAGTTTCTGGTTGGTAATTTATTTAATAGATATATACTTAAAAATTATGGAAAAACAAAAAAAACATACAAAAAATAATAATAGAGATTTAAAAAAAGATAGTTCAGCGGGTGCTTTTATAAAGGAAGAAATGGTTAAAACTTTAGATGAAAAAGAAAAAGAAATTGCAGATCTAAAGAAACTTCTTGAGGTTAAGGATAAAGAAAAGGAAGATTTGAATACTTCCTATCAGGAAGCACTATCTTCTCTTAAGAAAGCTCTTTCAGATTATCAAAATCTTAAAAAAAGAGTTGAAGTTGATAAGTCAAATGCTCAGAGTATGTCTGATAGTATTATCCTAAGGCAATTTTTAGATATAGTTGATGATATTAATCTATATATTACGCATATGGAAAAAAATGGGGGGTCTTCTCCTTTTATGGAGGGCATAAGAAATATTTATGCAAAATGTATGGAGATAATATCCTCTCAAGGATTAGTGGTACAGGATGTTAAGGTTGGAGATAATTATTCTCCCCTGGAGAGTGAAGTTGTTGGTACTGTAATTGGGGATGAAGATAATAAGATTACTGATATTGTAAGGGTTGGATATTTACAAAATGGTAAAATTGTAAGACCAGTAAGGGTAATTGTGTCAAAGAAACAAATTTAATTTTATTTTAGTTATTATAATTTTATGTCAAAAATAATAGGAATCGATTTAGGAACAACAAATAGTGCTGTCGCTTTTATGGAGGGAGGTTCTCCTTCTGTTATCCCAAATAGCGAGGGAGCAAGAACTACCCCTTCTGTTGTAGCTATACTTCCTGATAAATCTAGGGCAGTAGGTATTAGTGCAAAAAATCAAATGGTTTTAAATCCAAAAGGTACTTTTTATTCTATTAAGAGGTTGATTGGTAGGAATTTCAATGATCCTGAAGTCCAAAGGGATTTAAAAGTTTTTCCTTTTGAAATTAGGAAATCTTCTTCAGGGGGTGTTGAAGTTCATTTTGGTGATGAATGGTTAGCTCCTGAGGCTATTTCTGCTATGGTTCTTTCAAAATTGAAAGCTGATGCAGAAAGTTTTCTTGGAGAGAAAGTTACAGAAGCAGTA
>JAJZLI010000027.1 GCA_021803645.1 bacterium
AAGTAATGAAAAATAAAATATGGAAGAACATCCCCAAAAATGAAAAAATTAAGATTTCTCCTGAGGTGAAGAATATTTATTATCATACTAGTGGATCTGTATGTGTTATCCCAAGAGATGATAAAAACTGTATTGTTATACTTGATCCATTAGGTCATAAACCAACAGGTATTAAGGAGTTACAAGGAAAAGATACCACTGGTGTTGGGAATGATTGGTCTACTATTTGGTCAGAAGAAATACAGCAACAATATAAATTATCGGCAATAGCTATAGGAAAAGAATTATATAGATTGTTTGGATTCACAGGAATATTTGGGCCTGATTACATCATAGAAAAAACTGAAGATAATAAATTTGTATTAAGGCTAACAGAGTTAAACCCAAGATGTTTAGGAACTACACCATATCATACAATAAATGCACTTATTGCAAATAGAATACCCACTGAACTTGTATACTATATTTTAAAATTAGACAGTGATGGTTTATATACAAATAAACTACTATCTTTAATTGGAAATATTGATAATTATAACAATATTAGTTTGTACACTAAAGGTTGTTTCTACATAAAAATTTGTAGTCCTACTAACTCAAAAAAAATTCAAAATGATATGAATGGTTTTTTTATATTTACAGGACAAAAAATAATTGGACCATTTAAAAATTTAAATTATTTTGATATATTTTCGAAAAATATTAATTATCAAAAAATATTACAATACTTTGATATTGTGGATAAGTATAATGACGATTGGATCATGATATATGTAAAAGCTCCTAATAAAGGTGATATACTTAAGGCATCACTAGTAACAATTGGATATATCATTGGATATAGCAATAATGCAATATTTTCTACTGATAGACCAACAGTTACAAGATATGGCAAAAAGCTTTATGATTTAGTAATAACAAAAATGTATAATCCATAAAAACTACATTTTTTTTGCTTTAAAAAATGACCAGGCTGCAAGTACAGAATAATTAACAATTTTCCCATTTAAAATCATTTTTTCAAGAGTAGAGAATGGGATCCATTCAGAACGTATATCTTCTTCTAAGTCTCCTTGTGTTTTGTGACCACTTTCAGGATTTTGTGTTAACACAATAAACATTTTTGCATCTGTTCTACGATTATTTATATAATACCACCCAATTTGTTCTAATTTGGTAGATTTGTATCCAGACTCCTCCATTAATTCGCGTTTAGCTGCTTGGGAAGATGTTTCTCCTTTTTCAACCTTTCCGCCAGGAAATTGGTATAATACTTCGTTAACAGGATATGAATACTCTTTTTGGATAAGAATTTTTTCTTCTTTTATGCATAAAATAGTTATTGCATTTCCTGTATTTGCAAATCTTAAATAGGAAATTATTTGACCATTTGGAAGCTTTACATCATCTTCTATCAAAGTAATTCGTGAATGTTTAAATAATTCATGGGAATTTAAATGTTCCCAATTTTTAATTTTATTTTCTTCTTTTTTATTCATCTATTCTAGTAACATTATAACCATTTAATGATGAAGAAACTATACTTTTTTTTATTTCTTTGACTTTACTTAAATCAACATCATCTAAAATCACACTTGAATGAATTTCCACATTAGAATTAATTTGTGCTTTTCTAGAGATTACATTTCTATTTTTACTTAATCGCATATTATTTCTATAATATCGTTGCAGTGTTCCTGTATCATCCCAATATCCATTTTCAGGTAAAGTAAAAGATGCAACATTAGCTTGCATTACCATAGGAAGAAAGATATGAGAATACACACTGAATAATTCTCCATCCCAACCTTCCAATATTTTAGTTCGAAGACATTCTAGAAGAGCTCTATTTTTCATTATATATGTACCTGTAGAACTTAAGCAACCTTCAGTGTAACTCTCTTGAGTGGCCAATACAAGTCCATTTTCTACTTCAATATATGATCCATAATTTTTGGGAGGAACTGCCAATATTGTCATATCTTTTTGCATATCATTATGGTATTTACTAAAAGCAGATAATGAGAATCCTTCATATACATGATCCGAGCATAATATAACCATATTCCCATTAGGATCTTCACGACAAAGAATTCGGTAATAATCGAGTAAAGATCCAGCACCTACTTCTCTTTTATCCATTAGAGGTATTACGTTAGGAAACATGGAAATATGTGCTTCAACTTCTTCAGATTTTATAGGATCATGATTGGTAAAAACAAAACTATGGTCAGCGACTGCACTTATCTCTAAAGAAAAATCTATTAAACGTCTATCTGATGATCCCATAAGTAATAAAGGTTTTTGATTGGAGGGTCTCAATGTATGTGGATATAGTCTTGTTGCTCTTCCTCCTGCAAATATACAGCTTGTTAATGTTTCAGGCATTTTGTTTTCTAAATATAATATTAGTATAAGATTCCTCTATAAAGTCTACAAATTTACTCATATCAAATTTTTGAATGCTTTCTGGCCCATTACTAGCTAACTGATTGGCTAACGATTTATTTTTCAGGAGGGTCAATATTGATTCGGCTAGTTTTTTACTATTTTTTGGAGGTACCATTAAACAATTATATCCATCTATCCCAACTTCATTTAACCCTGGGACGTTAGTAGCAACTAATGGTATTCCTAAAGCCAATGCTTCTATGGCAGTAAACCCTAATCCCTCATAATACGAAGGTGTAATAACTATATTTGATCGTTTATATATTTCTGGCATATGCCTTCTTAATATTATTTTATTTGGTATTAAAACTTTATTACTTACTCCAAGTGTAGAGGCCAGATCTCTGATTTCTTTAGCAAAAGATTCACTATATGGATCAATCATTCCAGTCAACAAAAGCTTGGAAGGGTAGATTTTATTTACCAAAGCAAATGCTTCAATACCTTCTTTTATTCCTTTCTGTTGTGTTATCCTTCCTGGTAAAGTAATTAAGATGTCATTGTTAGTAAGGTTGTTACCAAAATAAAGTCTGAGATCAAGATTACTATTATTTTTTAGATCTGTATTAAATTCATCAATATCTATGCCGTGATAAGTGAAGTTAGTGATTTTAGGATCAGCACCTAAAAATAATGCAGACTCATAACTACATTTACTCCCCAGAATTAATTGATCATATTTCTGCATTTGAATGATATTCTTTGCAAGTTGTAAATCTAATTCAGGTTCCTTATATAATCCAAATGCTCTTTGCTTTTTATATGGAGTATTCCAAAAAGTGAATATTACAGGAAATTCATACAAATCTCTCATTAATGAAAAAAGGAACATCGGCATATAGCTGAATGTATGTAAAATATCAAAATTGGATTTTTTAAGTAAATTATGTAATTGTATTGTAACATCACGAAAACCAACATTTCCTAAAGCAAAATCAATATATGAGTTAATATACTCAACATTGAAAGGTAGATCTTCATTCTTAAGTAATTGTTTGTTTCCTTCATCCACAACGACAGTGATATTGTGACCCCTTTTAGATAAATCTTTTGCTATTAAATATGTAGCTGTAGCACTCCCAGAAATTTTTGGATAGAAACTTCCAGCAAGTAGAATAATTTTCATAAATATGTCTTACAGTAAAAATATACTTCTAATATAAATAAACTTTTTAAGTCTATATATTTAATCAGTAATTATATCGTAATACTTATTGATAAATTTGTCTTTGCTATGCATAGCAAATTTTAATGAGTGTGTTAACTTAATAGAATAATTTTATGTGTATTTTTTGTAAATATAGATAATTTTTGGGAGACTAGGAGTCGAACCTAGAGTCTCTGCGTCCAGAGCGCAATGTTTTGCCATTAAACTATCTCCCAATGCTGTTTTGTATTCTTTTTTCAACTTCTTCTATTCCTAGTATATCAAGTGTGTCTATAAGAGGAGGAGATACCTTTCTTCCACATGTTGCAATTCTAATGACCATGAAAAAATCTCCTACATTATATTTTTCTTGTAATGCATGCTCTTTAAGTTTTAATTCACTGTCTTTATTAATACCATTATCTTTTAAGGTTTTTAATGCAAACTTTAATATTTTATCTGTAGTTTCTTTGTCATATTTTTCATGTAATAACTCCGAAGGAGGAAAAATATCTTCTACAAAAAATGAAATTAAGTCATTAATTTCATTTAATTTTTTTATCCTTTCTTGAGTAATTTTCAATATTTTATCTAATTTTGATGGTTTGATATCATATTTTAAATATGGTTTAACCAATTTTTTCAATTCATCTATACTTTTTTTTCTTATATATACACCGTTAATCCAGTTTAATTTATCTATATCAAATATTGGTCCAGATTTTGTCATCCTATCAAAAGAAAATTTCTTTATGAACTCATGTGTGGATATAATTTCTTCTCCAGAAGGATTAGACCATCCAAGAAGTATAAGAAAGTTGATTATTGCCTCAGGTAAATATCCTTGTTCTTTATACCATAAAATAGATGTATTATTTTTTCTTTTTGATATTTTTGACCTATCTTTGTTTCTAAGAAGTGATGTATGGGCAAATGATGGAACTTCCCATCCAAACGCTTTATATAAAAGTATATGTTTGGGGGTTGAAGATATCCATTCTTCCCCTCTTATGACATGCGTTATTTTCATAAGATGGTCATCTACAATTGATGCAAAATGATAAGTAGGGAATCCATCATTTTTTATTAGTACTTGATCATCTATTGAGTCTGTATTAATAGAAACCTCTCCTCTTATAAGGTCATTAAATTTTATATCTATTCCTGGCTTTACATTTAGTCTTATGACATACTCTTTTCCTTCTTTTATATTTATTTCTACTTCTTCTTTAGTTAGGGATAAACATTTCTTGTCATATTTCGGTTGTGTGTGTGAATGTATTTGTGTATTTCTAAGCCCTTCTAGTCTTTCTTTTGTACAAAAACAATAGTATGCACTTTCGTTATCTAAAAGCTTCTTTATATATTCTTTATAAATATGTAACCTTTTGGATTGTACATAAGGGGCATATTGTCCTCCAATTTCTGGAGATTCATCTGCCTCAATGCCTAGCCAGTTGAGGTTTTCAATAATTATCTTGTCTGTACCTTCAATGTATCTTTCTCTATCTGTATCTTCTATCCTTATTATAAATTTTCCTCCATTCTGTCTTGCAAATGCTAAATTAAATATGCTTATATATGCAGTTCCAATATGAGGGTCTCCTGTTGGTGATGGGGCTATTCTTGTTCTGATTTCTTTGTTTGTCATAACGCATTAAATGCTGTAATATTAAGTGATTATATATTAAAAATAGAGATATGTCAGCATTAACGAAGGTAATTTCTTATACTAAAAGATTCTTTGTAGTGGGTGCAATTATTCTTGCAGGTATTATCATTATGTCATTAATAACCTCTATTGTGAGTAAAATTATTAAAAATAATAAATTAATACATAAGAATCAAATTGCTTCAGAAAGTTTTGGTCCTATTACACCTCCTGTGTTTAAAAGTATCTCTCTTCCTTCAGGGGATAATCCAACTTATGTTCTCTCCACACCTTCTGGAGGATTTCCACAGGTAGGAAATATTATGAATGTATATAGTGTGATCAGTCCTCAGGTTAGCGTTGACTCCCTTGCTAATGCACAGACTCTTGTTTCAAATATGGGAGTACAGAATGTTAACTCATACAACCAATTAGGGGATGTCCAATATGAATGGCAGAGCAATGAACATGATATCATTTTTAATATTGATTCATTAAATTTCACTATTAATCTTACTACATCAATTAATTCATATTTATCCTATCAGGCCCAAAACCAGTATACAACCAATAACTTTTCTTCACCCTCAGATGCAGTTAGTGCTGTATATGATTTTCTCTCATCCTTAAGTACAGCTTCAACTTCTCAAAACTCTCTTATTCCAAGTTTAAACATGTCTAATTTTTCTACTGTGCCAGTTAGTATTAATCCTGAGTCTGGCAGTATTGATCTTTCTAATGTTACTGGTGCTCTTACAAATGGGTATTATGTATTTTATTCTAAAAACATTAATGGATACAAAGTATATTCTGATAATCCCAAAACATCTACAATTCAATTCCTTATAAATAGTACAAATATATCGAATTTAGATGGATTGATTCAAGCAAGTTTTGTGAATTATCACATAAATACTTCCTCGTATAGTACTTATTATATAGTTTCACCAGAAACTGCTTATTCAGAAATAAAAAGTGGGAAGGGTGCTTTGGTGTATATATCTCAAGACAATAGTGACTCTCTCTCTCCTGAAAGTTCTCCTCAGTCAGTATCAAAGTTTTATATAAATAAGATTTCTTTAGGGTACTATCAGGGGAATAATTATAGGCAGTATCTTACTCCAATATATGTATTCTCTGGTGTAGTATACTTTACAGATGGAACGCAAGGGACCTTCGATTATTATGTTAATGCTCTTACCTAATATATTATGGGCGTAATCTTTTAACATCTCTAGGAAACAGGGTTGCTTCCCTGATGTTAGATAAATTAAGTAATTGCTGTGTTAACCTTTCAAATCCCATTCCAAAACCACCCTCTGGTGGCATACCATATTTAAATATTTCTAAATAATCTTCGTAATCTTCTACTTTTAACCCCTTTTTATATATTGCAGCAACAATCATATCATACTCATTTATTCTTTGTGATCCTGTTGTGATTTCTTCCCCTCTTAATATAAAGTCGAAACTTAGTGTATCTTCAGGGTTGTCTTTATCGGGCATTGTATAAAAAGGTCTTTTTGACGTTGGGTAATGTGTAATTATAACCAAGTCTGAATTGTGTTTATCTTTTATGATTTTGGAAATTTGTCTTTCCCCCTCAGGAGAAAGATCATTTTCTGATCTCTCATCAAGTCCAGTTTCTTTAAATATCATCTCCTGAGCTTCTTTAAGCTTTATTTGTGGTATTTTTTTGGGTAGAGTAGGTAACGATACTTCAAGAGAATCTATATCTTCTTTATTTACCTTATTAATGTATTGAGATATATATTTGATAACATTAATTCCTGTATCAATAATGTCTTGATAACTTTTAATAAAGCCCATTTCAAAATCATATTGTATAAACTCTGAAGTATGTCTGGAAGTTCCAAATTTTTCTGCCCTGTATGAATGAGCAATTGAAAATACCTTCTCAAATGACCCTATTGCCATTTGTTTATAAAGTTGAGCGCTTTGCCCTAAGTATGCATTTCTATCATAATATTTTATTTGAAATAGCTCTGATCCCCCTTCTGTTGCTGATCCTACTATTGTTGGAATAAATATCTCAGTTGCACCTATACTTGTCATATATTCCCTATATGCCTGTGCCATTGAACTTTGAATTTTAAAAATCGACCTTAATTTTAGATTTCTAAGGGATATTGCTCTATGGTCAAGAATTGTATCTAAATTAGCATTTATAACCGGTTTATTAATTTCTATAGGAAGTGGTTCATTTACCTTTGATAATATTTTTATCCTTGGATTGTGTATTTCACATTTTCCAGGTGCTCTTTTTTCTTCTTTACATATACCCTCAATCTCAAGAGGGCTTTCATCCATAATACTCTTGAGTTTTTCTTTTTCGACTTCATCTTCAACTATACACTGTATTAGACCATTACTATCCCTTAATATTAAGAATATAATTTTACCGAGTACCCTTTTTTGATATAGATGACCTTTAACTAGTACTTCTTTGTTATAGAAATTATGTAGTTGATCAGAGTATATCCTTTCCTTCATATCTTAATTTGCCTTTGCAGTTGCCCTTGTTTCTCTAATGAGTGTAATTTGTACATACCCTGGATAAGTATTTTCCTTTTCTATTTTTTTTGCAATTTCATGTGATAATAAAACCATTTTATTATCATCAACAATATTAGGTTTTACTATAACTCTTACTTCCCTTCCTGCATGTATTGCATAAGCTTCTGAGACCTCTGGAAAAGATTTTACTGTATCTTCTAATTTTTTAATCCTTATTGCATATACCTCTGAAGAGTTATTCCTTGCACCAGGTCTTGATCCAGATATAATATCTGCTATTTTGGTAATTGCACTTTCAGTGCATGAAGGTTCTGCCATGTCATGATGAGCAAATATTGCATTAATTACATCATCTTCTAGACCATATTTTCTACCAATTTCTGCCCCAATTTCAATATGGGATCCTTCTTGTTCTGCCGTTACAACCTTACCTATATCATGGAATAGAGCACATTTTTTTGATAAATAAACATTTGCACCTATACTTTCTGCTATATTTGCTGCAATTCTTACCATTTCCATTGTATGAACACCCAAGTTTTGTCCATAGCTATACCTATATTTCATTCTTCCTAAAAGAGCTACAAGTTCTGGATTTAAATTTGACATTCCTGACTCATAGACAATTTTTTCTCCATATTTTTTAATCTCTCTAGCAATATCTTCTTTCGCCTTTGCTACCATTTCTTCAATTTTTCCTGGGTGTATTCTTTTATCTTCTATTAATTTCTTCATAGCAAGTATTGCTATTTCTCTCCTGTATGGGTCGAAGCATGATATAGTGATGCTACCTGGCACATCATCTATTATTAAATCAACCCCAGTTGCTTTCTCAAAAGCCCTTATGTTCCTACCTTCCTTTCCTATAATTTTCCCCTTTATATCATCATTTGGCAGATCCAGTATGTATGTTGTTGCTGGTGCAACATAATCACTAACTGTTTGCTCCATTGCATTAATTAAAATTGTTTTTGCTTTCTCCTCTGCTTGTAATTTTATTTCTTCTTCTAAAACCCTTATTTTCTTTGCTTTTTCTCCTGTCAATTCTGTTTCAACCTGCTCGATTAGTAATTTTTTTGCATCTTCTTTTGTTAGTGAGGAAATTTCTTCAAGTTTACCTTCTAAATTTCTTTTTATATTTTCTGCTTCCTCTCTAAGTTTTTCAACTTGGGTTTCTTTTTCTTCAATTCTTCCTGCCCTAACGTCAATTTCTCTGCTACGTTTATCTATCATTTCCTCTCTTTGAGATAGGTTTTTTTGTATTTCTAATTGTTTATTCTCGGCATCCCTAACAATTGAAAGTGCCTTATTTTTTGCAGAGTATATTATTTCTTTCGCCCTTTCAGACGCAATCTCAATTTCTTTGCCTTCTGGGATTTTCTTGGCTTTTTCGATATCTTCTTTTAATTTTTTTTCTTGATTAGAGAATTTTTTTTGTTTGTAGTATAGGGTACCCCCAGCAGCTACGGCTGCAATAGAAGTTAATATTGTAATTATTATCATAATAGTATATCTTCATCATAAATTAAAAAGTTAATATTTATCTTAACTGTAATATTATACCAAATAATATATTATAATTGCATATATGAGTCAAGAAATAAAAATTGTATTTTTTGGATCGGATGATTTTTCATCTAAAGTACTCTGCTTTCTCATGTCCAAATTTCAAATCTCCTGTTGTGTTGTGAAAAATAACATAGATAGTGATTTTGCTAATTTTGCAAGATCAAATGGTATCAAGGTTGTTGTATTTAAGGAATTGAATAAGGATATTTTAAAAAAATCTGATTTTGCAATTGTAGCTTCCTTTGGAAAGATTATTGGTGAAGATTTGCTTAATCTTACAGAATTCATTAATGTTCATGGGTCATATCTTCCTCAACTTAGAGGGGCTACTCCAGTACAGACATCTTTGCTTTTAGGTTCTACGTCAGGTGGAGTTACTATTATGAAAATGTCTAAAGGTATGGATGAAGGAGATATTCTAAAACAGAAAAAAATAATGATTACTGAGGGTGATAATTATCATATTCTACGAGATAGGGTTGGCATGATTGGTGGTGAGTTATTGGTTGATGTTTTAGAAAACATTAAATCTATTATTCCTACCAAACAAAACAGTATGGATGCTACCTATTGTTTTACAAATGATTTTAGTTACGAGAATGCTAGAATTGATTGGTTGGATAGATCCGAAGATATTAAGAATAAAGTTAGAGCTTTCTATCCTGCATGGACAATGTTTGGAGGTACTGGTGTAAATATCTATGATACAGAGGTATCTGATATTGAATCTGATATACCCGGGAAGATATTGCCTTTGTCTAAAGATTTATATATTGGTTGTGCTGATTTTTATTTAAAGGTTTTAAAAATACAAAGATTCTCTAAGAAAATATTGTCAGGCACAGATTTTAAGAATGGAATCCAAAATAAAGATATAAAATTTGTTTAAGAATATCAATGTATTAAAGTAATAATGCTGTTTATTATTATTTCCTTGAGGTTAAATATTTGTTGAGTATATCTTTTAAATTTACAAAGGAAAGTTTTGCCATTGCTTCCAGTGGGGAAAACCATGATCCCTCTAGGTTTTCATCTATCATCTCTTGTGTATCAGATTGTTCTTCACTCTTAAGAATCATTGGGAAAAATACAACCTGTTTTTTCTTCAACCTATTTTTGTCAAAAGAATCATTAAAAGTGTATGTAACTTTATATTTTTGAGTGTTATTTTCTATTGCAATATTTTGGTATCCTGTCTCTTCCATTGCTTCTCGAATTGCTGCCATCTCTGGTGTTTCTCCTTTTTCAATGTGTCCTTTGGGGAATTGATATGTCTTATCTTTTGTATTGTATATAAGAAAAATATCCCCATTATTATTTCTGATTATTCCACCAGCTGAATTTATCATTGTTTTCTATTTCTATCTTTATATTCATAGTATATTACAAGAAGTTGACTTGCGACAAATATACTAGAATATGTACCTGAAAATATACCAATAAGTAGGGCTACAGTAAACCATCTTATAGTTATTCCTCCTAATATAAATAATGCTACGAGTACAAGTAATACTGTAAATGATGTATTTAAGGATCTATTCAAGGTTTGCATAAGCGAATTATTTACTATGCTTGCAAAATCTGAGACTTCTTTTTTTAGTAGGTTTTCCCTAATTCTATCAAATACAACAATTGTATCGTGTACTGAAAACCCAATAACAGTTAAAATTGCAGTGATAAATAATGTATCAACAGGTGCACCTAGAAAATGCCCAAGAACTGCAAATGCTCCTAGTACAATTACTGTGTCATGTACCATTGCAAGTATTGCTGATGATCCAAATATGAAAGAGTTGGCCGGTTTTGGTACCTCTCTGAATGCCCATGCAATATATAGGATTATTCCGATCATAACAATTATTATGGAATAAATGGCATCGTTTCTAAGTTGACTTCCAATTGTCGGTCCAATAGTTGTAATACTTTGTGCTTTTCCTAGGTTAAATTTTTTATAGATTTCATTTTGTAGTTTTGATAGTTGACTTTGAGATAAGGGAGGTACTTCTACCTGATATGTATTTACATTTTCTTTTATTATTGTACTTTGCGAATATTGTGAAGTTAAATAACTTTGAATTTGATTAATATTAATACTTCGATTTACCGTATATGTGAATGTTGTTCCTCCAGTAAAATCTATTCCTAACTTCAGACCCCATAAAAGAAGAAATACTATACTTGCGATAAGTAGAGTTGATGATATTACTATATATGTGTATTTGTGTTTAACTATATTTAAGTTCATATCTTGCCTTTTTATCAGTGATAAATGCACTAAGTAAATTTCTTGTAATTGTGACTGACGTAAATAGACTTATTATTACACCAATTGCTAAAGTTATTGCAAAACCTCTAATCTCACTTGTCCCAAATAAATATAGAACCAGTGTTGTAATTAATGTTGAAACATTAGAATCTCTAATAGAATTCCATGCCCTTTTAAACCCTAGATTGAGTACTACTTTTTCTGTTCTCCCTGAAATTCTCTCTTCTTTCATCCTTTCAAATATAAGAATATTTGCATCAACTGCCATACCAATTGATAGTATAAACCCTGCAATTCCTTCTAATGTAAGTGTTATTGGAATAATTTTAAAAACAGCAAATGTGAGTAGAGTATAAATAATCAGAGAAAAACCAGCAATAAGCCCTAGTGTTCTGTAATTCCAGATCATGAAGAATAATATTATTATAATCCCTATAATTCCCGCAACCAGACTTTCATTAATAGATTGACTCCCAAGTGTTGCACTAACAGTATTTTCCTCTATAAGTTTTACTGGTACAGGTAATGCCCCTGCATTCAGTTGATCTACTAATGTTTGTGCTTGTTGTAGTGAAAAATTTCCCGTTATAATAGGTGATGAAAATGCTCCATTTGCAAGGTCACTGTTTATAACGGGATTTTCAACAACCTTTCCGTCAAGTACTATACCAATTGGTTTTCCAACATTAGCCTTTGCTAGAGCTGAAAATTTGTTCAGTCCTTCTGCTTTGAAATTAAGCTGTATACTTGGGGTTGCGCTACCTTGTTCATATACAATAGATGCGTTTTTTAAATCTGCACCAGTTAGGTCTGTTTTAGGGTTAAAAAAACTAATAGGTATGGTTTGTAGATTTTGTAACTGTGAGGGAACGTTTGATTTAAGTGTTAAAAATTCTAATTTTGCTGTTTCTCCAACTAATTTTTTTGCTTCGGATAAATTTTTTACACCAGCTAAATCCACTATAATCCTATTTTGGTTACCATATTTTGCAGTTGTTACTGTTGCATCTGCGATTCCATATAGGTTTACTCTATTGGAGATAACATTACGAGCTGCACTCATTGCACTACTAATTTCAGATGGTGGGATTTTAGAAGTATTAGCTAATAGTACTAATTCCGAACCGCCTTTCAAATCCAACCCTAAGCTTGGATTGAGAGATTTTACTAAAAATCCAGGGATGTTTATACTAGGATGTTCTATTGTTATTGTCTTTTTTACTCCTATAAACCCAAGGTTTATTGTAACTTTTGGCAAATCTATATAGAAGCATAGCAGGAACAATAGGACTATGAGAATGAAATAAATCTTAGACTTCTTTGTCATAGTGCATATTTTAAATTAACTCTCCCTTTTATGCAATCCTTGTTGTATAAAAGACATTGTGTTAATTTTCCACATTTACTATTCTGTATTCAATTAGGGTTGAATTGATATTTACTTGTACTTTATCTCCAGCTTTTTTACCTAGAATGGCTTGCCCTATAGGAGATAGTTTAGATATTTTTCCTTCAACTGAATTTTCTAGTTCATTAACAATTGTGTACATTCTTTTTCCTCTGCTAGATTCAATTTCAACCTTGCACCCAACATCTACTTGCATTTTGGTTCTCATATTAATTATCGCCCCCTTGATTAGTATGATTTCATGTTAAATTACTATTTTATACCATGGTATTCTGTTTGGTGCATTGCTATGCATAGCAAATAGTCTTATTTTAATTTGCTATCCTTGGCAATGCATTCAATTTACATATATCGTATAAAGTTGATTGTAGACGAAAGTCTATAGTCCTTTGATAAGGAGGAGAGTCTCTTGGCTAACGATGAGCGCCACAGTCTTCCTGGAGGAGGTGAATATGGGTTTAAGCGAGATGGCAGTGGTCACTTTTCCATAATATATAACAATGTTGTAAAGTAAAAAAATATGAACATGAAAAGAAATATTGGGCATTATTTAATAAAGTTGACCCGTTCTGTAAATTATGATAAATGGCAGGAGTATTGTGACGGGTTGAAAGAATGTATATTAAAACATAATATAGTGCTTGATGATTTTCATGATAATTATTTTTGTGATTATGATACTTTTGAAAAGAAATTTGGGTGGCAAAACTATAACGAAAGGGAGTTAAATTTTTTTGAAGGCTTTATATATGAGCAAGAGAAACCTCGTTATGAATTGGTAGATTTCACTTTATTTAAGAAATTAGTTAAAGATTTTTTTAAAGGGAAGGAGTCTATTTCACGTATATTATGTTTAACAGATATAAAAAATACTAAGCGTTCTGGGTATTATTTTATAAAATTAGGTTCTTCCTTAAATTATGACAAATGGAAGCAATATTGTGATAGTTTAAATAAATTCTTATCTGAGTGTTATATTTCTATTGATGACATTCATAATAGCCAAGGTTCTTATAATAATAATCTTGGAGTATCAGTGGGAATGCAAAAAGCATCTGAAGGGAAATTAGACTTTTTTGAAGGTTATTTTTATTTTACATATGGAAAATTTGATTTTTATTTATTCCAAATGTTAGTCAAAAGATTTTTCCAAAATAAAGAAAAAGTTATATATATCCAGAATTTAACTAATGTAAAACATAGGAAAAAAATCCGATACTATTTTATAGAATTAGATGTCTCTATGAATTATGATAAATGGCAGAAGTATTGTGATGGATTAAAGGAGGTCTTGTACAAATATAATATATTACTTGATAATTTTTATGATAGTCATGCTATTCATTATAGTGATTTTGATATAAATTTGGGAAAGAAAATGGCAAGTGAAGGAAAATTAAATTTTTTTTCAGGATTTGTTTCTGTTACGGATAATCCGTATCAGCCTGCAGCCAAGGTTGATTTAATTTTATTCAAGAAAATAGTTAAGAGATTTTTTAAAGGAAAAGAAAATATTGTAACCATATCAGATTTGATGAGTAAAGGAGATAGAAAAATTATTAGGCATTACTTAATAGAATTGCAAGATTCCTTGAGTTTTGATAAATGGCAGATGTATTATGATGAATTAAGGGAATTATTGTTAAAATATAATATATTATTTTATGATTTCTTTGATAATATTTATGATATAGAAAGTGCAAAGCAAATGTCGCACGAAGGCAAATTAAGTTTTTTTGAAGGGGAAGTTTCTGTATTAGATGATCCATATAATGGTATCGTTGATTTTTATCTATTTCAAAAATTAGTCACAATATTTTTTAAAGGAAAGGAAAATATTTTAAAGATAACAAATTAATTAATTCTTTTCAGTTGTTTCTGCGCGTTTTGTTTTTCTATTATTCCAATACCTGAGAAAATTATATGCCTTTTCAAGATCTGTTGGATAAATTGCAAGTATAAGTATATCCCACCTTTGTTAATTAAATAATCTGTGTTTTAAAAGCCTTCCTTCTTCACTGAGTTTTAATCTTCGTGCTGTATTTATTGACAATTTATTGTATTCATATATTTCTATATATACTTTATATAAATTGAAGGTTTCAAATAAATATTTGGAAAATACATATATTGTTCCAATTGGTAATTCTGGATTATCCTTTCTATATATTATCATTTGCATTAGTCTGCTGTCTGATAAATCATTATTTATTTCTCTAACAAAATCTTCATATTCTATATAATCTCTTCGGGATGAACATAATTCTCGAAATCTTTTATCATTTCTCCACCGGAATAAAGTGGGGATATCTTCTTGAGAAGTTTCGCGTAAAAGCAATCGGGGGGTTGTTATAACCAATAATGAGTCTATTGTCTCCTCTCTTTCTTCCATAATGTGTGATTATTGCTTAATGCATTCAATTTATCATTGCTACATATAGCAAATTAATATTTTAGAATTTGCTAAGGTTGGCAAATGAAAACTTAAGGTATTGTGATATAATTACGATAATTTAGAAGAGGAAATAACAATGCCAATAGATACTTACAAAGGTAGTGTTGGTGATATTATAAGAAAGCTCAGATCTAGAGTTCATACTAAGGGTTTTGTTCCATTAAGTCAATTAGATTTAGCATTAAAGATTGGGTGGGAGAACCCATCAACTTTATCTCGCATAGAAAGTGGGAAAGTTATTCCTTCAAGAAAAACTCTAATTCGTATATGCAAGGCTTTGGAACTCACTATTGTAGAAATAAACTTCCTCCTTAAAAAATTTGGGTATGATGAATATATTCCCCGTGTTAATAGTAAATATTTAGAAAAGATGATTAGGTTATATAAAAAGGAAGTTGATCTTTATCCATTTCCAACAATGCTTGAATATTCTCGGAAATTTATTTATATGAACTCTAAAGTTTATAAGTTTATGTTGGATAGTAATCCTACATTGAGGGTTTCGGCAGAAACAAAAACGTATTTAGAAATCATTTTCTTTTCTGAATATGGATTAAAAGACAGATTAATAAACTGGAAAGAGTTTGCAAAATATGTTGCTATTAATTCAAATATACTGATGCCTACAATGTTAGCTGAGGAGAATGTAAATCTTGAAAATCTACTACAAAATAGTCTTTTTAACAAAATGTCTAAATTAGAAAAAAGATTTAATGTTCATAGTATTAAATTACATAATATTCCTTTTATTTATGATCACCCAGTTGTTGGTAGGATTTCTTTTTCTATTAGCCAGTTTCCATTACACTTTGACAATAGATTCTATTTTATGCAATTTATTCCTACCACAAGTAAAGATTTAAAAATTTTTACTCAATATATTGATTCTCACTAATTGTTATTATAGGGTTATAATATATATTTGCTAAGGTTGGCAAATAGTTTTTTTTATAGTATAATATTTCATTCATTATTAAAGGTATGAATATTTACTATTTATGCTGTAAATTATGTATTTTAAATATCCCGAGAAATATAGTCTCTATAATATTTCGTCGTCTTAGCGTGATAAATTTTTTAATTCTCAAATTTATAAAAATGATTTCAGAACTTTTGTACTTTTCTAAGACTGAAGTGTATCTTGTTTGTAAGTCTTATAATATTTTTGTAAATAAAATGTTTTATTTTAATGGTTTAGTAAATGGATTATGACTGTTGGAGAACAAGATACCTCTAGTTCTGCGGTATGGTTAGTGGAAACAAGGTTTGATACCATTGTTCCACCTTATGAGCCAGTTATAGGTGGGGATACTCTTTTTGATATATCTAATGTGTCAGCGGATGATGAACGTAGAGATCGTAGTGCTGTAATGGGTTTGTTTGCTTCTGCCCATGCACATTATTTATCAGAAGTTGATGAAAGGTTAAGGGTTGAGTTGGGATATTCAATGAGAAAAGCAATGGATAATGGAGAATATACTTTAGTTGTTAGCAGATTTAAACTTGTATTTAACAAGCCCTTTGCCTTATCAAATCCTAATGTGAGGACGCGTTTTTCTAGAGTAGATGGAAAAAAAGATAAACTATTGTCTTATCAAGAATTAGGAAATGGGGAAGTTATATGCATCACAGAATTTTCATGTGTTTCCATAGATAAAAATGACCCTAAAATGGTCAGACCTAAAGAATTACCACCAGAAATTGATAAAATGCTTTCAATTTTATATGGGAACGAAGTTTATTCTTATGATAATATAGACAAAGCTCCTCATGGAAATAGTATTGTATGTAAATTTAATGGTCGTGAAGTTTCTTTTTATGTTGATGCTGATGATGTAAGAGGGTTAGTGAATACAACAGTAATCAACAAAGGGTTAGATCATGTTGGATATTCAAGATTCTTTGAACTATTTAATCTGGGTTTTACCTCTTACATAAATGCAATTAATACTTTCATGGAAGAAAATTATGGGTATTCATTCTCTAGTTATCTTAAAGAACATGGTTATAGTTTAATGTTGCTTGAATCTAGTGTTGATTGTTTTGGACAAGTATTTGGTAATGATAGAGTTTCTGTTTCAACAACATTAGCAACTTTTGATAGTAGCGATGATGAGTTAGAACAAGAATCATTGTCCACGGGTCAGTTATTTTTGAATGTTTTACAGAAGATTCAGGTACCTGAGGTGAGTAGGAGAGGTATCTATCAGGGTAGAACAAAAATTAGGAGTAAGAGTACTTTATGCTTTGTAGACGTAAATACACATAGACCTGTTCGCATACCTCAAGGTATTTTAGATATTTTAAGAAAATTTAATTCTCCTTCACAGTAATACTATCTTTATAAATATAGTGATATAATTTTCTTAATGATTTATATCTTGATATCTTTAATTTTTGTATCCTTTATTAGTGTAGTATTAGGTGTACTTAGTTCGTTGTTTTTAAAAAAATATTCTTACTTTAAATACTATTTTTTTGCATTGGTATGTACTGGTATATGGCCATTGTTTGTCGCTTTATTCTATTTATTTCCTCATGACAAGATTCTTTTTGCTTATATTCATTATATAATAGTACTTTTTATTCCTGTATTTTTAATTCAATTTGTTGTTGCTTGGAAGGACTATCTCAGTGGAAAAAAAGGTACCAATAATACTTTATATGCTTTTTTATTAATGAATTTAATTCTAGGTATCTTTATTGCGATACCTCATTTTAGTTTTATCTATGAAGTTGCATATAATGTTGTCCATTTTAACTTTTCATTTGTAATTTACTCTCTGTATTTTATTATATTAATGGCATATTTTGGATATAGATTACTTATGTTTTATATTGATCAAAAAGGTATATTGAAGCAACAGGTACAATATATTATGTTATCTGTAATTCCTGTTGCAACTACAGGAATTATTTTTGATATTGTTTTCCCCTTTATGGGTAATTATAAATACATATATATTGGTCCCTTAGGATTAGCTCTTTCTTTAGTTCTATTTTATATTGTAATACAGCGGTATAGCTTTTGGGGTAAGGCAGTCGTTATTAAGACAATTATGCAATATATTTTATTATCATCAGTGACTTATGTACTATTTTATAGTGTTACATTATTAGAAACATCATTGTTTCATTCTGTTTTTACAGTAGGTTCATATATTTTAGGGATTGCACTTTCCTTAATGTTTGTATTTCTGTTTATCGAAATTAGTCATATTTCAGATTATAGTCTCAAAATTGATAATGAATTGAACGATTTTGAGGACTATCTTTTAGTTGAGGTTGATATTAACAAGGTTACTAATGCAATAAAAGAAGTATTAAAAAAATCTTTTGAAGTTGATTCTGTTGATATTTATTTAAATCAAAGTCAAGGTGTTGGTGTTGGTGATAATTTAGAAGCATTTTCGTTACTTACAAGTCGTTTTGGTGGAATTCTATTTTTAGAACAAATATTTTATAAAAGTAAGTCATTAGGATTAAGTTGGGATGAAATTAACCTAGTGTCTCGTTTAATGGAATCGGGGTATGCTGTTATTCTTAAGAGTAAAGAAGTTGAGATATATATTCATACGAAGAATGATCTTGTTCCTTTTAGTACTGAAGAAGAAATTTTATTACGTAGAATATCTAAATACCTTTTTATTACTTTTCAAAAATTGGATCTTATTAGTAGCCTCCAAGATAGAATTAATCAGGCTGTTTCAGAATTAGAGAAGAAAAATAAGGATTTAGAGAAGGCAAATGAAGAAATGAAGGGTGTTGATAAAATGAAGGATGATTTATTATCGATTGCTTCTCATGAATTAAGAACTCCTGCAAGTATTGTAAAAGGTAATATTTATATGGCTAAATCTTCTATAGATAAATTGAAAATTTCTGATAAAAAAGATAAAGATGAAATTGAAAAATTAGAGAGATATATTTCTCGTTCTGTTGAAAGTATAGAAAATGAGATAAGAATAGTAAATACATTACTTGAAGCCTCAAGATTAGGAAAGGAAGATATGAGTATTTTCCCAGAGTATATTGATCTTGATGCAATGATTGCTTCTCAGATAGATGCATTTAAAAAAGACGCTGATGCAAAAGGTCTTCAGTTAAAACAGGTTGTTGGTAATGTTGGGATGTCTGTTGGTGATAAAACAAAAATAGAAGAGGTAATAGGAAACCTTATTACAAATGCAATTAAGTATTCTGAGCATGGCATAATTGAAGTAAGTACGGAAAAAAATGATAAAGAGGTTATTGTGCATGTTAAAGACCATGGAGTAGGGATTAAAGAGGAAGATATTGAAACTCTATTTCAAAAATTTCATAGATTACATAATTATACAGGGGATCCTAATGATCCACAGCATTTATTAGTTAGGCCTGGGGGTACTGGATTAGGTTTATATGTTGTAAAGGGTATAATAGAAAGACATGGTGGTAGGGTATGGGTAGATAGCAAGGTTGGTGAAGGGTCAACTTTTTCATTTTCTTTGCCTAATAAAAAATTAGAAAGCAGTGTAGATGATGATGTTTCAAAGGATATGTTTAAAGTATTGGGGTTGCGAAAATAAATCTCTTTATTTATATAAATCTTCTTCGTCTCCTATTAGCATTATTTTTGATTTAAAGATAACGTTTGATATAAAAAGATCGTTTTTCTTTTTTGAATTATCAAATTCTGTTGGAGATAGGTATGTATAATTTATCTCCCTACCAATTTCATCTTCTGCATCTTTTACAATTTTTTCTAAATACACATAGTTAATATTAGACCCAATTATTAGAAGATCAATTTCTTGAGGATTTTTTCTCTTGTTATTTATATATGAGTTTGATAGTAATGCTATTCTTACGTTCCCAATTTTGCCTTTATGTTTTATTATTCTTCCTCCTATTCCATATTCTTTATTTATTAAAGAAAATAATTCTATGAAAAATACAAAGTTTTTATTCAGGGAGTAATATACTCGATTCCCATTTTTTTCAGATACTAAAAATTTTATTTCTTCTAGCGACCTTAATATTCTTCTTACTGCGTTTATTTCCTCGTTTAGTTGCCTTACTATCTCTCTTACATGATATGTTGAATTTATGTGCAGTAAAAATAGCTTTAGTATTTTTACTCTCACTTTTGATATAAAAAATTTTTCTATCATAATTTAAATATTTGTACTTGTTGTTCCTGGAGTATATGTAAATGACCCTGTTTGAGGTTGTAATATTTCAAACCATATGGTTCCTCTTTGGAAAGTGATTGGATTTCCGTTAGAATCTGTAAATGTCATTCTGGAGGTATCTGAACTTTTAGTCCATGTTCCCTGTATTTCCTGTCCATTATTGAATATTGTTGCTTTTCCAGAACCCGTTGTATTTAATATCCATATTAGGGAATATGGCTCTGTTGTTCCATCTCCAGGGTATGATGATTCTGAACCTGAGACATACATAACAACTACATTCTTTGCAACTACTTCTTGGTTATTTAATGCATCATATTGTAGAGTGCCTCCATTGTACCTTATATAGTTGTTATTTGACTGGTCATATACCCACTGGACGTTATAATCTGGGTTAGCGCTAAACGTTATATTTATAGTTGATCCATTTGCTCCAAGTAGGCTTTGTTTTGGTGTTTTTGCAAATTTATATGGTGTTATGTTGCTTCCTAATTGTGCATCTGATGCTGAGTATAACCCTTGTGATTGTGCATAGCTCCACATGTTTACTGTGTTTCCATAGGCATTGTGAGGAGCAAGTCTTTGAGATGATCTACAAAATATGTATCCTGAAGTTGAACAATCTGGTGCATTAAAGTCTATGCCATCTATGCTTGGGATGTTGGTATTTTGAAGCTCTTGTAGTGCATATATATTTCCTCCCCAGTGTGCATATATAGCTCCAATTCCTAATGCCCATGAGATATAATATTCTCGTGCACTTCTTATTGGTCCAACCATAGTAGGGCTATTTGCTAGAAATACTGCCATGAATCTTGTAATTCCTCCTTCCACCTGATTTTCATAAACGAGGTCTGCTTCATCAAGCCCCATTTGTGGTCTTGCATCTGGATAGTAATTTTCTATCATAACTGCAAGGGGTGGTTTTTGGAGTGTCGATTGGTTAGTAACATAAACTCCGTCAAGAGGATCCTGATATTCTTTTGTTACTTTTTTTGTTGTAGTCTTTGGGGGTATTTTAGTACTTACTTTTGTTGATGTTATTGTGTTATGTGTCTTTATAAAATTTGTTCTTATAAGTATCCATGCGAAGGTTATAACTCCAAGTATAAATGCTATACCCACCATTACTGTTGCAAAGAAAACTGTTTTTTGGGTTGATGATAGGTTATTATACCAAGTTCTGAACTTTGATTGTTTTGGTGGTACAGTTGGAGATAGGTTTTCTAAACTGCTTTCTTTCTGGTCTACCAAATCTTTTGCATTAAAATTTACTTCTTGCATGTTTATATTTTTCTTTAATATTTATAGTATAATATCTAATATTAATTGTTAGCAAATATTTTTTTAAATGGCAAATACTAAAAATCTAAGATCAGAAATAGAGATATTAAAAGCAAATTCTAAAATTTTGAAAGATGATAATTATTTACACACATCTTCTTCTGCTGATTATTCTTATGTAAAGAGGGGTCTTGTATGGAGTCTCGTTTATATTATTATCGCTCTATTTGTTATTTTTGTTGTTTCTGTGTATACAGGGAATTTTAGTTTTGACCTTAATTTGAGGCATATTTTTCATATATCACAGATTGCTCTTTAAGATGGTATAATTAAGTTAGCTAGTATTATATGCAATTTACGCTTTATAGATTTATTTATAGAGTGAGGAAAGTCCGAACTGGCACTATTAATTTAGTGAAGTGGATGCTCTCTAACGGAGAGGAAGGAGAAATCTTTCGATTAGGGCAACAGAAAATATACCGCTTTCGAAAGAAAGTAAGGGTGAAATGGCAGTTTAAGAGACTACCGCATCAAAAGTGATTTATGATGGCATTGTAACCTCCATCCCCAGCAAGTTGGATATTACCAACGCATAGAAAAATATGAAAGTATCATATTTTCAAGATAGATTATTGCATAAAACAGAATTCGGCTTATATAATGCTAGCTCCTTGTTATACGAAGGTTATAGTCTAAATATTTTGTAAATATTAGAGGTATAAATATTAAGTTTTATTATAAACTGTGAGTATAACATAATGTTTTGAGGAATTGATAAAACCTAATTTGTATGGTATATTCTCTAACTAGGTTAGTAAAATTGTTTATGAAAGAAAAAGATAGAAAATATGAGATGTTGTTGATTTTAAAATCTTCTCTTCCAGAGAATGTAAGA
>JAJZLI010000007.1 GCA_021803645.1 bacterium
AAGTACTACTGCAGAAGATATAACTGAATCAGTAAATTTATGTAAAAGTCTTAAAATGGATAGTTCCTCTTCTGTAGCTCCTATTTCTAAAAAATTAATATCAGGCAACTTTTTTGCATATTTCTCTAGAACAGATTTGCACCTTACATATGTATATATAATATAGATACCAGAATCTCCATCAATAGAGATCGACTCATCTATATCAAATGCAATATCTGTATTCCTGCCAACCTTTAATATACTATACTTTACAGCACCTACTGCTAAAATTTCTGCAGTTTTTTCCACATCCATTTTATCTTTGTCTAATAATCCTATTATTTTGTTTTTTACCTCATCTATAAGATTGTCTATGTATATAACATTTCCTTCTCTAGAACTTATTTTACCCTTATTTTTTAACGTCATAAGTCCATAACTTATATGCTCAAACATATTCTGTTTCCCAATTCCTAATTCATCACAAATTGCAAAAAGCTGTCTTAGAGCAAGACTTTGCTCTGGACCAATTGTCCAGAAAATCTTGTCTGGATGATATTTTTCAACCTTGAGTTTTGTAAGTGCTATATCCTGTGTTATATATAGAGATGTTCCATCAGATTTTATTAATATGGTATCTGTCAACCCATATTTTTCAAGGTTACTTAATATGGCCCCATCTTGTAGTTTTTTAAATATTCCCTTTTTTAGACCTTCTTCTACTATCTTCTTTCCCAATTTATAGTGATTAGATTCCCTCCATATTACATCCCATCTATTTCCTAACCTTGAAAGAGTTTTATTTTGTCCTTCATATGTATACTGTAATACTTTTTTCCATAATTCCATATTTACCTTGTCTTCATTTTCCCAATCAATAACCATTTGTCTTACCTTCTTCTCTACTTCTTCATCTTTACAATCTTCTGATCCTTTAACATAAAGTCTGTCTACAAAGATATCAGGAGATATCATTTGATCTTGAGGTGTATACCATTCATTTTGATTTAAATACCAATAGTTTATGTCTATTGGTGTATTCTCACTCTTTCTTGCAAATTTTAGATATCCCCACATGAGTTTTGCTATGGCAATACCTCTATTGTTATCAACGCTATCTCTTATTACTTTTATTCCTTCCCATTCCCATATATTTGCAATAGCCATGCCTGTTACATTATTTCTAAGATGTCCAAGGTGCATCGCCTTATTTGGATTAGGTGAAGTATGTTCTATAAGGAATGTCTTTTTCTGTGTATTTTGTAATTTTCCATATTCTTCTTTTAACTCTATTATATTTTTTAAATTTTGAAATAGTGTGCTTTTTGTTATCCATATGTTGATAAAACCTGGTTTTACTACGGACACTTTATCTATGAAATCGTCTTTTTGTATTTCTGATGCAATACTTTCTGCTATATCAAATGGGTTTTTATTAAGTTTTTTCCCAAGCCTCATTGCTATTGGAGTTGAATAATCTCCGAATTCTGGCATTTGTAATTGTGATACTATAATAATTTCACTAATGTCTATTTCTAACTTTTTTGCAGTTTGGGTATTGGCAATTTTTGTTAATAAATGTTTTTTTACTGGAGTGAGTATCTCTTCCATGAAGTAACATTCTACCATAAATATGGATCTTTTTTTACTAATTTATAAAGTTCCTATTCCATAGTGCATTAGGAACTTTTATGGATTGCAATAGTTTATAGTATATTTTTGGTTCCATTTTGGCTATAATTAACGTACTTAGTTTATTATATTTATTATCATGGATCCTGCAATTTTTAAAGCTTATGATATAAGAGGTATTTATCCAACTCAAATTAATGAGGATACCGTTGCAAAAATAGGATATTTTTATGTTAAATTTACTAAAGTTATAAATATTTGTGTAGGAAGAGATATCCGAATTTCATCCCCAATTTTATTTGAACATTTTGTAAAAGGAGCTCTTCTTGCTGGTGCTAAAGTTACAGACCTTGGAGTGATTGCAACAGATATGGTTTATTTTGCTACCGCAAAATATGGGTTCGATGGAGGAGTTCAAATTACTGCATCACATAATCCTAAAGAGTATAACGGAGTAAAGCTAGTCTTGAGGGATGCAAAACCTCTGAGTGGAGATAGTGGTATTTATGCCATTAGAGATTTGGTACTTGGCAGTGCTAATCAAAAATTTGATTATCCTGCTTCAATAGATGGCATTGAAAAATTAGATATTAAAGATGATTATATTAACCATGTTTTAAGTTTTGTTGATAAAGATAAAATAAAGGGGTTGAAGGTTGTTATTGATGCTGGAAATGGTATTGCAGGAACAATTCTACCTGATGTCTTTTCTCACCTTGGATGTGAATTAATTCCTTTATATTTTGAACCTGATGGAAATTTTCCAAATCACCAAGCTGAACCTCTTGATGAAGAAAATGTAAAAGATCTGGAAAAATTAGTAGTTGAAAGACATGCTGATCTTGGAGTTGCATATGATGGAGATGCTGATAGGTGCTTCTTTATTGATGAGAAAGGTGGATATTCTACAGGATATTTTATTACAGCAATGCTTGCAAAAAATATTTTAAAGAATCACCCTGGAGAAAAAATTATTCATGATCCAAGACAAATTTGGGCTATTGAAGATACTATAAATTCAATGGGAGGGGTATCTATAATATCAAAGGCAGGGCATGCTTTTATAAAGGAGAGAATGAGACAAGAAAATGCTATCTTTGCAGGAGAGCTATCTTCTCATTTTTACTTTAGAGAAAATTATTATGCAGATAATGGAATGATTCCTATGCTTATGATGCTTGAGCACATAATTACAGAAAGAAAACCTTTATCCCAACTTTTAGCTTATTATAGGTCTAAATATTTTGCTTCACCTGAAATTAATTATAAAGTTAGTGATGTATCTAAGATACTTGCACAAGTTGAAGAACATTATAAGGACAAGGCAGCAAGGGTGTATCATATAGATGGTCTTTCTGTTGATTTTTCAAATTGGAGATTTAATCTAAGGGGATCGAATACAGAACCCTTAATTAGACTTAATGCTGAAGCTAAGAGCCAAGAAATATTAGATAAACAGCTAAAAGAAGTAGAATCAGTTATAACAAGTGAAGAATTTTAAATAAAATAGTTATTATATATAAAAAAAGGAAACGGGTCAGAGAGATTTGGATTAAGATGTGCTTACGCACAAAATAATTTTGGTCTCCCTGACCCTTAAACTTTCCTTTGCATGACACTCATCCTTTCATTTGACCGTTAGGTCATTACCTCATTATGAGGGGGGGAGGTGAAAATGTCTCAACGTTTGAGCCTGGGACTTGGAGGATCTTTCCTGTGGTTGTCTGGTTTCCAGATACTGCAGTCAGGGTTGCCCCGACTGTGTTTGGAACTTGAAAAGCCATCCAGCCATCCATGGCAGATACTTCTGAAACCGAAGTGATGTTGCCCTGTGTGACAGATACCCAACCTTCCTTGGTGTTACCAAAAGCATCTGTTGCAGGGACCTCAGCGATGGTACCCGGAATGAAGTTGTTTACTTCTCCTGGAGTATTATTCCAGTAGAGGTAAACGTTGTTGCCTGCAATGTCTGTACCTGACCACTCTGCACCCCTTGGGGTACCCATGAGCCATCCTTGGTACTCGACTACAGCAGAACCTTCCTTGGAGGAACCTAGAACCTCAAACGGTACTGGGACTCCGAACTTCAGGGACACAGAGACTGCCGTGACGTAGCTTGTGGCCTTGATGATGGTTGTGGGGTTGTTACCCACAACGACTTCCATGCCGGGCTGCGTTACGAACTCCACTTCCGTGGGGCCTGATTGCGTGAGCGGTATGCTCACTCCTTGGATATCTTCAGGACTCGTATATGAAACCATCGTCCATATCGTGTCGGGGGCCACCATGTAGTACTCACCTGGAGTACCAATGTTTAGGCCAGATGCAGAAGCCGTGGATCCGATGCCGAGACTCATGGTCAGGGCCAGGAATGCGGCTGCTACCAGCGACAGGATCTTCCTCAACGAAACTCATCCTTTCTCTTGGGACATTGTGCAAAGAACAAACATAATTGTATCACATTAATCCTATATTGTAAATACTATAGGGAATATTATGGGTTAGTTAGAATTCCACCTTTGTATCTTATCCTCAACTTCTGTACGAGATCTTGAGTATCTTTCTTGACTTACCCTTATAACCTTTTCTTTATTAGTATTTCTTTCATATTGTAAATCAAGAGATGTTCCACTGAATGGTTTTGATACCATTCCATCTATCATTAACTTAATATAGAAATTATGTCTTTCAAGAGAAATTAAGTCTTGTGCAGTGAATATTGGAGAAAATTCTTTTTCAAGCAAATCGGCATCTTGTGGCCCTACAACAAAACTAAGTGATGTCCCCACATTTCCAAATATTGCATTCTGTATTTCTTCCTCAAGTTGTGCAATATACTGATGTGCAAGTATTAAATCCAGTCTATATTTTCTTGCCTCTGATAATATTTTTGTAAAAGCATTTGTGGCAAATGTTTGAAATTCATCAACATATAAAAAGAAATCTTGCCTGTCATTTTCATTTATTTTTACTCTTTGCATAGCTGCAGATTGAAGTCTCGTAATCAGCATTCCTCCTAAAAGTGCAGTTGATTCTTCTCCTATTCTGCCTTGAGAAAGATTTACAATTAATATTTTTTTTGTATTAATTATGTCCTCTAAATCAATTGTTGATGTTACTTGTCCCACCATATTTCTAATTGTTGCAGAGGATAGAAATCTCCCTACTTTATTCTGAATTGGAGCAATTGCCTCAGATGATAATTTATTGTTTCTCTCCATTGATTCAAATTCTTCATTCCAAAATCTTGTTAAAATTGGATCCTTTAGGTAAGAAACTATTTTTTGCCTATAACTTTTATCTACTAATATCCTCTGTATTCCAAGTAAAGAAGTATTGTCAACTTGAAGTAAAGTTAATATACAATTATGGAGCAAATATTCTAACCTTGGTCCCCAAGAGTCAAAGTGTTTTTTGAAGACAGCTAATATATTATCTGCAACCAAATCTCTTAAATGTTGGTCTTTAAGATCTAGTAAATTAATGGATACTGGATGTTCTGTATCTGATGGGTCTATTATTACCACATCATTGATTCTATTGTTTGGTATAAAGTTTAGAACATCATCTGCAAGTTCTCCATGAGGATCAAATACACCTACTCCATTTCCTCTTAGGATATCCGAAATTATCATATTTTTCATCATTGTACTTTTTCCTGTTCCTGTTTTTCCTAAAATGTACATATGTCTCCTTCTATCGTCTGTTTTTATGCCAAATTTCTTTTTGGTTTCTCTGAAATTTGTCATTCCTATTACAGTGACATCTTCTGTTGGGAGGTTTAAAGGAGATTCTGCCTTTTTTGCCTTTGACCAATGAATTGAAGGTGTTTCTACAGACAAGTTTGGCAGGTGATATAAAGATGCAAGTTCCTCTATATTTAATATGTCTTTTGTATTCTTTCCTATAAATCTATTTTTAAAATAGGTGAAATTTTTTTCATGTGATTTTTTATCATTATTTGAGACTTCTATAAAAGAGTTCAAGTGTGGTGTTGAAAATTGTTTAAATGACGCTTTTATATCATTTACTACCCTTCTTGATTCACTCTCCTGTTCTGTTGCTGCCATTACCCTTATTACAATTTGATACCCAACCTTTAAGATTTTATTTTCTATTTGTTTTACCTTTTCTTCGTTGGTAAATGATGTTTCTTCTTTTTTATTTGCCTTCTCAGGATTTTGACTTTTAATCATTTCTGTAAAACCAAAATTTTTTCCTTTTAGTTTTTCTACATATTTCTTGCTTCCCTCCTGCCATGTATTTCCTATTGGCCTTATGACAAACTGTATAGCACATTCCCCATTTATATTTGTCATTGTTGCTGTTAATGCAGAAAGAGGATCAACATCAAAATTTTCAAATGTTTTTATAGGAAGACTATATTTTTTTTCTAGTTTTATATTTGTAATGTATACAGAGTTATATTTATATACATCATCAAAATAGTCTTGAGATTCATGTATTTCTGAAAGTGGATATTGCGCATATATTTGTCCTGTTACAAAATCTCTCAAATATTTAGGAATTACAACATAAAATAATATTCCATCTTTATTTCCTGCTATCTCAAAACTTATTGGGTCTTTTGCTTTGCTTTTGCCTTCTATAATCCCGTGTAAGGAAGCAAACATTTGTTCTGCACTAAGTGGCGTTTTTTCATTTTCTTTTGGAACGGCTATCTTTAAAATGATTTTATCAGTAATTTCCTCATTTGTTACTTCTTTTGCTTTTAATATATAAAGCATTGCAATCACGAAGATTACAAAAGTTATAATTAGGAAAGTAAAAAGTATTACCATATAGTCAATTATAGAATAGTATAGCATTGTTTGAAGTATTTGAAAATTGTATTTTGACTGTAAATATGAGACGGGTCAGAGGATTTTTCTTTTATGCAATTGCATAAAATTTTTGTCATCCTCTGACCGTTCTTTCTTGTTCTTTCCTTGAACCACCTTCCTTTTTTTTGACCGATAGGTCATTACTTGATAACCAAGAGGGGAGGGGCCTAATAGTCCGCAAGGGGTGTAATGGATCCAGAGACCTCGGCAGTGGTGTAAGTGTGGATTTCTCCAACACTCACATTCGGGACCACGAAGGTCATCCACCCATTACTGGGAGAAACCCTGGTCACCGTTGTGACACTCCCTTCTGTGACCGATACGAATCCAAATGGGACTGTGTCTCCATTAGCCACTTCTTCAGCGAAGACTGCAACCCTGGACCCTGGAAGGAAGTCGTTTCCACTACTACCGAAGTAGTAGTAGATTCCTCCTTGCCACATGGCCCCGCGAGGGACTCCAATGAGGTCGCCCGATGACACGGAGACTCCGCCAGCAACCACTGTGAAGGGAATCCTCTTACCGAGGATTTGGATCCCATCCATGGGAACTGTTACCTTTGAACTCTTCCCTGAGAACTTGATGATCTGAAACTGAAACCCGGACCCGGCACTCGGATTTCCCAGCAGGATTTCTCCTGCTTGATTCGGAACTTGAAACCCAACAGGGACTGTCGACTGGGTCACGGGTACGGAGACATCCTCAGGAATCGTAGAGGCCTCAATCATTGTGCTGGTGTAGTATACGCCAGCTGGTGATGCCGCCTTCGTCGTCGGAGCTAATACCCCGGTGCACAGAAACAGAAACGTGATCAGCGCCAAGAAACTCTTCACGGAGCTTACCACCTTTCGGAACATATTTTGTACAAGGAACAGACACAATTATAGCACAAAACATCTAATTTGTAAACATTATGGGGTATCTTGTTTTCTGATTATGGATTTTATACTGTTGTGAATATTTGGATAAATTTTATTATCTAGATACTTGACTATACATATCTAGTACAAACTATTTATATACATCCTATATACATACGGTTATTGATCTGCTTTTGATAACTGCTCTTTAAAATAATCTACAGTTTTTATTGGACATGGATCCTGTTTGTATAATATTGCAAGATACAAAGTTATGAATGATCCAACCTGTAGCATTTCAAACGCCTGAGCTATTTTATTTTTTGCTTTTAAATTTATTTCAATATATTCTATTTTCTTTTCAGTTAATATTTGTTTTGTAATATCTATCCTTGCTTTATTTCTCTTGTGGTAAAACTCTGAATTGATGAATATAAATATACTATCAGAATGTACTATGGCTGGATGTACTAATCCTTCAAGTAAATGATGATTTAATTCTGGAATTATAAAATATATTGAAAGGTTCTTAGATGTCTCATTTATCTGATTTGCAAATGTATGAGCAGCACCCTCCGTAAATTCCGTTCCTACAATTATTGGGAGCTTTTCATATATCTTATATGCATACTCCTTTGTAATATTCCCCGGAGCATTAACTTTAATATCATATACTGTATTTTTATTTTCAAGATACATAATAGCATCTTCAATATCTGAATTATCATAATCCAGCAATTTCAAATGTTTCAGTACTGCCATGATGCTGACTATTGTGTATGATACTGCCAGTCTTGGTTGCCCAGCAATGTTCAATTCTTGCGAGAATATGTATCCTTGTATATTTCCATTATCTACTTCTTCTTTTAATTTTCCCCCAGTTGTAATAGCATATATTTTATCAGTTTTCTCTTTTGCAAGATTTAAACATGAAATGACCTCTTCTGTTGTCCCTGAATTAGAAGATAATATAACTAATGTATTTTTGTTTACAAATCCTGGAATTTCATATCCATTTACTATAGTAAATGGAACCTTTATGGAATCTCTTAGTAGGGCACTTACAAAATGAGCCCCCAAAGAAGATCCTCCCATCCCACATACTAGCACTTCGTCTATATCTTTATATCCTTCTGGAAATGATAAGTTTTTAGCATTTTCATATGTTTGCTTAATTTGTTTTGGAAGGTTTAATATTGATTGATATACATTTGCGGGATCTAACTTTTTTAAATCAGTTACTTGGTCTAGGTTCATAATCATATTTAGGATAAAATAATGGATTAGTTTATCATTCTAATAATTACTTTTCAATATATTGTGTGCGTTATATATATTCCAGTCCCAATATAGTTTTTATACTTTATGATCTCTTAATTAAAAAGCAATCTATGTGTTACATCTTTCTTGGGCATTTATAGTATAATCCAAGTTAATCATGTCACTCTCTTATGACAAAGTATTAAACATTGAAGCAAAAGCAGTGGATATTCTTACAGAATCATATGGTGTCCCTCTTGCTAAGATCTATCCTCCCATAAATCCTCAAAAAGCATCTTCCCTATATGGTATTAAGATAAAAAAAGGTAAATTTACCAATAAAGATATTTCAGGTTTTTACAAAAAAGAAGATAAATCTATCTATATATCAAAAGAAGATTCCCTCAGACGCCAGGTCTTTACAATTGCTCATGAATTGGGACATTATATTCTGCATTCTGAGACAAAAAATGAAGAAATTTTATATAGGAAAAATATGATTGAGTTTGGTATTGATATGGGAAATGAGGAATCTGAGGCTAACTGGTTTGCTGTCTCCCTTCTTATGCCTAAAGATTTGTGTATAAAAGTATGGCATAAGCTAAAAGATGTTTCTGCAATTTCAGATTTATTTGGGGTCTCTTACATGACTGCATACTGGAGACTTTTTAATTTGGGTCTTTTAGATAGCACTATATAGATTATATGGATAAAAGTATACAAAAAGATATTAAAAATTTTAAAATTGTTCCACCTGATTCTTTTGTAAAAGAGATTACTCCTTTCCAGAAGCGTACATTAGATGAGATTAGAGAAGAGGATTTTGGAAATAGAATTAAAATGCGCAATAGTATATCTTCAAGATTATTCCTACTACTCATAGGTCAAAACCTTATCGTCTTTGGGATTGTCTTCTTTGCCCTTATTAAAGGAGAAGTCCAAGATTTACAATTAATATTTAGTATTCTTATTACAACCACACTGGGAGAAACTGCTTTTGCTATCCATGTTATAGTTAAATTCTTGTTTAAAGAAATTAATTATAATAAAGATAATTCATAAATAATTTACTAGATGATATACTAAAAGTCATATGAAATACTCCAATTTGTTCGGAAAAACAATGAAAGATGTTCCTCATGATATTACCTCTGCCTCACATAAGCTTCTATATAAGGCTGGGTATATAAGGGATAGTTCTAATGGAAGATACTACTTTTTACCTTTAGGTCTGAAGGTCCATCAAAAAATTCAAAAAATTATTAAGGAGGAAATGGATTCTGCAGGATATCAAGAAATTGTTACTCCCATTTTTCACCCTATTGGTTTATGGAAAGAAACCGGGAGAACAGATTCTGTTGGGTTTGAACTTCTAAAGGTTCGTGATCGTAATAATACAGATTTTGTACTTGGTGGTACTGCAGAAGAGATGCTTGTAGAACTTGTAAGAAAATTCCAAATTTCATATAAAGATATGCCTTTTGGGCTTTATCAGTTTTCTACTAAATTTAGAGATGAGCTTAGGTCTCGTGGTGGGCTTTTAAGAATGAAGGAATTTGTTATGAAAGATGCTTACTCTTTTAATATTTCAGAGGAAGATTTTAAAGATGAGTATTCAAAAATGCAGAAGACTTATAAGAAAATATTTGATAGATTGGGTCTTGAGGCCAAAATGGTTGATGCTGATAATGGATATATTGGAGGAGAATACTGCCATGAATTTATTGTTGAATCAGATGTTGGGGAAAGTCAATTTTTGGAATCTAGCGATGGTAAATATTTAGCACATCAAGATATTGCTAAGTTTTCTAGAGGAGAATCTACTTTAGAAGCTGAGTTACCATTAAAAGAGTCAAATTCTACAGAATCTCCATTATCAAAATTTATCAAGGGTCAAGTATTCAAAGATGAAAAGGGTGTATTTTATGCTGTATATGTAAGAGGTGATCTAGAGGTTAATACTGTTAAACTTGCTCACCTTCTTGGTGTATATGATATATCAGAAGTTTCTGATGGTGAACTTTCTCAGCTGGGCTTTACACATGAGAGGGTATCTCCATTTGATACAAAAGGAATAAAATCTGTGGGGGATATATCCTTAAAATTTGTAAAAAATGGGTATACATATAGTAAAGATGTAAGAATGTATTCTATTAACGTTAATTACCCAAGGGATTTTCATCTTAATATGATTGGAGATATTGCTCTTGTTCCAAAAGGAGCCTTGTCTGAGGATGGTAAAAAACTATTGATAAAAAATGGAATTGAAGTGGGACATATTTTTCAACTTGGATTTCATTATTCTTCAAGAATGTCTGGGGCACAGTTTGTTAATGAGAAGGGAAAATTTCTGCCCTTTTATATGGGATGCTATGGTATTGGAATAGCAAGAACATTGGCTACTGTAGTCGAAGTACACCATGATGAAAATGGCATTATTTGGCCTGATTCTATTGCACCCTTTCATGTTAGCCTTGTGGCTTTGAACATAAATGATAAATCTGTAAAGAAAGTTTCTGATACACTATATAACAGGTTGTCAGACTTAGGTATAGAAGTTTTATATGATGATCGTGATGAATCTGCGGGGGATAAATTAGCCGATGCTGACCTTATAGGTAATCCTGTGAGAATTGTTGTATCTCCTAGGACTATTAAAGATGGAGACTGTGTTGAATATAAAAGAAGAGATTCAAATAATATAGAAATACTCCAGCTGGATAATGTTATTGATAGAATATAATATGGGTTTAGGAAAATTTTTTCATCAATATTTGATTTTTATTATTCCTGTTATTCTTCTAATTTGTGTAGTCTTTGCGTTTTTGTGAGGGATTAAATATTTAAATTCAGAAAACACTGTTTCTGTATCAAATACTAAAATTCAGGAATCCCAATCTAATTTTAATCGGTATATATCCTTTAACTTGGATCATTAGTAGTGAGAGTAATACGGCTTGGTATCCTTATCCTGGTAATACGGAATTTTTTGGTTCTCCTAATAAAGTCCTGGCTCCATATTCTCTTAATTCTAAGAATGATGAGATTCCTGCTATTAGTTTTTACTATGGTATATCTGACGATAATGTGACTACGATTCTTCAGTGGCTTAATTCTACATATAATATAGGTAAAATATATACTGTGGGAAATAATACCCACGTTATAAGGAAATTTGGAAAACTTAGTATATATGTATCTACTCTTACTGACCCTGATTTGGGTTATTTCAATATTTATTTTTTTAAATCCCCTATTAGTGGGAATGTTGTACAATTTCTGGCACCAGCAACTACATCAGGGCAAAGAATGATGAATGCAGTTATCAATTCAATTCAAATTGGATCTCATTAGAATTAATACTGTTACACTTTGTATTAATGACATTAATGAAATATCTGTAGCAAATCATTAGATAATATATCATCCAGTTTCTATTTATATATCTATCAAATAATAATTATTATCCGTTTATTTAGTTTATAAACCTTGTCTATATGCTGTTGTTGGAAAAAACTATAACAAGTTGTAGTTCTATTTTCTTATATATATTAAAGTATAGGAATCAATAAAATTCCTTGTGTGATTCTACCCTGTGACTATATTTATTATTTTATCTTTTATAATTATAAAATTTTTAATGTTCTTGTTTTTTAAGTAATCACTTACTTTACGGTTATTATAAATTTGTTTTTTTATCTCCTCTTCACTTTCCCCCCTTTGTATTTCAATTGTTCCTCTAAATTTGCCATTAATCTGTATAGGCATTGTTATTTGTTTTGATTCTAATTTGGGGTCATATTCTGGGTATGGTTGTAAATGAATACTGTTATTCTCTGTCCATTCTTTGTTCCCGTTTATATCTTGCCATAGTTCTTCTGTAATAAATGGTGCAAAAGGTGCTATACATCTTAAAAATATCTTCCATGTATTCTTAGATACTTTTGTCTCTTTTTTCAAAAGATTTATAAATATCATTATTTCACTTATTGCCGTGTTCATATGGAATATTTCTATATCATCTGTAATGTTTTTAACCATAATATTTATTGCACCTTTTATTTTATGGTCATCTTCAATGTCAGAAACTTTTTTATGAATTGTATATATGTCTTCAACAAGTTTTCTACAAGCAGCAAGCCCTGCCTCTTGCCAGGTCACCGTGCCATCATATGGTCCTATGAAACATATGTATATTCGTAATGCATCTGCTCCATATTTTTCAATTTCCTGGTCAGGGTTTATTACATTACCTATAGATTTTGACATTTTTTGTCCATCTGAACCAAGTACTAACCCAGTATTTCTTCTAAATTTATATGGTTCTTGTGTATTTACAACCCCTATATCATAAAGAAATCGATGCCAGAATCTGGAATATAGTAAATGTAGTGTTGTATGCTCTCCTCCCCCAAAATACTTGTCTACTGGAAGCCAATAATCCATTAGTTTCTTTGAGGCAATTTCTTTGTCGTTCTTGGGGTCTATATATCTTAGGTAGTACCAACAGGATCCTGCCCAATTAGGCATGGTGTTTGTCTCCCTTAACCCTATAATTTTATTATTCTCATCTTTAATCTCTACCCAATCTTTTATCTTTGCAAGTGGACTTAGTCCATCTGATGTAGGTTTGTAGTCTTCTATATCTGGAAGTTCTAATGGAAGCTCTTTTTCTTCCACTTCCTCTATCTCCCCATTTTTCTTATGAATTAGAGGGATAGGTTCTCCCCAATATCTTTGTCTTGAAAATATCCAGTCTCTCAGTTTATAGTGAGTTTCCCTCTTTCCTATTTTAGTATCTTCTATCCACTGTAGCATTTCTTCTCTTGCATCATGTGATGTTTTTCCATCATAAAATTGAGAGTTTATTAATATCCCATCATCTTCAAAAGGCATTTGCTGTAATGAATCTTGATCTATTGGGTTAATTACTCTTTTTATAGGAATATTAAATTTTGTTGCAAATTCGTAATCTCTACTGTCATGGGCAGGTACCCCCATAATAGCTCCTGTTCCATACCCTGGCAGAATGAAGTCTGCAGTATATATTGGTATTTTTTCTTCATTGAATGGATTTATGGCATACGACCCTGTGAACTCTCCTGTCTTTTCTTTATTTTGCATTCTTTCAACTTCAGTTTTATTCTTTGCCTTTGTAATATATTCTTCAACCTGACTTTTATAATCTTCTTTTATAAATTTTTCTATGTCTGGGTATTCTGGGGATAGTGCTATAAATGTTGCCCCAAAAATTGTGTCTATCCTTGTTGTAAATATCTCTATTGGTATTTCTGTCTTATCCGTTAAAAATCTGACTCTTGCTCCATTAGATTTTCCAATCCAATTTATCTGTGCATCTATAATAGATTTTGGATAATCTACAGTATATAACCCTTCTATTAGTTTGTCTGCATATTCTGTAATTTTTAAGACCCATTGTTTCATCATCCTTCTTTCAACTCTCTTTCCTCCTCTTTCACTTATTTTTTCTCCATCTGGTCCATCAAGTACTTCCTCATTGGCAAGAACTGTCTTTAAATCTTCACACCACCACACAGGTTCTTCTTTTAACTGTGCCAGACCATTTTCATAAAACTTTAAGAATATCCATTGTGTCCATTTATAATAATTGGGGTCTGTTGTGTTTACCTCTCTATCCCAGTCAAAGCTATATCCCATCATTTTTAACTGTTCTCTATAGATTCCTATATTTTTCTTTGTTGTCTCTTTTGGGCTTTCTCCGGTTTTTATTGCATAATTTTCTGTTGGTAAACCAAATGCATCCCAACCAATAGGAAATAAAACATTATATCCTTTCATTCTTAATACCCTAGAGTAGATATCTGGCATTGTATATCTAAAGCAATGACCTACATGCAATTTTGATCCCGAAGGATAGGGAAATTCTGCTAGAATATATTTTTTTTCTCTTTTATCAAAGTCTGTGGCTTTATATAAATGATATTTTTCCCAGATTGTTCGCCATTTTTTCTCTACAATTTCATGTTTATATGTCATAACAATCTCAAGTATACAATAAGTATACAATATTGACTAGTTTTACTTGTAGTGATAACATGCTTTTAACTATATTATTATCTGCCTCTAATTAACATCTTATGGAAGATTTAAAATCTGAGGCACAAACATTACAGGGGTTCCCATTTTTTGAACATGACTCACTATTTTTTCCCATTGCTGAGAGTGTTCGGAAATTTATTGAAGATTATGACAGTACTCAAAGAAATTTCCCAGAATCACGTTGTAAGTATGATAACCCGCTTACAAGACAGGCTGATTTATATGCTAGAGTGAGAGAATTGGTTAGTTATGTTATTGGTATTCCATGTAATAATCCTGATGAGGGCAATCCTCATCTTCAAGATATAATTACTGGTTTTAATTTAGGTGATCCTCTAGGTTTAACTAAGTTGGCCGTTATGAGGGCCCAGGTCTTTGCTCGCAGATCTGAACACCAGAATACTGATTATATCACTGACTCTATTCCTATGAGTATGGTTTATGCATGGATGAGTCAGAGTTTGGAGTCTATGCAGGAAGTATTCCAAAAACATAAAAAATGATATACTCTTCCTTAATGGCTACATTAGAGGAATTAAAGAAACAACGGTTAGATAAACTCAAAAAATTAAAAGAAGCAAATATTGATCCTTACCCATCTAAAGTTCGAAAGGACTATACAAATATTGAAGTCAATTTAAAGTTTTCGGATTTAGAAAATAAAGAAATTTTTGTCACAGGTAGAATTACTAGTAAAAGAGATCAAGGGAAAATTTCTTTTTTGGATATTGAAGATGGAAGTGGTAAATTGCAATTATTCTTTTCATCTTCTGATCTGAAAGATTATTCTCTTTTAGATTTATTTGATCTTGGAGATTTTATAGAAGCTTCTGGTTCCCTTTTTAAAACTAAAACAGAACAGATTACTCTGAGAGTTTCTACCTTTAAGATTTTATCCAAAAACTTGAGACCTCTTCCTTCTGAACATTTTGGTCTTGCATCTGAAGAAGAAAAAATAAGGAAGAGATACCTTGATCTTATTACTAATAAAGATTTAAAAAGTAAGCTTGCGCTAAAAACTAAATTTATATCCTCATGCAGGAATTTTCTTTTATCAAAAGGATTTACAGAGGTTGATACTACTAGTTTCAATCTTGTTGTTGGTGGAGCTGAAGCAGAGCCATTTATAACACACTATAATGCATTGGATATGAATGTTTATCTAAGAATAGCCCTTGAACTTAATTTGAAAAGACTTATTGTTTCTGGTATTGATAAGGTTTTTGAAATTGGTAAGGTTTTTAGGAATGAAGGTATGAGTATGCAACATCTGCAGGAATTTACTATGATGGAATGTTACCAAGCATACGCTGATTATAATGATATGATGTCTCTTGTTGAGGAAATGTACGTTTATATGCTCAATGAGACATTTGGTAGTACAAAAATTGTATATAAAGGTGAAGAAATTGACTTTACCCCTCCTTGGGATAAGGTTACGTATTCTGATTTAATGAAAAAATATGGCTGTGATCTTAACACCTACAATACTCTATCCTTAATTAGGAAGAAAGGTCTTGAGCTTGGTCTTGAAGATGATCCCGAAGATGGATATGGAAGATGGATTGACAGAATTTATAAGAAGATTGCAAGACCTAACATTAAAGGACCAATCTTTCTGATAGATCATCCTGTTGCAATCTCTCCCCTTGCAAAAAGAAAGGTAGATAACCCCGATTTTGTTGAAAGGTTTCAAGTTATTGTAAATGGCTTTGAAATAGGGAATGCCTTTTCGGAGTTGAATGACCCTATTGACCAATATGAAAGATTTAATGAACAACAAAAACTTCGAGATGCTGGAGATAAAGAAGCTCAAATGATGGATACTGATTTTATTGAAGCTCTAGAGTATGGTATGCCACCTACAGGTGGATTTGGTGTAGGGTTAGAAAGGCTATTTCTTCTTGCTTGTAATCTTGATAATATAAGAGAAACAGAGTATTTCCCTATTATAAAAAGAATATGAAAACTCGAAATGAAGCTGAAAAATTAATGAAAGAACATGTTTCCTCTGATAGCCTTCGCAAGCATATGTATGCAGTTGAGGCAATAATGAGATTTTATGCTAGTAAGTTTGGAGAGGATGAGGACTTGTTTGCTATCACAGGTCTATTACATGATATGGATTATGAAAAATTTCCAGATAAACATCCTCAGGTTGCAATTAGCTTACTTTCAGACCTTGGATATGATAATAGAATTATGCAGGCTATAGATTATCATGCAAAATACAATCCAAAAGAATTCCCAACACTCCTTGATAAAACTTTGTGGGCATCAGATGAAATTTCAGGATTTGTAACTGCTGTTACCTTGGTAAGACCAAATAAAAGTATAAATGAAGTTGAAGTCTCCTCTGTTAAGAAGAAAATGAAAGATAAAGCCTTTGCTAGGGCTATTTCAAGAGATGATTTGCTACTTGGTGCAGAAGTATTAGGGCTTACATTGGATGATCATATCGAAAACGTTATCTTTGCAATGCAGGGAATTTCTGATAACCTAGGATTATAGTATCTTTATGCTAGTATATATTTTGTAATAAATATAGTACTTATTCCGATTGCTATTGTGTACAATAATATTGTTCTTAGTGCATTAACTTTAATGTATCTTTCTAAAACTATATATAGAGATATTGTAGTAAATGCAAAAGGTATATATCCCAGATATCCAAATATTGGCATTGCAAAAAGGTGTAGGCTGTGAGGAAATATTAGATACTTCCATTTTGTATATGCCCAAAAATTTATTGACTCCCATATAGTACCACTAATTACAGATCCAATAACTACTGATATTATAAATCGTCTATCTTGAATCATTGTTTTAAAAGGAATAAGTGGAATAAGGAATATGAGAGGAGTAATCCACATGGTTTGAGCTAATATAAATGAAGGATATTTTATATATAGAAGAATAAGTATTATTGCAAATGCAGGAAATAGATATAAATAATTTTGAGTATTATTCTCTTTTGCCTCTATTATATTCTGTATATTTGGATAAAGTAACCATATTCCCTCTATAATAAGAGGGATTACTGTACTAAAGGAAAAAAATGTCATTAATATAGCTTCAATGATGTTATGGGGAACATTTATATATACCCATTGTTTATATACTAAATTAGTAAATTCAAAGAATAACCAGAATGTGACTGAAACAGGTATAATAGTTAGTAAAAGTGGTTTAATAGAACTTCTTATTAAAGATTTTTTATGTAGTATCCAACTAATTAGGTCAATTATTGTAATTACTCCCCATGCTGATAAAGGATATGTAAAATACACAATAGGTTTTATAGGAAAAAATATAAGAGATATACCTACCACAAGTAGTATAATCCCTGCAAATAATTGAGTATTATCTAGGTTTAGTTTATACATAAGCTTTCATTAATTTAAACTACATTTTACTTTTTTGCAAATTATCTGGAAAATAAAAAAGGAAAGATATTCTTTCCTTTTTTAAATACATTGTAAATAATTTTAACTAGCGACACTTTTTAATCCTGATATTATGGTATCTGGTTCTATATTACCAGGGTATTCAGATGGTGTTTTTAATGACTTTGCTATTCCTTGTCTTAATTCTTCAGCTTTTCTTAATTCTTTCTCCCATTCTTCTGTCCCCGCATCTGGGTACGATGTTCTGGACATAAGTCTTTGGTATTCTTCAAACGCTTTTCTATTATCTGATTCTAACATTGTAATTAGCACCTCCTAAGATTTATTGTAAATATACCTTAATTATATCATATGTGCTTATATAATCAAAGACTATAGGATTCCAGTCATTTTTTTGTATAACTTTACATACTCCTTTGATGATTTATCCCATGAGAAATCTTTTCTCATGGCATTTTTAACCATCTCGTCCCATTTGCTTGTTCCAAAGATTTTAAATGATTCCAGGATTACATCTTTCAATTCTACTTCATCGAATTCTTTGAATACAAAACCATTAATTTGATCTTCTACACTATCCTTTAGTCCCCCAGTTTCTCTTACTATTGGTAATGTTCCATATCTCATGGCAATCATTTGTGTTAATCCACATGGTTCATATTTTGATGGTATGATTAAAACATCTGAAGCTGCATAGATTTTTTCTGCAAGTACTGGATCAAATGTAAATTCAAGTTTCACATCATTTGTAGATGCTTCTATCTCCTTAATCTTTGATGCAATTTTTTCATCTCCAGTTCCTAGAAATAAAAAATTTATTGAATCTTGTCTAACATTTTGTAATGACTTTGTTAAAAGTGTTATTTCTGTTAGCATTATAGACTCTGTAAGTATTGATACTCCTTTTTGTGCATCAAGTCTTGCTATAAAAGAGTATAGTGGTTGGCTTGATGAAAATTTTAAATTCAACTCCTCTATTAACCTTATCTTATTTGTTGCCTTCTTCTCCTTATAGTCTGAGAGGTCATAATTAACATAAATGTTAGGGTCAGTTTTGGGATCAAATATTGTTGTATCTATTCCGTTTAATATTCCGTATATATCATCCTTCCTTTGATTTAAAAAATAATCAAGATCTCCTCCATATTCTTTCTCTAGTATTTCTTTTGCATATGTTGGAGATACCGTAGATATTATACTTGCATTTAGTATGCCTTGAAGTAGAGGATTTATTTCTCCATCCTTTTTATCTTCTTCTACTGAAGGGTGTATTTGAGATAAGTTGAGATGATCCAGTAAATCCAATGAGTATCTCCCTTGATAAGTACTTCCAAGGTTGTGAATTGTTAATATTGTTTTGATTCCATCTATGTTTCTATCTTTAATTAGTATAGGAATCCATGATGTATGATAATCATTTATATGCACAATATCTACTTTACCAAAGGCTCCATCTTTAATTTTGTTTACGACTTCTACATCAAAATGAGCATAACGAACAGGATCATCTGTGTATCCATATATTTTATCTCTCTTTGAAAAGTATTCAGGAATATCTATATAATGTATTTTTACTTTTGAGTTTGGTATATACTCTACTTTTTCCTTGATTGCCTGGTATGCAGGAATTACAACTGAAATATCTACATCCTCTTTTAAATATTTAGGTAGCGCACCCGCTACATCACCTAGTCCACCCACCTTGGCTATTGGTGTTAATTCTGATGCTACAAATAATACCTTTAAATTAGTCATGTTTTTTATTGTCAGACAATCTTATATGTTCTACAATTTCTTTCTGTTTCTCCCTTAAACTTTCAATTCTTTTTCTAAATTCTGAAGCTCTCCTAAATTCAAGTTTTGATGCAGCTTCAAGCATTTGTTTTTCCAAGTGAGATATTACTTTATCGTATTCCTTTGGGTCACTATCTAGTGACTTTGTTTCTATTCTTTCTGTTGCTTCTTCATCAAATCCCTCCACCATTGCATCCACTATTCCTTCCCTTTGCCATCTAAACGATTCAAGTACTATGTCTCTATACAAATTCTTCGCTTTATCTATTATCTTTTTATCAATTCCTGGAAGATAAAGCAAGCTTTCTTGGAGTTCATATGCTCCCCTTTCTATCATATCTATACTCCACCAAGGTCTTGCTGATGCCCACCAATATTGATCAGAATGTAGGGCTTTATCTAACATATATCTTGCTTTTAACCACTGTTTATCTGTATTAGATAATTTATTTTTATCTCCATTGGTGAGAAGTGGGTCATTCTTTACTTTAAATTTTGACCCATCAACATGTTCTATCGCAAACCGTGTTAGTTCCCATTGTAGTACGTTTATTGTATTTTCACTGTTATACCACCTCTCATAGGGTTGTTTTTTTAATAGTTCTGTGGGCAGTAGCGCCCATGTTGATGGTACTATATTAACCTCTTTTGTTTCTGTAAATATATTGTCTATATCTCCATAAGGAATAGTTTTTAGCTTGTTTGATTTATATATATCAAATAATAGTAATTCTAACCCAAGCCTATGGTGCCCAAATGTCTCTCCATCCATTGCTGTTAGCATATATTCATTTTTATCTAACCTATCTTTTATTTCTGATAAAAAGATATTTCCACTTTCAAGTTGTGCAGATAGAATTTTAAAGCTTATCTCTCTTTCTCTAAAATATCCTATTAAGTTTGTGTCTTTTATTTTATATATTTTGTCATACTTAATATTTCCTTCTTTTGCTGGAAATGCAAGTTCATCAAGTAGTACCCATTTATACCCTAGGTCAGATATTATTTTTATAACCTCTTTTGAAACTCCAAGTTCTGGAGGAAAAAAACCCTTGGGGTCATAACTTGCTCCAAAAATTTTTTTGTTTATTGTATTATTTAATTTAATTTGTCTTATTATCTCTGTTTTTGGTAGCAAAGGTAAGAATGCATGATATGCGGCAGAATCAGTTAATTCTATTTGTCCCCTATCTAATAAAAATTTTCTATCATCTATGATGTCTCTA
>JAJZLI010000011.1 GCA_021803645.1 bacterium
TTAGAAAGTAGGGGTCTCTCATGTTTTCGTATACGGAGAAATCCTTTCTTACGGAGAACTTTTGCATTTTTGGGACCAATTGTAATACGATTAAAAAATTTATATTAGTTCTTTGCCATAGTTAGACGTAGAGTAACAGTGTTTAACATAAAGAGAAGCCTGACGGAATACTTGTAGGAAGATTACGATCAACTTTAAAACAACATAAAAAAATATCTGTAAGGCACAAGGATGGACTTCAGGTTATCATACTTGTAAAATTTTGGGCTTGAAGATTGCAATACCGCAAGTTTTAGAAGATTTCTAAATAAAAAAAGTCTATTCGTATGATAAACTCAGATTCGGAGAGATTCGGGAGGTTCCAAAGATATCAAGTAAACTTGATGTGGAAAAAGATACATTACAATTCAGATAAGGGATCAAGAGAGGATACGGGCAGTATACTAAATGTTCGTAAATCAGACATGATCTTTATGAGCCCTTTTTTTCACTTCTTCGGCTATTTTCATTTGAAGTGTATATATTTCTATAAAGCCTGAACTTGCATTTGTATTTAAATCATAGCCTTCTTTTTTATTAAATGATACATGAGCCAATTTGAAAGGAGATTCGATAGCAACAACTGTAGTATTTCCTTTAAATAAACGTACAGTAACTATTCCAGTAACACGCTCGTTTATTTTATCGTTAAATGAGTTTATAGCTTCCATAACCGGATCGAACCAATATGCACTATAACAATAATAACCCCATTTAATATCTAAAATTTCTTTTAGTTCATTTAATTGCTTTGTAGATACATATTTTTCTAGAGTTTTATGTGCCTCTATTATTACATGGGCTGCTGGATGTTCGTATACTCCTCTATTTTTTAGACCTATAATCCTATCCTCTAAAACTTGATATGTGCCGACTCCGTGTTTGCCTGCCATAGTATTTAGCTTACTAATCAAACTAACTAAATCCAATCGTTTTCCGTTTAATGAAACAGGGATTCCGTTTGAAAATTCCAACTTAATAAGTTCAGGAGCATCTACTGCATTTTTTGGTAACGTATACGTTTTAAGGAATTTTTCTTCAGGAATTATTAAAGAAGGGTCGGTTATTTCACCACCTTCCCAGGTAATTCCCCACATATTATCATCATCACTATAGGGAGAATCCATTGTTGCAGGTATAGGAATATTATATTTTTCTGCATATTTTATTTCGTCATTTCTATCCATTGACCATTCTCTTACTGGTGCGATTATTTTCATCGTGGGTTCTAAAGTTATAATATAACCATCTATCCTTACTTGATCGTTGCCTTTTCCAGTTGCTCCGTGTGCTATAGATTCTATACCTTCCGCTTTTGCAACTTCTACTGCTTTTTTAGCTAGAATAGCTCTCCCTATTGGGGTAGATAAGTGATAGTTTCCTTGATATGATGCATTTGCTTTGATTCCTTTAGAGATAAATTCTTCTGCGAATTCTTTACGCGCATCAACAACTATTGCCTTGACCGCTCCAAATTTCAAAGCTTTCTTTTTTATTTCTTCAAGATCATCGTGTTGCTGTCCAATATTAAGTGTTAATGTGGTAACATTAATTTTATACTCGTCTTGTATCCATTTAAGCATGACTGATGTATCCAATCCTCCTGAATAAAGTAAAAGGGTATTCTTAATATCTCCTTTTCTAGCTTCATATGAAGAAACCTTCATATAATCTGTTTTTTTATTCATATTATCTACTATAAATTAATTTTTCAATAGCATCTTCAAATTTTTGACTTTTAATTTTAAGTAATTTTTCTTCGTTTACTATATTTTTAAAATAGGATTTAATATCTAAATTACCTGTACCTCCCAAGTGAGTAGACGCATTAAGTACACTTTTAATATTTTGTGGTTTGTTATATTTTTTAGAATTCCCAATAATTCTATATGCGTCTCTAAATGATTCTCCTTTTGAGGTCATTTTAATTGCATTATACGTAGCAAATAATTCAGGAGTTATAGCCTTGTTTAGATTATGTATATTGGGTTCTATGCCATTAATTATAATATTAGTTATCCTTATACATTCTAATGTCAAATCTAAGCTCATAAAAAGTGGTTTCTTCCCGTCCTGAAAATCTCTACTATATCCAGAAGATAGGTTGTTTGGTATACTTACTGATTGGATATAATATCCAATTAACAAATGTATCTTACTTCTTAAAAGTTCAGCGGCATCCACGTTCTTTTTTTGGGGCATTATACTACTTCCAGAACATAAACTTTTGTCTATATTAAAATACCCATATTCGGAAGTAGTAAAAAGCATAATGTCGCTTGCAAATCTATTAATATCCATTAATATAGGTATTAATCCGGAAATTACTCCTGATTCAATCTTTATTCTTGAATTGTGTGTATTTAATGAATTTTTCTGAATTCTTGCAAAACCTAAGATTCCCGCCATATACTCTCTGTCTAGGTATAAAGGTACTCCATAAGATGCTGCGGAACCTAAAGGAGACTTATCATTTATTTCAAATGCTACTTTTATTGAATATACATCTTCAAGAAAAGCCTCCAAAAATGCTGAAGACCACATGCCTACTGAAGATAACATTGCTTTTTGCATATGCGTATAGCCAGGCATAGGGACGAATTCGTATTTTTCTGAAAATATATAAAAACTTCTTGACAATTTTAATAATTCTTTCCAAATATCTATTATTCTACTTTTAGTATATAGTCTTATATCAGTAAGTACTTGGTCACTCCTTGATCTGCCTGTATGTATTTTTTTCCCAACTTCACCATATTTTTCAGTAATAAAATTCTCTATCTTAGTATGGACATCTTCATCTCCAGAGCTAAGTTTGAATTTGTCTTTTTCTATCAATAACAATATCTCCGAAAACCCCTTTATTGCTTTATCTGTTTCATCTTTTGTTAAAAGACCTATTTTGTTTAACATTTTCGTTTGTGCTATTGAACCGTAAATATCAAATTTTGCAAGTTTTTGATCCATTTCTAAATCGTCTTTAGTTTCAAAGGATTCTACTTCTTCATTCAATTTCCAATCCTTTTCCCAGAGTTTAGCCATAAGACTCAGCAATTATATTGTAATAAAGGTTATATTAATAATATGTAACATTTTGTTACAAATAAATAGTATTGTGTCTCAAATGAGACAATTAATGCATTGCAAATTCAAGTTATATTGTCAGAGACTTCAATTCTTCCACTCTTCCTTTGTCCGCGTTTGTTACCTTGGTGCGATACATGCCTCTTACAAGCGAAGATCTCAATTCCACTATTTCAGGGATGGTTTTGCCTACCCAGAGTTCCGGAGTGCCCATTACCTCAGTGTCTCCAAGAGTAGGAGGTACCATAGGTCCTATGAATACATCAGGATACCCTATTCTTCCTATGAAGA
>JAJZLI010000046.1 GCA_021803645.1 bacterium
ATCTCTATTCTGAGCACCATGAAAAGTACCCAATAGAACTCCCGAGCTAGAATATATGCTTAAAGATTGCTGGTATTTTTGAGTAAATGGAGCACCAGGAGAAGGTAAATTTTTAGAATATATAAAAACTAGAACTGTTAAGCCTATAGCACCAACAACAATTACAGATGCAAAAGCCAAGATAAATATCTTAAATAATTTTCCAATAAGAGACTTGTTTCGTTTATTAGTAACCTTACCCCCAACTCTTCTGAGGGCAACAGAATGTGAAGGCCTACGTCTTCTATGCATAAGATTAAAAACCCAGTCTTTCATGTAAATATATTATATATAGAATTGTATCATATTTATGATATCATATGCACAATACATTAAATTTTAATTAGTAAATATGTTTGAAGAAGAATCTGCAGAAAAACTCATTCTAGAAAGAGGAACATATAAAATAATTGTAAAAGAAGATTTAGAGGCAAAACTAAGGAGTCCCAAAAAATTAAGGGTAAAATTCGGGATTGATCCAACGGGGGCCAAGATACACTTAGGAAGAGCATCAACTATACAAAGATTAAGGGATTTCCAGAACTTAGGACATCAAATAGTTCTTATTGTAGGAGATTTTACAGCCAGAGTAGGGGATAATTCAGATAAAACAGATCAAAGGCCAGGGTTAACAATAGACCAAATAGAAGAAAATCTTAAAGATTATAAGACACAAATAGGTAAAATATTAGACTTGAACAAAATTGAAATTAGATATAATTCTGAATGGCTAAAGAAGCTTTCATTCAATGACATTATAGAAATTGCTAAACAGTTCACTGTAGCACAAATGATAGAAAGGGATAATTTCATTGATAGGTTTAAAGGCCAAAAACCAATAGGACTTCATGAATTTTTATATCCACTTATGCAAGGATATGATTCTTTTGCAATTAAGGCGGATGTAGAACTTGGAGGATCAGATCAATTATTCAACTTGCTTGCAGGAAGGGAAATCCAAAAATATTTTAAATTGCAAGAACAGAATATTGTGACAAAAGTGCTACTTTCAGGTACAGACGGGAGAAAAATGTCAACATCATGGGGAAATGTAATTAACATAACCGATACACCTCAAGATATATACGGAAAAGTTATGAGTATTAGGGATGAAGTTATCATAGAATATTTCTACCTTACAACAAGAATAAAAAACGAGATAATTAAAGGCTTTGAAAAAGACCTTAAAAAGGGAAAGAATCCTATGGAAATAAAGAAAATATTAGCATGGGAAATTGTAAAAATGTATAGTAGTAAAGAAGAGGCAGATTATGCTCAAGAATATTTTAAAGATACAGTACAAAATAAAAGTGTGAGACAGGAAGATATATTAACTGTAAAAACAAACATTGATAGTATTAATATAGTAGAACTGATATCAGATATTACAGGACAAATTCCATCAAAAGCGGAAGCAAGAAGAATAATATTATCTGGAGGTGTATCAATAGATGGAAATAAAATAAATAACATCAATGATATAATTGATATAAAGGATGGGATGATCATTAAAGCGGGAAAAAGAAATTTTGTAAAAATTATCAAAAAATGAGCAGAAGAAAATTTTTTAGCAAACACGGAAACAAGATATTTTTCATAATAATGGGATTGACAATATTAGCACTTCTATTATCAAGCTTACTGGCAATTCTATAAAATTTTATGGATTTTTTATCCCTACCTGTACAAAACGCCTATTATATAGGGGAAAAATATGCCGAATTACTATCAAAATTAGAAATTTTCACAATTGGAGATCTAATATACTACTATCCTACAAAATATGTGGATTCAAGGGATATTAAAAGAATCCTTGATGTGGAAATTTCAAATAATAATATAATTGAGGGAATTGTATCTGAAATTAAAAATATATATACAAGATCCAGGAAGGTTATAACGAAAGCAACTGTTTATGATGAAAGTGGTATAGCAGAACTAATATGGTTTGGGCAAGAATATATACCAAATGCAATTAAGACAGGAAACCGAGTTATTTTTTCTGGGAAAGCATATCTTGAAAGAGGAAAAATAGTTTTTAAATCCCCCCAATTTGAAGTTTTAAAAGAAAACATAGACCCAATACATTTTTCAAGGATTACTCCTATATACTCACAAACGAAAGGCATATCTTCAAAATGGCTACGGGCTAAAATAAAAAACATATTAGATAAAGTTAAAATAGAAGATTATATACCAATAGAAATAAGGGAAAAATATAACTTACTGGAGATAAATGAAGCTCTTAGAAAACTTCATTTTCCAAAAGAGTTTAGTGATATTGAAAGTGCAAAAAGGAGACTGGGTTTTGAAGAAATACTTTATATACAAGTACTATTCCATATAAGAAATGAGGAAAGAAAAAAAAGATCTTCATATAGAATTGAAGTTGATAAAATAAGGATAAACGAATTTATTAAAGGTTTAAATTTTCCACTCACTAAATCTCAAATCAGAAGCATTAGGGAAATATATGATGATATAAAAAAGGGAATTCCAATGAACAGATTGCTTGAAGGGGACGTTGGTTCTGGAAAAACGATCGTTGCTGCAGTAGCAACGTATGCAACATATCTTAATCACTTACAAACGGCCATAATGGTTCCAACTTCAATTCTTGCAAACCAACATTACAATACATTAAAAAAGCTCTTTGATAAATTTAAAATACCAATACAGCTAATAACTTCGAAAACATCAAAGGTAGATAGAAATGCACAAATAATAGTAGGAACCCATGCACTATTATATAAAAACGATATATTCAAGAATTTGGGACTAGTTATAATAGATGAACAACACAGGTTTGGAATTAAACAAAGAGAAGAAATTGTCAGTAAAGGGATATACCCACACATTCTATCAATGACAGCAACTCCAATTCCACGAACTTTAGCATTAGGTATATATGGGGATTTAGATATATCTACTTTGGATGAAATGCCTAAAAATAGAATAGCCACCAAGACATACATAGTTCCTGATAGTAAAAGAAATGATGCTTACCAATTCATAAAAACAAGAATAAAGAATGGAGAACAAGCATATATTATATATCCAATTATAAAGGAGTCAGAAAATTCAGAACTCAAGGCTGCAGAAAAGGAATATGAAGTACTGAAAAATGAAGTGTTTCCATCCCTTAGGGTAGAAATAATACATGGCAAGGTAAAAAATAAAGAGAAAGTATTAGAAGACTTTGCAAATAAAAAATTTGATATATTAATTTCAACATCAGTTATTGAGGTAGGAATAGATGTAAAGGACGCAACAGTAATGGTAATAGAGAATCCCGAAAGGTTTGG
>JAJZLI010000006.1 GCA_021803645.1 bacterium
CAAGAATTGTAAAATCATTCGCTATATATCTAACAAGCTTAAAATATGTCAAAGATTCCTTTCCTCTATCAGAAAGTGTAAACTTTTTTCTATCATATGAACTCCTCTTAATAAGTCCAGAGATCATAAATTCATTATTACCTATTCTTGAAATTCGTTTATTGTCAAGAGACAATCTGCCTTTAACTATAACAATATATTTTTTCTTAACTAACCTTGATTTAAATTGATCAACAAGTAAGTTTAAAGTTTTCTCATTCTTTGCAATAACAATAACACCTGAAGTATCCTTATCTAACCTATGTACTATTCCGGGTCTTTGAAATAAAGATTCATCTTTAAATCTTAATTTAAAAATAACTCCATTAAGTAATGTACCAGATAGATTTCCAGTTCCAGGATGTACTACAAGACCCTGAGGTTTATTTATTACGAGAACATTTTCATCTTCATATATTATATTCAATTTTATTTTTTCAGGAACAATTTTTTGATTATTGATACTATTATGAATATCATAATATGCAATTTTGTCATTAATGTTTACAATGAATTTACTTTTCCTAACAACATTATCATTAACAGAAACTAATCCATCTTTAATAATTTTCTTAAAACGAGATCTAGAAATACCTGAATTACTCTCAGCAAGAATAATATCTAATCGGGTCTTATATTTTGAAATAAAACTTTTCTTTCCATCCATCACTATTCATCAAATTTATCCATACAGTTAGCACAATATATTGCAAAAGGAAATACTTGTAACCTTTTATTACCTATAGGTTTGCGACAATGAGCACATATACCATATTTACCTTTTTCAATACGTTTTATGGCATCATCAATGCTATTCAGCGTGTCAGTAAAACTCTTAATCATATCTAGGGTCTCTAGCTTCTTTTGCATTACTTCTGCATCATCAGTCTGTTCTGATGACTCTTCCTCTCTTTCTGCAAGTTCCTCTGTTAAAAGATCCAATTCCTTCACAACTGCAGACCTTTTATTCATTAATTGTTTTTTTATTTTTAAATAATCCATGGTAAAATAATTAAAATTAGAATAAGTATATCACAAAAATCTCATAAGTAAACAAACATTATTGGCAAAGACATTGTCGTAAATATTATGGGTAAATAACTACATTTTCTTTTTCATTAAATTTTCAATAGAGTCCTTAGATTTGCTAAAAAAGATTTTAAGTAAAATAAACAGTAATCCCGTTAATAATATAAGAACAGAGATATTTAAATTATAAACATAATTTTTATGTAATATCCATAAATATGGGTTAAAATAGTAAATAATAGCAAAAATAAAAAAACTTATTGAAACACCATACCCCCCCTTACTAACAAATCTAAGTAATATATTCACTAAAATACTAAATAATATTAATAATACAAAATAAATATTCTTGTTATAAATTAAGGATAGTATTAAAAACGATATAAATACAGAATAAAAATCAAACACCTTAAGAAAAAAGTAACTCTTTAATCGTATAAAAATAATACTAGCGACTAGTCCAAGTAGAATAAAAAATATATAAGAACTAAATATTATTCCAAATAAGCAAAACCCTAACAACAAAAATATATAATCCCAAAAATCATTATTAGAAAAAACTGCATTAGGGGTATATACATACAACAACCACAATACAAATATATATATTATAAGGGAAAATATAAAGATTAAACTACTTAACATCAGCGATAATATTACTTATTTCATTAATATTATCATAAGGAGAAATAGCAGCCAAATATACCTTTGTATAAATACTATCAAACACCCTGACCATATCGTCTTTATTGATTTCATCTATTTTCTTCTTTTCCTCATTCACTGACTTTAATCTTCCAAACGCAAATTCAGATGCAATACTCTTGAAAGCACATTCTTGTGTTGTCTCCACTTCTGATGCCAGAGTTCCCTTAACAAACTCCTTAGCTCTATGTATATCATCACTAGAGAAATCCCCCTTGTGAAATTGATTTAACAGTTTCATAACCTCAACAGTAGTCATTTCAAATTTTGAATTATCAACACCTGCTCTAACATAAAGATCCCCTATGTCCCTATAGGCACTAATAGATGAAGCTGCATAATATGCTACCCCAAGATCGTTACGTAACTTCTGAAATATTTTCGACCCAAACCCACCCCCAATTATCACCGATATTAACTTTAATGTATCTAAATCTTTATGCGATATAGGTAACCCTCGTATTCCTAAAACTATATGGGACTGATTTACATCTTTGATTTTTAATTTAACATTATCTATATTATTAATGTCAGCCTTTATATAACTCTGCTTCCCAATATTGCTACCAATATTAGGATTAAAGTACTTCTCTACTTCCGAAATAATATTTTTCCCATTTAAATTACCTACAATAGAAATAACAGTTGATTCGTTTAAATAATTCCTTTTAATAAATCCAAGTATTTTTTCTCTAGAAAAACTACTAATGCTATCTAAAGTTCCAATGATACTTTTACCAAGAGGAGTATCCTTATAGATTAATTCATTAAATACATCAGAAACAGATTGCATAGGATTGTCTTCATACATCTTTAGTTCTTCTTTAACTACACCCTTCTCTACTTCAATAAACTGTTCATTAAATGTAGAATTAAGAAGCATATCTGAGAGTATCTCAAGAGCTTTTATAAAATTCTCATAAGGAACCTTGATATAATAAACTGTCATTTCTTCAGATGTAGCTGCATTCATCTCTCCACCAATATTCTCTACCTCAAATCCAATAACTTTGTTATTTACCCTCTTCTTAGTTCCTGAAAACATAGAATGTTCTAGAAAGTGAGCAATACCATGTTCTTCCACAGTTTCATCACGAGACCCGACACTAAAACCTACACATACAGTAACAAAAGGAGAAGATTTAATATCAATTGCATAGACACGGATACCATTTTTTAATATAGTTTTTTTTACGCTATTTTCGTCCAACATATTCGTAGTTTTCTGTATTAACCTTTACAATATCACCAATATTAATAAAAAGAGGAACCATGAGTTCAAACCCTGTTTCCAACTTAGCCTTTTTCAATGCATTTCCAGAAGTATTTCCCTTAATACCATCTTCAGTATACTCAACTTTTAATTCAACAATATTCGGAAGTTCAATATCTACTGGAACCCCATTTAATAGTATCATGACAACTTTATCACCCTCTTTCAAAAAAGGGTTTTCTTCCATACTAAGTTCAAATTGCTCAAAATTATCCAATCCCATAAAATGATAAATCTTGTCTGTCTTCTATATAATTTGACCAT
>JAJZLI010000042.1 GCA_021803645.1 bacterium
GTGAGTCTGTAAATTGCATCTTCATTCGATTCAATTCTATTTGATTCACACCAACTTTACTATTTTGAGTGCAATTTATATTAGCCTTAATATTTCTTTGAGTGCAATCTTGTATTGGCCAACACTTCCTATTGACAAATATCCCAAAACTTTAATATGATCTTGTTATGGCAATTACAGGTCTTTCGGGAAATGAAATTTATTGTTTGAATTTAAAAGGTTTTTCTCCTGGAAATATTGTTTTGGGAAATAGTGTTTTTTCAATGGGATTTTTAGGTGGAATTGGTTCTGGCGTAAGAGGGTTTGTTGGTGGAGAGATTACTCAATACACTTCAATTATTTCAGAGGGGAGAAGATTGGCTCTACAAAGACTTGAAGGTGAAGTTTCAAATAACTCTGGGGTTGGTTCTACTGGTATTTCTACTGAACTTGTTATGCATGATGGAAATATTGAATTTTTATCAATAGGTTCTACTATACATAGTTCTTCTGGACAATCTATAAGAAGATTTGGTTCTTCTGCTGATGGACAAGAACTATATTGTCAAATTGATGCAGGATATTCTCCTGTATCTTTTGTCTTTGGAAATGTTGCATATTCTATTGGTGTTGGTAAAAGTTTTTTAGGAGGATTAAAAACCCTTCGTAGAGGTGAAGTTTCAGAATATACAGATGTTTTTACAAAAACTAGAAACTTGGCACTGGACAGAATCGTTCAGGATGCCTCTTCTAAAGGAGCAAATTCTGTTGTAGGTATAAAAACAACAATTATTCCATTTGCTTCATATGGTGTTCAGGAGATGCTCATGGTGGGTACGGCTTCATCAAACCCTAATTTGCCTTCTGGATCAATTGTGACTTCAGATTTAACTTCACAAGAGATGTGGAACGTTACTAAAATGGGTTATTCCCCTATAAAGTTGTTGCTTGGTACTTCCGTATATTCTTTAGGTTTTGTGGGTGGTATTGGAGCTGTACTAAAAAGTTTTGTTAAGGGTGAAATTAGTCAACTGACAAGTTTGATTTATGAAGCTAGGGAAAAATCTTTAGGTAAAATTTCAGATGAAGCAACTACTTTGGGTGCTGATGAGGTACTTGGTGTGAAAACTTATGTATACTCTCTTGGTTCTGGGTTAATAGAGTTTCTTGCTATCGGTACTGCGGTAAAAAGAAATTCAAATGTTTCTACAGCAACTCCAGATCTTATTCCTCAAGCGATTATTTCTGACAAAGATACTTTTTTTAACTCTGCAGATTTTACATTTGGAGTTGATTTAAACAATTCTATACGATAATTTCACCTAAACTTGAATTCTTTCAAATACATATGTTCCTACACTGAGGATTATTATTGATAATATAAATAGAACTAGGAAATCTACCATATAACTAAAATTGTGTACTGCAATTAATGCATGTCTTAACCCATCTATTCCGTATGTTAAAGGGTCTATTCTTGCCACTATTTTGAGTGCCTTTGGTAACCCTGTTAAAGGGAACAGTGCTCCAGATAGAAAGAATATTGGCATTACTAAAAAATTTATTATGAGTTGAAATCCTTGCATGTCCTCAAGCATAGACGCAATTGTTGTTCCTAAAGATGTAAATAATAAAGATACTAAAAAAACAAATATAAATGCTATTGGTAGCAGCCAGTAGTTTGTAATTTTAAATCCGATAATTAATGTTAGTAGAAACACTATAATTCCTTGAATTAGTGCAACTGTTGCTCCTCCCAATGTTTTTCCTAATATTATACTAAACCTTGATACTGGTGCTGCCATTGTTTCCTTTAAAAATCCAAATTCTCTGTCCCAAATTAAATTAATTCCTGAAAACACACCTGTAAAAAGTACACTCATTAAAATGATTCCTGGTGCAAGAAATTCAATGTAATTACCCCCACCAGCCCTTTTGAAAATTGATTGAAATCCATATCCGAATGCAATTAAAAACAGGATTGGCTGTCCTAATGCACCAATTATTCTTGATTTTGATCTAAAATATTTTTTTATTTCTCTAATCCAGAGAACATATACTGTGTTCATATTTTACCTCCTTCCAAATCTATTCCTGTGGGCTCGCAATAAATCCTTACTTGAAGCTTCTTCTTCTCTGATATCTTTCCCTGTTAAAGCCAAGAATGCATCTTCTAAAGATGTAGTATTAGTTTTCTTCTTTAAAACATCTGAAGATCCTGTGGCTATTATTTTTCCATGATCCATAATAGCGATTCTGTCTGCTACCCGTTCTGCTTCATCCATATAATGAGTTGTAAGGAATACTGTCATGTTCTCTTTTTCATTTATATCTTTTACATAACTCCAAACATGGTTTCTTGTTTGAGGGTCTAACCCTATTGTTGGTTCATCTAAGAATAAAATTTTAGGATGGTGTAATAATCCTCTTGCAATTTCTAACCTTCTTTTCATTCCCCCAGAAAAGGTTTTGACAAAACTATTTCGTCTTTCCCAAAGCTCTACAAATTCTAGTAATTCTTGAATTCTTGATTTTGCAATATTTTTTGGAAGACCATATAGGGATGCATGAAGAGCCATATTTTCATAAGCAGTCAGATCATCATCTAAACTTGGATCCTGAAATACTATGCCAAAAGATTTTCTAGTTTGGTCTTTATTTTTTAATGGATCATGGCCATTTATCTCTATTTTTCCACTAGTTGGTGTTGCCAAAGTTGTAATTATTTTGATGGTTGTACTCTTACCTGCACCATTTGGTCCTAAAAATGCAAAAATTTCTCCCCTTTTTACCTCAAATGAAATATCATTAACTGCAACAAAATCCTTAAAATTTTTTGTTAAGTTAGATACTTTAATTATGTTCTCTTCTTTATCCATTTTTTATTTAGGAAACCTAATTTGTTAGAAAATATTATCAATTCCCTCCTATTTTGTCAATTATAAAAAATTAATTTTGTATATCATGAAAATGTTAAGGAAGAAGAAATGTCCATGCATCACCCTTTCCTGTATTTGCATCTGCAAGTAGAACTTGAAATCCTATTAGATCCCCTTCTTTAATAAGTTGATTAAAACTGGCAGTATCAGGTATATTAGGAAAGTTTATTCCAATACTAACTCCTTGGTTTGTTTGATAAACTATGGTTGTTGTTCCTTGTAGTATTTGCCTTCCCTCTGATATGATATTTCCCCTATTTGCTGTTGTGACTGACCCAAATGTTACTATTGTTCCTTTATCAAAAGGCAATGGTCCTGCTTGACTATCTTTATAACCACTGAATTGCACTTGGTCTCCCAATCCTACAAATGCATATACGCCAGAGTTATCTTGGGCTGATAATAAGGAGAATTCTCCTTTTGATAAAACCGGAAATCCACTCCCTTCTATTAGCTCTGGATTTGAAACCCCCTTTAGTTGTACTACTATACCTGGTTTTTGAAGAATTTCTCTTGCTTCTTCATCTGCTATTCTTTGAGCCACACGCTCTCCATTTTGAAGCTTATTTCCACACCCTGCTAATGCCAGTGTTGTAACTGCAACAGAGCTCAAAAATGCTCTTCTAGTTGTCATGTTAGGTGTTAATATTTCACTCATAAGTATTATAAACAGGCGATATTATAGCATATTTTAAAACAATGTACCTAATATATGAATGGTAATTCATTGTTTTCTGTCCATGTTTTGTATATAATTTTCATATGTCAATTTGGAGTATCGTCTTTTCAGACATTATTCTTTTATTACTTTTTATACTATCTACAAGAAAGTATCTTCTAAAACCTAACATGAGCAAAATGTGGTGGACCTTTGGTTTCTTAGAAGGTTTTCTTTCTGTGCTTGGCTACCTACTTTCAGTGTATACTCATATATACTTTTTCTTTTATTTATATTATTTCTTTGGAGCAGGTTTAACACCTGCAATTTTGGGATTAGGGTCAGTATACCTATTGCCAAAATCAAAATTTAATTTTCAATTGTATATAACCTACATGACAATAATATTAGCAATAATTTTATTTATATTACTTCTTTTTTCTCATATTATTTCTTCAAATTTTAATGTTCTTACTGATCTCATATTTAAAAATGTTATAACAACAAAGAACTATAGTATTTCATTGCTTGGAGTAAATATTATTAAAAACAGTTATTGGCTTATTCCTCTTGTGATTTTAAATTCAATTGGAACTATTGAAATTGTTGGGGTATCTCTATATTCATTTATACAAGATATTAAAAAAAAGAGATTCTCCAAAAGAAGTACAGGATTGATTTTTATAGTAGTTTCCTCTTTTCTTCTTGCAACGGTTGCCTCAATATCAAGGTTTTATAATATATCTGTAATATGGCTTGGTTTTCTTTTTACTTGGATTCTATTTTTTGTAGGATATATTCTTATTAACTGAATTTTTTTAGAATAAGTATCTTCCCATTTTTTAGATAATAGTTATAAATAAATTCCGTCCTCTTCCTATTTTGATACAGGAAATGAAATTATTAAAAAAATACTATTTCCTCCTCCAAAACTTCTATTTATTAAACCATTGATGTTTTGACAAGTACCTGATTGTTGTTGTCTTCATAAAATGCTATAAGATCTAAGAAAACTTCATGTACATCACCAATTTCTCTTACTGATCTTTCTTTAGTATGACCCTAAAAAATATTTATATAATAATTAATGGTCTGTTATTTGTGATATTTCACTTTTTCCTTCAGGTTTCCCCTCTTGTAATTGGTTAATTGTGAAATATCTTATTGTGTGTATAAATCCAGATTATATGCATCTAATATTAATTTTCCCTCTTGTCCCTGGGTAGGGTCACCTCTATATATAGTAACCCCAGAATTTATTGGTTTTTGTTCATGATCTAATCTTTCAAATTCTGATGCCGAAAGCCTTTCGAGATTTGCTCTTACCCCTAGTATTGTTAGGTGATGTGTTACTGCAAGAACTCTTTGACCATTAAAATCTCTAGTCAATGTTGTTAACCATGATCGCAACCTTTCTCTTAAATCAGGAATATTTTCTCCTTGAGGATATCTGTACCAGTATGGACCCTGGATTTCCCGTAATCTCTTTTGTTCTGGGTTTAATATATTAAATATCCTCCAATTAGCATATATCAGTGCTAGTCCATGATCCTGTTCTCTAATTCTTTCTTCTTCAACTACTGGAACACTTCTTAATTCTGGCCATCCCCCCATCATTGCTTCTAAAGTAGACCTAGTTCTTTCATAAGGTGATACAAATATAATACTTGGAGGTCTTATTCTTTCCGATAATCTTTCTGCCATTAATTGAGAATTTTTAGTTCCTACCTCAGTTAGATGAGTATTATGATCAGATACTTCCAGTGAATACTGACCCATTACTTTGTAAGCTAATTTGCGTGATTCTTCTGATTCAGGATTAGTCTCATATGCCTTTTTCAGTTCTTGATACAGAGGATCTTGTTCCATTTGATCCCTTTGAGCATTAAAATCTGATTGTCCATGTCTTATAAATGTAAGTTCTTCTGGCCATTTCATAGTTGGATTATATTACTTCAGATTTTAATAATCAAAGAACTTTTACTTTACATTGTGATATTTCCTGTAATATTGGCTCCATTCTGAGTCTTCCTTAGTAACAACTGTCTTATTACTCTGAATTATTTCAATATTATTATTAGATCATGCTATCAATAATATCTTGTATATCTGATATCCTTTTAGGAAGATTCTTTTTCAAGCTGTTTACTATTTCTTTACACCCTTCAGTTAGTTTTCTTTTTAACTCTTTAATATACTCTGCATCATAAATAATTTTACGTTTTTGTTTGATCTCTACCCAATTTTAAAAACAAATTTTACCATTCTAATCTATTTTATCTTTTCATGTAATCATGTGCGAATATTTCACTTTCACTAGTTTTTATGGCATATAAGACCTTTTCTGCGACATACTCTGCACTATCAACTTCTGGTATTTGAGAATTTCTATTTGATAAATTCATATGTTGTTCCTTTATAGCATTTTGTAAAAAATTGGTATTGGTAATGGTTGGGTATACTACAGAAACTTTAATATTATGATTCTTTAATTCTTCGTTTGCAGTTAATGAAATACCTCCAAGGGCTCTTTTTGATGAGGAATAAACAGACATATTAGGTATATACATTAAAGCTGTTCCAGAAGATATATTTATTATTATTCCACCTCCCTGCTTTTTCATAATAGGGATAACTGACTGCATAGCAACTAATGGACCAACTACATTTAAATCAAACACTTTTTTAAGATTTTCAATTTTTGTATCTTCAATTGATGCATAATATCCTACACCTGCATTATTAACTAGTATGTCAATACTGCCATAGTGATCAAATACTTTCTTTACCATTTGTCTTACTTCATCTTCTTTAGACATATCTGCTACTACAACAAATGAGTTCTTTAAATTTTTGGAAATATTATTAAGTTTTTCTTGGGATCTTGATACTAAAGCAACCTTCGCGCCATTTTCAGATAACATCTTTGATAATGCCAGACCTATTCCAGATGACGCTCCAGTAACTATGACAATTTTATCTTTAACATCCATATTTTTATTATTATATAACAAGTTTTAATTTACAATACTTTTTATATTGGAAATAAATACAAGGGTAATTTTATTTTCCACCTAAAAATCCATTATGAATCAGAATTTACCTGCTTCATAATTTCATATACATGACGTGGTTTTAAACTTAATACTATAAGTATACTAAGTGAAATTTGTGGTAAAAGTTTCATACTTCTCTTCATATGTTACAGTATATATCGTTAAACGATATATACCAGGCATTTCAAACTTTAATATGATATATTTAAATTATGCATAAAAGATATTTGCTATTTTATTTATTGATTTTTACAATACCTATTATTGCCTTAATACTTTCTTATCTTTATTATGATATTCCATACCTTTATACAGCACAAAATTTAAAGGTAAAGGCAATTCATTCCAGTAAAGTAGTTTCTTCTGTGGATACTAACAACCCACTTGCTGGAAATATATATATTTGTGATTCAAAAAATAATAGAATTATAGAAGTAAATCCCCAGAAACAAATTGTATGGCAAATGACAGGAATTGAAGATCCAGATGATGTTCAAGTTTATGCTGAAAATAGACTGATTGTAAATCAAGAAGATTATAGTAGGGTTGTAGAAATAAATACAACAACCCAATCTATTGTATGGAGTTATGGCCATTTAGGTTCTCCAGGATCACAGGCAGGATATTTGGGAGAATATGTAGATGATTCTTTCCGTCTCCCAAATGGAAATACTGTTATTACTGATGATGTAAATATGAGAGTTATTGCTGTAAATAAATTAGATCAGATTGTATGGCAGTATGGTCATACCTTACAAAGATCAACTAATCCTGGATACTTGGATGCCCCTAATGATGCTATGCCTCTTCCTGATGGAAGCATTTTAATTACAAGTATATCAAATCATATGGCAATTGATGTTAGTATGGCTACAAATAACATTTTATGGGAAGTAAATATCCCTCAAGTGTATCCTTCTGATGCAGTAACTTTACCAAATGGAAATATTCTATCTACTGACTGGGTATATCCTGGGTTAGTGGAAGAGATTACAAAGCAAGGAAAAGTTGTCTGGTCATATCAACCAACAGGAGCTAACGCCCTAAATCATCCCTCTTCTACACAACTTCTTCCAAATGGAAATTATCTAATTGTTGATGACCATAATGATAGGGTATTTGTTATCAATCCAAAGACAGGTGCTACTTTATGGCAATATGGTCAAACTGGTGTTGCTGGAAATGGGTTTGATCAGTTAAATGATCCTTCAGGAGTTGCACTTGCTACTCCAATGGAGTCTCCTGCTTTTGTACAATAGTACCTTTGTTTACTTTATATTTTAATAATATAGTCCCCTGAGTGTTTACTTGCTTTACTTCACAAAGTTTTAAATTTACCTCAAAAGGAAGAGTTTCTATAACACTTTTACCTAGTCCAAACATCTTGGGCTCAATAGTAACATATATTATATCTACCAGGTTATTTAAAAGAAATAGTGTATATATACTGCTTCCTCCTAGTAGCAAACCCTTTTTATATCCTCTCATTACCAAGTTATCAATTATCTCTTTAGGATTTTGATCTGTAAATTCAAAATATCCATTTTTTTGATAATTTGCATACTTTGACTTGTTGTGTGTCATTATAATATGGAGTTTATCTGATACAGGGAGATGTTGTAAGTTGTATGAAATTTCAAAAGTCTTACTTCCCATTATAATAAGGTTATTTTGTTTTTCTATCTTATCTAAAAATTCAGAATCCTCCTTTGATGTCCATGATGACCCACCCTTATCTCCTTGAGTTATTTTTCCATTTAATGTTGTTGCAACAACCATTGTAATTTCCATAATATTACATAACTAGTTTATCACATTTTAAATTTTTAATAATAACAATAGTAAAATAGTATATATGGAAGTTAACAGAAGAGAATTCATTAAAAAGAGTGCACTTGCTGTAGGTGGTGTTGGATCTTTAGCATTGTCTGAAATTTTTGTATCTGAATATGTAATTGCTTCTGACTCAAAAATTACTGATGAATGGAAGGATATTCCTCTTGTAAGAGGAAGTACTGTTTTAGGTGCAACATTTAGACCATCTCAAGCAAGGTGGTTTGGTTTGAATCCTAACGAGGTTTATAGTTCACTTTTATCTGAAAACATAGGAGTCATAAGACTGGGAATATATTGGAATGAGGTTTTAATGTCTGATGGAAGTATAGATTTATCTTCTATGGAAAGGTTAGTATATCTTGCATCTCAAAAAAATAAAAAATTAATTATAACTGTTGGAATGAAAGCTCCTGGATATCCTGAATATTATATTCCTTAAGAATTGACTCCAAAAATTCCTAATGGTGGGACACTTTCTTTAAATAACACTAGTTTGGATTTTCAAAGCAATCTGTCACATTTTATTGAAACATCCTCTGCCTCAATTTCATCATGGCAAGAACAATATGGGGCAATTTATGCTATTCAACTTGAAAACGAACCTTTCTTAAAAAATGGAGTTAATCGTTGGAGTATATCTGATGATCTTCTCCTTTTAGAATTTAACACACTACAAGTTTATACAAAAGGTAAAATTCCTGTTGTGATTACTGGTTTTTTGAATACAAATATGCTTTCTCAAATACAGAATACTTTTGGTGCACAAGATAGTTTAAGTCAAATAGGCAATTTACCTAATATTACAGGATATGACTATTATCCTGTTATCCCTGGTATATCTTTGCCACTTGGACGTACTGGGTATCTTGATACTAGGAGATATCCACTTTCTGGATGGGAGAAAAATAGACTTAGTAAAAGTTGTAGTACATTAATTGCTTCAGAAGTACAGGCAGAACCGTGGGAATTAGTTCCAAAGAATCACTACCCTAAAGGCATGGCTCCTTTCAGTTGTAAACCAGAAGATATAATAAGAAATTACAATTTTTGTATGAGAGGTAATCCCTCACAATCCCTCCTTTTTTGGGGGTTTGAATATATGTATAGCAGATACCTACAAGGAGATACTCAATACATCGATGCATTACACAGAATAACAGGTTAACTTTTGTTATCTTTTCTTAGGGTTTCTAACCTTGATTCATATTCTTTCTCGTCAATTTCTCCCTTTGCAAATCTTTCTCTTAATATTTCTTCCGCATCATTGTTGTTATATTTACAATGGCATATTCTACATCTGCCACTTTTTCCTCTTATATACCTGGAGAGTATTATTATAAGAACAATCCATAGTAGTATCCAGAATATAGACATAAATGGCCACATAACCCCATAATAATTATTCCACCACATATAAAACACCTCCTGTATAGAATATATTGTAAATCTGATAAAAATACAAATTAATAAATTATAACATTGAGTGGTAAATTATTTTATCTTCTAAGAGCTTTCTTTCTTCTGATTGATTGTAACCTTTCTCTTCCTGTTGTATCTAAAAATTGAACCCCATTATCTTTTGTATGTTCTATATCAGTGACACTAGCTCCTCTTATCCATGTCATCAATCCAGGAACAATTCCAAGTTTGTCATATCTAGCAATTAACCTTGGTAATCTTTCTCTATCTTCAAATGAACTCATTGGCAATGCTTTTAATAAAGTATCCAGATTAAAATTTGGAGATAATTTGAAATATCTTAGTATTTCTTCTACTGTAATTAATTGTCCTTTTAATCCATAACCTTCCATATGTGAACGTACTCTATCTTCATGGAATCCCCATGTAACAACTAAATATTCAATATTTTTTCCTTTACTTTTTTTCTCACTTCTTTGTAATCGAGCAACCTCACGAATTTGTTGAGCTGTATTATTCATATTAGGTACCTCTATTTGATGAATTCTTTCAGGGTCTTGTTCACAGTATCCAGACAACAGTTTTGCTTGCAAAGATGTAGTAGATTCAAATTTCCTTCTTCCTGTAGATTTATACCTTTCTATTCCAAATGTATCCTCTCCACACAAAATAAATTTTTCCCCATATCTTGTTAATTGATTACCTGCAAGTGTTGCTAATACACTAAAGAGAGATAATTTTTGAGCAATACCTCTTTTGTCTAGAGCGACGTTTTGACTATAAGGTAAAATAACTATACCGTCGTAATGATGATCTCTCAATACTTCAGGTATACAATCTTCTTGTCCTGCTGCCCCTATATGTTCTCCTATATGTTCATCCATGTAATGCATTATACCATACTATAGTGATATTCGATATAATAAATTTATGAAAATGCAAAGAGGCATAGATAGTTTTTTCATGTGGGCAAAATATGTACAATACATGGAGTGAGTACTCTAAAATGTTGGCTCAACTTCAAGGTATTAATGGTCAAAATTTTGATTTAATGTATGTAAGTGATTTAGATCCACGTAAGGTATTAAGTATCTCATATAATCCTGATAATATTACAATATCAATGAGAGAGGTTGTTATGGATGGTAAAGAATCTGAAGGTTTAGAATGTATGGATAGTGTGGAATTTTGTACCTTTCAAGGTGGAGGAAAAGATCATAGAGTTACTGCTATATTAAGAGATTTGGTTAGAAATATTATTGCACAATCTTGATGTTCCATATTTACAAATTTAAAATAAAAGTAGATAAGTTAAATATTATTCCAAAGATTATCTAAACGATACATGTATCAAAAGATATAAGGATAGTCAATAAAATATCATAATTGTAATAAATATTAATAATACAATAAATAGTAAATTAGCTAAAAGATAGAATTGTTTTTCTTTTTTCCATATAAACATACTGATTTCATATTTAGGTTGGTGGTTCAAAAGTTTTGTCTATTTTCTTCCAGCTTACATTTCATTAAAACTTCTTTAAAAATATTATTTTTTTGTTGAACACTCTTATAAATATTTCTTAAATTTAGGGAAACTCATTCTTTCTTGTGTTGCATGTTTGCAAATGCAACATAGTTGCATTATAATACAGCAGATGGAAAATATTTTATCTAAATTTAAAATGCAAGGTTATAGGATAACTACTATAAGGTTGAATATAATGTCTATTTTTTATTTGAATAAGGGCATATATTCTGCAGATGAAATACTTGGTCTGTTAAAGAAAGAAAGTATTAATGCTAATAAAACTACTATATATAGAGAACTAGATTTTCTTTTAAATAATAAGTTTCTTGTAGAAGTTAATATAGGTAGACTTAAAAATTCAAAATCAAAATTGTATGAGTACAATGATGAATATTTCCATCATCATCACTTAATTTGTAGTAAATGTAGCAAGGTTCAGCATATAAAAATAAATGAAGAATATTTAGATAAAGAAAAAAATAGGATAGAGCATATAAGTGATTTTAAAATAACCAACAAATTTATAGAATTTTCTGGTGTGTGTTTGGAATGTCAAAATAAATTAAATAACTAAAGGAGTAAATTATGAGAATTGCATTTGTAGGAAAAGGTGGAAGTGGAAAAACAACACTCTCAGCTTTAACAATTGATTATCTAAAAAAAACTAAATTACCAATACTAGCTATAGATGCAGATATAAATATGCATCTTGGAGGGCTAATTGGTTTTGATAATAATACAAAGCTGAATATATCAGACAGTGATTCTATAAAAAAGATAAAAACCTATTTGAAAGGAGATAATAATAGAATCAAATCTTTAGTAGAGTTTAGGAAAACAACTCCACCAAATAGTTTATCAAATTTTGTAAATCTTAGTAATAAAGATGACTATATACTGTCTAATTATGTTATTAAGAAAGATAATATATATCTTATGAATGTAGGTACTTATGAAAAAGGAGAGATAGGTGCTAGCTGTTATCATAATAATCTAGCTATACTTGAGAATATACTCTCTCATCTTATAGATAGAGATGGTTATGTTGTTTCTGATATGGTAGCAGGGATAGATGCTTTCGCAGGGAGTCTTCATGCACAATTTGATATATTATTTTTATCTGTAGAGCCTACTAGAAGAGGAGTTGATGTATATAATCAATATATAGAACTTGCTAAAGCTGCAGGTGTAGATAATTTACTTTTTGTTATTGGAAATAAAATTAAAAATGAGAAAGATAAGGATTTCTTAAAATCATTTATTCCTGAGAATAAAATAGTTGGATATTTATATTTATCAGAATATTTATCAGATGCTGATCAAGAGTGTTCTCCTTTAGATATAGATAAGATTGAAGAAAATAATATGGATTTATTTTTTAATATTGGAAAGATGATAAATTCTATTACTCCTGATTTAAAATCTAGATTTAAAAAATTATATAAATTACATAAAAAATATGTGTCTCAAGACTCTATTAAAGATAGATTTGGAGACCTCACATATCAGATAGATAGTACTTTTGATCCTAGTAGTATATGAAGAAATCTGTATTTTCAGGAGAAAATTCGGTGCTAGATTATCTTAATCCTGATAAGAATGAATATATCCCATTAGTTGAGATTCCTAAAGTTCTCAACCCATTCTATGATGATAAGGTAAGAATATATACAAAACTTATGAATACTCTTCCCCTTACCAATGTGAAGTCCTTACCTGCTTTTAACATGTTACTTTCATCTAAAGAAAAAGGTGAATTAGATAAAGTTAATACACTTATAGAAAACTCCTCTGGAAATACAGTTCTATCTCTTGCAGTTATAGGAAAACTACTAGGAATAGATCATACTAAAGCTATAGTATCTAATGAAGTTTCAAGAGGCAAGTTAAATTTATTGAGAATATTTGGAGTTGAAGTCATTGTAAATAAGGAGCCCATTTGTCCTGATCCAAAAGATAAAACTAGTGGTATCTATAAATCTAAAATTTTAGCTAGCAAACATGAAGATTGGTTTAACCCTGGACAGTATACAAACGAGAATAATCCTAAAGCTCATGAAAAGTGGACAGGACCTCAAATATGGGACCAAACAGAAGGAGAAATTAGCATATTCTGTGCAGGACTTGGTACTACTGGCACAATACAAGGAACTTCTAAATTTTTAAAATCTAAATCAAATAGTATTACTACAATAGGTGTATCGAGAATACCTAATAACCCTGTTCCTGGAGTAAGAACTAAAAACCTGTTAAAAGAAATTCCTTTTGTTTGGAAAAAATACGTAGATCATTTAGTAGAAATTGGAACTAAAGAATCTTTTAAATTAAGCCTAGATTTATGTAGATTAGGTTTAGTAGTAGGACCTAGCTCTGGATTTGCTTTTGCAGGTCTTTTATCCTTTCTTAAGAAACAGAAGAATTTAGATAAATTTAGAAATAAAAATGGAGAAATTATTGCAGTATTCATATCATGCGATAGTCCAATGCCATATGTAGATGAATATTTTGAATATTTAGGAGAGTCCGAATTTTCTAAAATAGAAAATGAACATTTGTTACCAAAGAATATTAAAAGTGAAATTCCTGCTTTCAGTACTAATTCAAAATATGAAGTATCGGTTAAAAAAGCATATAACATGATATTTAAAAGTAAACCTAGTATTGTTTGGAGCCAAATACTTTCAGATAAGTTAGTCGAAATTAATAAAGATATAAAAATTTTGGATGTAAGAAAAAAAGATGATTTTTCTCATTATCATATACCAGGATCTTTAAATATTGAATATAAAGAGATAGAAGATAATATCTTAAAATATATTGATATACTAAAAAATAATAAAATCATTGTAGTCTGTAATTATGGAATTTCTTCTCAGTCAGCTAGTAAAGTACTACGAGATCATAATATAGAATCATATTCTGTGTCAGGAGGAATGAGTGAATGGTCAAGAAAAAATCTTCCTAGGTGGAAACCTAATGTTTGCAAACTTTATCAATAAGGTTGTTTTGGGTATTATTTGCGATTGTTATTCTTATTTACTTTTTTATGTTGCTTTAGAGTTGTGATAATAATCCTATAATAACTATTATAAAAATTATTATTCCTACAATATTCCAAGTCTTTTGAACTTTAATAAATTCCTCTGTATTATTTCTCCCATTTTTATTCCAATTCTCTAATGCAAATTGCTCACCATTCTGTCCAAAATACATGCCTATTAAATAAAATATTACTTGTGCAAGAACGACATATCCACTAAGTAAATAATTGAGTATTATCACTCCAATACAAAGAACTATTCCTATAGGCAAATTATAAGCAAGCATATATATTGGAAAAATAGCAAATGCACCCCAATTCCATTTAGCTTTAGTTGAATCTAATGTAATAATATTTTTATTAGAATTATTTATATTTATAGAATTGTTCTTTGTAGTTGAATCAATGTTTAAAGCAAATCCACAATTAGAACAAAATTTAATTTTTTGAGTTACTTTGCTCCCACAATTACTACAATAGTTAATCTCTTTATTATCATAAGAATATGCTTCTGAATATTTTTTCCCTTTTAATCTTTCAACTTCATTGAGAAGATACTCTGAATAACCTTTATCATATTCTATTCTTTTTTCATTATTACTTAAAGTATCATATGCCTCTTTAATTTCTTTGAAATTATCTACAGCATTAATACTATTGTCTTTATCTGGATGAAATTTACTTACTAATTGTTTATAGCTAGACTTAATCTCATAATTTGTTGCATTAGAAGGAATCCTTAATATTTTATAATAATCTTTCATTAAATATAAAGTTTCGCTATAGAGAAATTAATATATAAATATTAATGACAATATAAATATATATATAACATAATTCCTGAAATGGAGATTATAATCACTACAATATTTTATTTTCACTCTCCATTCAATCTGAATTATACTACCTATGTTTTTTATTTCAACCTATTGTATACAACATTACATACATCTGAGACTTTGGTTTCATATTCAATCTCTTTTTTATACCTTTCCTAGATAGTGGTTTTTTATATGTCAATATAGTATCTTCTCCACAATTTTTTAAACCTTTTATTTAAAGATTGTATGCGTTACATACATCCTGGATTCTGGATGTAAATTCAGTATAAAATTTATTGAACTCTCTTCTAGTATATTAGTTATGACTACAGTATGTAATATTTTTTATTAAAAAAATTTATCTTTTAACATGTAAAAGATCAAATAGAAAAACATTGAGTCATCTACACTGATAGATATTAAATATGCTTCATATAAATTATCAGATAGTGTATATAGTTCATGAACTAATGTGTTTATATTACTATTAATTTTATCTTTTTATTCCAATAATCTATTAATTCTTCTTCTGAATTAAAACCTATTGTTTTTAAATATTCTTCTTTATTTAAATATTCACCAACTAATTTTCTCTTTTGATCTTCTAGATCCTTTCTATCTTGTGAATTTAGTAATTTTACATCTATTTGGGATAAAAAGACTTCTATATTATATAAGACATACCTTGTTGAAATATTATGAAAACTTTCCATAATTTTAATTTAATTAAAATAAACTTCTGGGTACTGTGAACAAAGCTAGAACTTTTGTTATCAATCTTAAATAATTATTATAATTAAACTATAGAATTATTTTGCAAAATATCTAAACGTAGTATCTATATATTAATATCCCTCTCTAATCTTAAACTATTTACATATTTTATAAATATTTTGAACAATGTATATCCATTTAGAATCCTGTTTGAACATTTATTTCCTATTTATCTGTCCAATTTTCAATACACTTCACTCCAATATGGTAAATTTTTGTAAAGTGCAAATCAGGAGCACAAGTGGATACATTTATAATGATATTTAAACCCAACCTATAGGATATACATGATCACCATCTGAGCTACTACAACTTGTTATAGAACCATAGGTATTGCAACTATAAGAATTCCCATTTGTTCCACTACAATCTGTAATAGAGCCAAAAGTATCACAGTTATAATAACTCCCACTTGTTCCACTACAATCTGTAATAGAGCCAAAAGTATCACAGTTATAATAACTCCCACTTGTTCCACTACAATCTGTAATAGAGCCAAAAGTATCACAGTTATAATAAATTCCACTTGTTCCACTACAATTCGTAATAGAGCCAAAAGTATCACAGTTATACATAAAATCACCAATAGGAGGTAAAGTAACTGTAGAAGTTGTAGATATTACTGGAGTAGTGACAGTAGATGAATTTGTGACTGTTGTATTAGAATTTAATCCTGTATTAGACGTATTAGGTGTATTATATATAGATCCCAAGAAGTTAGCTCCACCAAAAGTATATACTCCACCATCAGAAGTAAGAATGTAGTAAGTGTTTCCTGATGTAGCATTAAGATCTGAAACTATTTTTGAAGGAGGATTAGATATATTAAAAATAGAACCTTCAAACTGTGCATCTCCAAATGTATATACCCCTCCGTCTGTAGTTAATATATAGTAACCTTCTGCTGTAGGGGTCAGACTAAATGATTGAGCGTTTTTAACGGGTGCACTTGGAATGTTATATACTGACCCAAAGAATTGGGCATTGCCAAATGTATACACTCCCCCATCTGTCGTTATGACATAATACCCTTGATCATTAGGTGTGGTGGTTATATTTACAGGTGTTTTATCTGGAGCAGATTGCATATTAAACATAGATCCATAAAAGACAGCATTACCAAAAGTGTATATCCCACCATCTTGAGTTAATACATAATAACCTTGATCATTGGCAGTCAGAGTTATCTCTACTGAGGTTTTTACTGGGGCATTTGATATGTTATATACACTACCATAAAATTTAGCATTACCATATGTGTAGATACCCCCACTTTCAGTTAATATATAATAACCTTGGTCTCCCTGAGTAACTTTCATAGACACAGCTGTACCACTAACACCATATGTAGATAATTCTCCATAATAATATGCTGTTCCATAGTTATATACATTCCCAGATTTAGTTAATATGTAATATCCAGTACCTCCATTTGTAGGGACTATTTGAGTTACAGAAGAATTATTGAAATTACTTGTTGATATTCCTGCAGCATGTACAAAAGATTTGTTATTAAAAATCAAAAAAAAACCAATTACTAAAAACAATACAATGGGAAAAATATATTTTTTTGTAAATTTCACTCAATTATCTATCAAAATAACTATATCAGATTTTACTCTTTACTTTTTAAAAAAACAAGATTAGCACAAATTAAGACCTATCATATTTAGGATAGGTTATATTATATTTTTATTTGAAATATAAATTGTAAGAATCAATCACTGCCTATTTTATTAAGGATAAATCTCCATTTATAATAATAGGTTTCATTCCAAGTATTTCTTGTTTATATGAGAGTTCTGAAGATACAGGATTTAATATAAAAATTTGTTTTTTTAGATAAAAAGCTACCCCAATTTCAATCAAAGTATTCCCTCCAATATACCCATCAACACCTTTTTTTTCAAGATTAATAACTAAAATACTCTCACACCAATCGATTTTTTTATAGTGATCTCTTATAGCTCTTTCTTTAAGACTCCAAATTTTATGTCCTACTGGGAAATTATCTATACCTCCATTTTGTTCAATGTATTGACCAAAATAATATTTTTTATCTCCACTGAATTCTCTGGGAATCTCTAGAGGAAGTTCTGGTATTTTAACTTCATAACCATTTTTTATCAAACTATCCCTAATTGACTCTATTTCTTTATAAAATCCAATGCTACCGCAAAGTGTTATTTTCATAATATTTATTGATTTTATCCTTTTGATTGAAGTAAGACAAGTTTTGTATATTTTCCTCTCTTTTTTATAAGATCTTCATGGGTATCGTAAACGACATTCGAACCTTAATTAAAAATCTAAATATTATTTGTAAGTTTAGATAATCTTATATGATTTTTAATAATAAATTTTGAGAAAACTGATAATGACAAAGAATCCCTTTGATAAATCTATGTTTTTAGATTTTTATCCACAAGTATTTGTAATATTATTCTATTCATAATATTTTGCAATTATTTATTAAACATAAAATTGATTTCCTTTTCCCAAATTACATATACTACATTTCGTTTCTAAATTTTCGGGAATAGTTTCTCCACCTTTAGAATAGGGAATTATATGATCAACATGAAGCTCAACATTCTTTTCTTTTAATGGACTCTTTCCACATTTACAACAAGTAAATCCATCTCTTAGTAGAATTCTAAATCTTAATGCACTAGATATATTTCTATTTTTTTTATAGTTTCTTTGAACATTTTTAATTTTCAGATCATTTTTTTGATTTTTTATATTATCATCAATTTTTTCTGAATTATCATTATTAATATAAAATATAAAAGCTTTTAGGGCTTTTCTCCAAGTACCAAATCGATATTCATAAGCACCAGCAACATATGATGAAAAAGGTTTTTTCATCTCAATATATTTTGGTTGTCTTCCAAGTTTTTCCCAACATTCTCTTAAATTTTGAAAATATTCTTCATTAGTAATTCCTAGACTTCGTGTCTTGTTTAATCCTGCTTTTTCTAATACTACAAACCAACTTCCAAATCTACGTTGAAGTGTTGATGAATTATATTTACCATATTCATTATATTCCTCTATAGTAACAGACTTTTTTTTAATATACCTAGATACTCGCTGTATATCACTAATCAACTCTGTACCAGAAATATCTCGATGATATTCATTTAATTCAAATTTTACCTTCATATATACATTATATCGTATCACAATTATAGGTGTATAAGTCACATACATGCAATTGTATATTTTGAGGAAAGTAAGATAATTTAGTATCACTCATAAATGATATATTTCTAGTAATATTAGTAATAATTTCACTTTTGTTATATAAATTATAGAGATTGTATTAAACAATAAATATTTACCAGTACCATTATCTCCAAATTACGAATACCTAATATTTCTAACAATTTTTTATTATCAATTGGGTATCATGGACAATGTTCGAACTTTCTTATTGTCTCAATATTGAAATTAATAAAGCTGACTATGTGAACCTATCAATCCAAAAATGATAATAGATTCTTCCTTAATCGTGTATATTGCTCTAATATCTCCATTAACATTCATACTCCAGTATCCTTGATAATTCCCTTTTAAAGGATGGATTCTCAATCTAGGATCATTTGGGTTTGTTATAAAAAGTCTTAATCTTTCTTCAAATTGATCTTGAATTTTAGAAGGTAATTTTTTAAACTGTTTTTTAAATCTTTGTAGATATTGTATCTCCATTAATTCTTTAAATCAGCTATAAAATCATCAACATTACTATACTTACTGCTAATATTACCTTTTTTTAGATCTGTTTCTAGTTTAGATATGAGTTTTTCTAAATTAGGACTCATTTGTTCTGGAGAATAAATATCTATATGTCTTGTTGCTATTATTTGCCTTAGATAAGAATTTATAATAGTACTAAGATTTAATCCTGCAGATTTAGCTACTTCTTGAGCAGACTTTTTAACATTTTTGTCAACTTTCACACTAATTACTGTATTATTCATACTACAAAGTATATACTAAGTAGTTACTTGTGTCAATGCGTTGTATGCGTTATATACATTTGAGATTTTGGGTATAAATTCAGGATAAAATTTGTAGAAGGAAATTAAATTAGTTTAAATATATATGATTTCTCTGGCTTACTAGGATGGTTTTAGAACTTTTATATCTTTTACTACTACCTACACTCATAATATATTTATTAAAATCCATAATAATATATTTAG
>JAJZLI010000002.1 GCA_021803645.1 bacterium
GGTTCTGGTTATTTAGACTTAAAGCACCTATTTTTGGCTATTATTAATCAGAAGGATACTTTAGTATCTAAAGCATTTGAAAGTGTTAACTTTAAATCTTCTGTATCATTTCAGAATTTTATTGATATACCTGATGGAGAATCTGATGGTGTTGATGGGGTAACATTGTTGCTATCAGATGATTTTGAGCGTGCTTTATCAAATGCTTACCATATTGCTCATAGTTTTCATCATGTTTACGTTGGTACTGAACACCTAATATTGGGTTTATTACAGGTTAAAGATAACCCTTTTGTAAAAGAGCTTAGTAAGTTTGCTATTGACTATGACTATACCTATAATTTGCTTGTAAATTATGGACATTACCCCCCAGGTATTTTTTACCAAAATAGTAACGTCGTTAAGTCTTTGGAAAATAAGCCTTCCATAATTGCTAATTTAGCAACGAATTTGAATGAGGTTGTTAAATTATCAGAGTTATCCCCTTTTGTAGGTAGGGATAAGGAAATTAATAGAATAATACAGATATTATCTAGACGGGATAAGAATAACCCAATACTTATAGGAGAAGCGGGTGTAGGAAAAACTGCAATTGTTAAACAATTAGCATATAGAATTGTATCTAAAAATGTTCCTGAGAATTTAATGAATTTTGAAATTTGGAGCTTAGATATATCTAAGTTGATGATTTCAACAGAAATGAGAGGTGAATTAGAATTCGTTAGTGGAAGAAATTAAACAACGCAATAATATAATTTTGTTTGTAGATGAAGTTCATATGATATTTAATACTGGTGGTAATTTTGCAAGTAACGATATTGCAAATATGTTAAAGCCTCATTTACTTAGTGAATATTTTAGGTGTATTGGTGCTACAACTTTTTATGAGTATCAAAGGTATTTTGAAAATGATAATGCCCTAAACAGACGTTTTTTACCAGTAAAGGTTAACGAATTATCTAAGTCAGACACAGTTGAAGTAATCAAAAGTTTAAAATTTGAAATTGAAAAATATCATAAGGTTAAGATTAGTGAAGAGAGTATTATTGATGCTGTAAACTTGTCAGACCGTTTTATTGTCGATAGATTTTTTCCGGATAAAGCGATTGATTTGATAGAGGAAGCTGCAACTTTTAAAAATATTGAAAATAACAAATATTCAAAGAGTTTGGTCAGCATACAGTCTGAGTTGCAGAGGGTTGTTAATAAGAAAGAAAGCTATTTAAATAATCAAAAATATTTACAGTCACTATATTTTAGGAATAAAGAGAAGTTATTAATCTCAAAAATAAAGGATATAAATGCAATCGCTTTATCAAATATGAGAGTTGTTGATAGAAAAGACTTAATCAATGTTGTGTCTGCGTGGACAGATATTCCCGTTTTTAATATTTTAAATAATGGATTAAAAGATATATCTAAAATAAGAAAAGAAATTAAGTCAGAAATTATTGGGCAAGATAATGCAGTTAGTAGGGTAATGGACATAATGATTTCTGCTAGGGCAGGTTTAAGAGATGAAAACCGTCCTATTGGAATATTTCTTTTTATTGGACCTACAGGTGTAGGAAAAACTGAGTTGGCAAAACAAATTGCTATAAAGTATATGGGTGGAAAAAAATCTTTGATTCAGATTGATATGAGTGAATATATGGAATCTCATAGTGTATCAAAGTTTATTGGTTCTCCTCCTGGTTATGTTGGATACCAAGAAGGAGGAAAACTATCAGAGGCTGTAAAAAATCATCCATACTCAGTCATCTTGTTTGATGAAATAGAAAAAGCTCATCCCGATGTACTAAATATACTTTTACAGATTATGGAGGAAGGTCATTTGACTGATAGTAAGGGAAAATTTATAAACTTTAAAAATACTATTATTGTATTAACATCTAATATTGGCTCAGATATAATAGAATCTAATAGTGTATTAGGTTTTAATGTTGATTCATATGGATCTGTAAATACTAAGATGAACGAAGAGTATGATAAAGTAGAAGAAAAAACTTTGGCCAGGTTAAAGGAATACTTATTACCTGAATTTTTAAATCGCATTGATGATGTAATTATTTTTAGGTCACTAAATAAGAGTGATGCATTTAAAATTGCTAAAAAACTTGCAGTAGATTTTACCAGAAAGTCAGAAAAAATAGGTTTGTACGTTTCATTTACTGACGCTTTTATTAGTTTTATTGCTGAAAAAGGATTTAGTGAGGAATTTGGTGCTAGACAAATTAAAAGGGTTTTTAATAAATATGCAGAGGCATCTTTATCTACTTATTTAATAGAGAATAAGGTGTTCTCATCAAAGGGTTATAATTCTAAGTTAAATCTTACCCTAAACGTAGATTCTTCTGGTAAAATAGAGGTTATTGCCGGTTAACCCCACCTTATCCACATTATTTTTGTTTTTTATACTTATCCACACATAATGGTTATTGGCTCAGGTACAATATGTTTTTTAAGCTTCCTTTCTATGGGCTTGACAATAATTTGTCTATAGGGTAAAATTTACCTGTTCTTTGATTATGAATGTATTTCCCTGGGTCTGGTTGGTAAAAGAAGCTTAACTGGTCCCATGGAAATACATTTATTACCTTTGAATAATAAATTATTGAATAAGTAACTTATTATTTGGGATCGATAAGGGGCAGTATCGATCCCTTATATTTTTTATCTTGATATTTTTTTTTGCTTGTTATACCATACGTTAGATATGTATTTTTTTTTCAATTTAATCCATATTTTTACCTTAAATATTCATAATTATTAATATTTATTTTATAACTTATGAAAGAAGACTATTCATTACAAAGCCTGGATTCTAAAAGTTTGGCAGATTTACGCCTAATTGCAGAAAAAATAAAGGTTCCTGATTACCAAGAGGTTAACAAAAGAGATTTGATATTTAAAATCCTTAAAACTATAGATCCAGAAGAGGTTAATATAAGTGTTGAGGGTATCTTGGAAATAATAAATGATGGAGTACATGGAGTTTTGAGATCATATACTTTATTACCAGGAGAAAATGATGTTTATATATCTGGTTCTCAGATAAAAAAGTTCAATTTAAAACAAGGTGATTATATTCACGGTAAAGCTAGGTTACCTAAAGATAATGAAAGATACTTGAGTTTATTAAAAATTGATAAAATTAATGCAAAGGAACCTGATGAAGCTGCAAAAAGAACTTCTTTTGAAAGGTTAACCCCTATTTTCCCAGATAAACAAATCATTTTAGAGATTGATCAATTTCGCTTGTCAAATAGGGTTATTGATCTGTTGGCTCCTATAGGTAAAGGTCAGAGAGGCATGATTGTCTCTCCTCCTAAATCAGGAAAAACGACATTATTGAAAGATATTGCTGATGGTATTTCAATTAATTCAAAAGATATACATTTAATGGTTTTATTGATTGGTGAGCGTCCAGAGGAGGTAACTGATATGCGTAGGTCAATTAAAGGAGATGTATTTGCATCAAATTTTGATGATCAACCTGATAACCAAATTAAAGTTGCAGAAATTGCACTTGATAGGGCAAAGAGACTTGTAGAGGATGGAATTGATGTCGTAATTCTTTTGGATAGTTTAACTAGGTTGGCTAGGGCATATAATATTGTCGTTCCTCCTTCAGGTAGGACTTTATCGGGGGGGTTTGATCCAATAGCTCTTTATCCCCCAAAGAAATTCTTTGGATCTGCTAGAAATTTAGAAGAACACGGTAGTTTAACTATTATAGCTACTGCGTTAGTTGATACTGGTAGTAGAATGGATGACCTTGTTTATGAGGAGTTTAAAGGTACTGGTAATATGGAATTACATTTGGATAGACAGCTTTCAGAAAGAAGGATTTACCCTGCTATTGACGTTGTAAAGTCAGGTACAAGACATGAAGAAAAACTTTTATCTTCAGATATTTTAAACCAATCTTGGAGAGTTAGAAGAATGTTAGATACCTTAAAAGTAGGAGAGAGTAGTGAGTTATTGTTAGATAGATTAAAGAAAACAAAAAATAATGAAGAATTTCTTATGACATTACATGAAAGCTTCTAGTTTATTATAACTTATATTTTTATTTTTAATAAATTCTATATTTAAATTGCTTCTAGTACCGCATGTATTTAATTCTTGAGTTTTGTTGATATTATGTATTATTTCTGATAGAATTTTAGACTAAATTTATTATTTTGTTAGGTATATATTTATGAGTAAATACGAAAGAAGTTTGGTTTTAATTAAACATGATGGTGTTGCTAGGGGGTTAATAGGGGAATTTATAACTCGATTTGAAAGAGTGGGCTTAAAAATTGTTGGGGTAAAATTTTTAAAACCCAGTCAGGATGTTGCTGAGAAGCATTACCCTTCAACAGATGAATGGTTAAATGCTGTTGGAAATAAGGTTTTAAAAGATTGTACTGAGCGTGGTATTGATGTTAATAAAATATTTGGTACAAATAACCCTATTGAGATTGGTAAAGTAATAAAAAAATGGAATATTGAATTTCTAACTTTTGGTCCGGTTTTGGCTATTGTTTTTGAAGGACCTGATGCTGTTAGAGTAATAAGAAAATTAGTTGGTAGTACAAATCCTGTAGAAGCATTACCAGGTACTATTAGGGGGGACTACACTTGGGATAATGGTGATTTGTCCAATATACAAGCGAGACCATTTTATAATTTAATTCATGCATCTAGTAGTATTGAAGATGCTAAAAATGAAATTGAACTTTGGTTTTCTTCTGATGAACTATATGATTATGAGCTTGGTCATCACTCAGTCATGGGGTGGCACAAGAAATTGTCTTAAATTTTTATTATACTTGTCCCTGTAGCTCAGTTTGGAAGAGTGCCTCGGTCCTAACGAGGAGGTCGTAGGTTCGATCCCTATCAGGGATATATTTTATAGTGAAAATGGGAATATAGATGTTTGTTTTATTAAATTTATAGAGTAAATGTTAATATAATTAGAATTACTTGATATATTTTGACTTATAAGTAATGTTTGTCCGTTAGGAGTTATAAAATAATCTTTATTAATACCCCCAATGATCTTTATTTTTGTATTTGAAGAAATTGCTTGACTCCATAAAGTAAAATTATTTATTCCTGAATGATTATTGTTTTTAGTGGCAAAGAAAATGTATCCACCTAGCGGGTACCATGTAATGTTGCTAACTGTGTCTAGATTGTTTATTAATATCGTTTGACTGTTATTTTCTATATAGTAAACCCATAATTGATTGTCTTTTTGAATCAATATATATAGATTGTCTGGTGAAAAATCTATTTTGGTAATGTTTTGTCCTAGATTAATAGGTTTCATTGTTTCTGTATTTAACAATATGCTATTTGTTTTCGAATTAAGGACAATATAATTACTATTATTGCTAGTGTATATGGTGTTAATATCGAAATTTGTTCTATAAATTTGTGTTTTATTTGAACCATCTAGGTTTTCTGTATATATAGAAGATGTATTGCTAGACTTATTATATATTGAGTATATTATTTGATTTGTATTATATGCAGAGTAGGGTATATTTGTATTTTGGTTACTACTATAAATTAAGTTAATAGAATTATCATTTACATTAAAGGTTGCTAATATGTTGTTGTTGGTGTTTTGTAGTAACAATACATTATCGTTTAACCACTGAATGTTGGAGAACAATCCTATGTTATATTGTGTTGACATGTCTATTACCGAATTATTACTTATATTATATAAATAATAATCAGTATTGTTTTGTGTATTTGGGTTTATTAGTATATAAGAAAAGTTTCCGTTTGGTGTTATGGAATAATTTTGGGGATTGAAATTGGATATCTGTGACAGATTTAGTAAAAAGGAGAAATTTGGATTTTGACTTTGTGGATTTGTGTAATATATCCCATTCACGTTATTATTTTGAGTTACTAGCAGTATGTCTTGGGAATTGATATTAGATATCATTTGTATTGTATTGTTAGGTAATGTTAGTTTATTCTCAGTATTGGTTGTTGGAAATAGAAATGCGTCTAAGTTTGTAATTTGTTTAAATTTTACTGATACTAAGCTTTCCCATGATGTATAATTTTGTTTTTTTATAAGAATCTTATATGTTCCTGGCAGGAGAGAAGTTATTATTAATGGTGTTTTTCCTTCATATACATTGCCTAAGTAGATTGATGCATTCGGAATATTAGTATTAATTCTTAATATTCCTGTTTCTGTTAAAACTCCTGATTTTAAGTTAATTTGATATCCATTTGCCCACATAATAATAATTACTGAAGTTGTTATGATAACAACTATGCCAATTATGTTTATGATATTGGAATAGGTTTTTTTTATAAAATTTTTCATTTTTATTCTATATTATGTAGATTTTTTATTGATAAAATTATATCATATATTGTTCTAATTTATTTTATATTTAATGTATATGTTTGGTATTTCTAAATTTGGATTTGACTTTGGTAGTTCTTCTTCTTTGATATCTGCACCTCATAAAGGTGTATTAGTTAATGATCCATCTGTTGTCGCACTATCAATGGATACTAAGACAATAATTGCTGTTGGTAATGATGCCAAAGATATGTTGGGAAAAACTCCTGAAGGTGTTATTTCTAAGAATCCTATTAAATTTGGGGCTATCTCTAATTACAAGATAGTAGAGTCTATGATTAGATATTTTTTATCTAAAGCGGGTTATAAATCATTGTTTTTTAATTCAGAAGCTGTTGTGGGTATTTCTGATGGGTTAACTTCTGTTGAAAAAAGAGCTATGTATGAGGCCGTTATGGGTGCGGGTATAAAAAAGATATATCTCGTACCCAATGTATTGCTTACAGCCATAGGATGTAATTTACCCATAGGTACTTCTTCTGGTAATATGGTTATCAATATAGGTGGTGGTACTGCCGAACTAGCAGTAATTTCCTTTAATGGCATAGTTGTTTCTGATTCTATTCGTGTGGGTGGAGATTCCATTAACGAAGCTATTTGTATATATCTTAAAAAAAATTATGGAATAATCATTGGGGATCAAATGGCAGAGAATATTAAGATAGAAGTAGGGTCGGCACTACCCTTAATTAGTCCTATTGAAATGGAAATTAGGGGTAGAGATGCAGTAAATGGTATGCCAAAATCTATGATTATTGATACCAATGTAGTGGTTTCTGCTATAAAAGGTCCATTAAATCTTATTATTCAGTCAACTAGGCATCTCTTGGAAAGAACCCCTCCTGAACTTGCTTCTGATATTATTGATAGAGGAATACTTTTGAGTGGTGGAACTTCTTTGCTTAGAAATATAGATACATTAATAACTAGAGCTATCGGTATTACTGCATATATTTCAGATGACCCAGTGACTTCTGTTGTTAATGGAGCTTCAGAGGCTCTTAAATACATTGATATTTTATATAAGAATGTTAGGAATCCTTGATTATGTCTATTTTTATTATATTAATTTCTATATACATTGTTTTCTCTATTTTTGTTATAAATTATCCTGAATATATTGTGCCCGCTATTCTCTTGTTATCTCCCTTAGAAAGGTTTAATATTAACATCGGTTTTTCCTTAACACCAATAATTGCATTTCTACCAGTTTTTTTATTATCTATATTGGTCAATTATCAAAGGATAAGTTTCAGTGATATTACAGACAATTTTTACATTTTCATATCGATTTTATTGATATTTTTGTCTGTTTTGCTTTCTTCTTTATTTTCAATTAATAAATTTATTTCTTTTAAATCCTTGTTCTATATTGTTCTTTCTATATTGTATTTTTATATAAGTTATATTTCGGTAATTTATTTTTGTAAGTTTCGCACTATTATATATTCTATATTCTTGATGCTTTTAATGATTTCTTCTTATGGTTTCTTTCAATATATTATATTTCTTATTCATGGTTTTTCTGCTTTCAAAATGATTACTATATTACATTCAAATTCTATAAATCCTAATGCCTTTACTATTATATTATTTGGTATTAGATTTTTAAGACCAGATTCAACATTCAGTGATGTCAATACTGCATCCGGATTTGTGGGATTTTTTATCCCTATTTTATTGATGTTTATAACTTTTTCTAAATATCTTAGAAAAAGTTATCATAAATCTATAATTACAATTTTTTATATTATTTCTGTACTTACAATGCTATATTTTGTTTTAACTTTTTCTAAAGCATCATTTTTAGCTGTTATATGTGGTCTTATATTTTTGTTTTTGTATTATCGATTATATAAGAATAAATTCATACTTACCCTATTGTTTGCTATGGTATTAGGGATAATATTTATTATTACGAAGATATTATTTTCACATAATATAGGGTTTTTCTTAGCAGCCCAAGAGTATTCTTTTAGGATACATTTGGTTCTATCTTTATATGCATTAAAAATTTTCCTAAAGTATCCTATCTTTGGATCAGGTTTAAGTACCTTTACGTATTATTTTGGACTATACATCAAACCCTTAATTAATTATCCTGTAAATAGCATAGGTAGCCCTCCATTATTTTTACTATGGCTTTCAGAATTAGGTTTGGTAGGATTTTTATCTTATATTTTATTTATCATTAGTTATTTTAAGGTATTATTTTTAAATATATCTGCTAAATACCAAAGAATTAAGTTGTTGAGACATATTTCTGTTGGTTTTATTGCAGGAATTATTTCCTTGATAGTGTCAAACTTCTTTCATTCTTATTTTACCTTAATTTTTGTTTGGGCATTTTTAGGTATAATATTGGGAATTTTACGTTTAAAAAATTTGTTGAAGTGATTAGGGAGTATAGCTAATTTAGCTATATAAATTAGCGTTATACAAAAATAGAGGCTTTAATGCCTCCACTTCTGTATAAACAATATTATTTAAGTTAAATTTTACTTTAATTCTACCTTTGCACCTGCATCTTCCAAGGATTTTTTTATTTTCTCTGCTTCTTCTTTATTGACACCTTCTTTTACAGGTTTTGGTGCAGATTCTACAAGATCCTTTGCTTCCTTAAGACCTAAATCAGGATTTATTGTTCTTATAGCTTTGATAACCTCTATCTTTTTCTCACCACTTGCTGATAGTATAACATCAAAAGATGTTTTTTCCTCTTTTACTTCACCTTCATTTGAGGATCCTCCATTTCCTTGAGCAGGTTGTTGCATCATCTGTATTGGTGCAGATGCTTTAATATCAAATTTCTCTTCTATTAATTTTACTAACTTAGACAGATCTAATAAGTTTAATTTTGATATTTCTTCTACTATTTTATCTAATTTATTTTCTTCAGTCATTATGATTTCACCCCCTTGATATTTTTTTCCTCTAAATTTTTTATAACATTAATTAAGTTTATTGTTTCCATTTTTAATAAAAGACATAATTTTGTTAAATTACCATTTAAGTCCGTAATTAATGACAACATTAAAGCTTCTCTAGAATTTATCGTACTAAGATCTTTTATGTCTTCAATTGAATATATATTGTCATTTAAAATTGCAAATTTTAATTTAGATCTAGTTTCTTCTGAAAACTTTAAAATTTCTTTTGCTACTAAATTTTGTTGATCATTTGTTATAATAACAGCATTATAACCTTCAATTTGACTTATTAATGATTCTTTTCCTGCCTTTGTTAATGCAATTTTAAACAGTGTATTTTTTAAAAGTTTGTTTTTAGTATTAGGGGCAATTTTTTGTAGATTATTTTTTAATGTATTTATTGACTTTATATTGACACTACGTGTATCTACAAAGAAAAAGGAGTTATTATTTTGTAACTCATTTACATATTCAGATATAATCTTTTGTTTTTTTATTTTACTAATAGCCATAATAAACTCGACTTATCAGTCTTAATTAATATTTAAATAAAGAAGGTAGTCTCAATAGGTTTTTATATTTTAATCGTAGATGACCCTATTTTCTTAGACTACGTTGATTGTATATTAAAATCATCCTTTAGTCAAATTAGATTGCACCTAATTTGAACAATAATACTAAATACTTTGAAAATATTCTTAATTAGATTATAGAAATAACCTCATTATTATTTAATTTTATGGATGGTCCCATAGTAGGGCATAGAAATATACCCTTTACTATTTGTGTGATTGGTTTAGGTAATACTGTATTTATTGACCTTATAGCTTCTAAGAAGTTGTCTTTTAACTCTGCATTACTGTTATCTACCTTACCTATAACAAGATGGATATTTCCTGTACTATCTGATTTGAAGTCATATTTTCCCCTTCTATAACTTTCTGCAACCTCCTTTAAATTGTTTGTGACGGTATTTGTTTTTGGGTTTGGCATTAAACCCTTTGGGCCGAGTATCCTTCCTATTGATCCAAGTTTTGGCATAATATCAGGAGTTGCAATTATAAGGTCAAATTCACTCCATCCGTTAGCTATTTTTTCTATATATTCTTCTGACCCAATATAATCATATAATTTTTTTATTTCTTCTGAAATATCCTTTTGATCTGTTAATAGAAGTATTTTCTTTTCACCACCAAATTTGTGTTTATATGTAATACTTCCTCTAATGATACGATTAGGATTTTTCTTATCCATAATTGTTGATAAATGCAGTTCTACATTAGAATTAAATTTTGCTATTGATAATCCTTTTACAGCTGTAAATGATTCTTCTAATGAATACTTTTCTTTTTTTATATTGAGTTTTGTTAAGTAGTTTCTAGATCTTTTCATTCTATATTTATTCTTCAACTTCGACGCCCATATTTTTTGCAGTTCCTGCAATTATTTTTTGTGCTTGTATTATATCTTTAGTATTTAAATCTGGTAATTTTGTTGTTGCAATCTCTTCTAGTTGTTTTTTTGATAATTTACCTACTTTTTCTTTAAGTGGTGATCCTGACCCCTTTTCGATATTCAGTGACTTTTTTATTAATATTGATGCAGGAGGTGTTTTTATTATGAAATCAAAGCTTCTGTCTTCATAAATTGTTATTACTGTTGGAAAGGAGGTATCTCCATTTTCTTTAGTTTTTGCATTGAACTGGTTACAAAATTCCATTATGTTTACACCATGTTGCCCTAATGCAGGTCCAATTGGTGGAGTAGGGGTAGCTTTTCCTGCTTTAATTAATAGTTTTACTTGGGTCTTTATTTTTTTTGCCATATATTTTTATATTAATCTTATTTGCATTAAATCTAACTCTACAGGAGTTTCTCTTCCGAATATAGAAATTAATATTTTTACTTTACCTTTTTCTTCGTTAATCTCGCTTATTTTACCATTGAAATCTTTAAATGCTCCATCTATGACAACTATTGCATCTCCTACATTAAATGATGTCTGTATTGTTGGTGCATCAATTTCTATAAATTTAAGTATTGCTTCGACCTCATTTTCCTTTAAAGGTATAGGTTTTGATCCCGTTCCCACAAACCCTGTTACCCCTTGTGTGTCACGAATTATTGGCCATGTTTGGTTATTTAAATCCATGTTTATTAGTATATACCCTGGAAGTATTTTATCTTTTATTCTTCTTTTCTTCCCTTCATTGATAATGGTTTTGTTCCTCATTGGAATAACTATATCCTTAATATAATCACTAACCCCTGAGTTTTCTGCCCTTTGCTTTAAAATTATTGATATCTTTTTCTCATATCCTGTAAAGACATTTATGGCATACCATTTAAAATTTCCGGTTGTAGTGTTATCTTCTTCTTTCATTAATATATTTTATATTATATTTAATAATAGTTTTTGAAATATTAAATCAATTCCAAATAAGAACAAGCTAATTGTTGTTGCAATAACTATAGTAGATACTGTTGAATTATAAAGGTTTTTCCCAACGTACCACTTAGTATTCTTTAGTTCAAGCAAAATCTCTTTTAAAAATATAAAAACTACTTTCATATAAGTTTAGATTTTTAATAATATCAAAAAATACTTTTATAATCAAACAGGTTCAGAGGGAATCGAACCCACGTTATTGGTTTTGGAGACCAATGTTCTACCGCTGAACTATGAACCTTTATTTTTTTGTCTCAACATGTAAAGTGTGTTGTTTACAAGTTGGACAAAATTTTTTAAGTTCTATTTTGTCCTTGTTATTTAGAATATTCTTTTCTGTTGTGTAATTTTTATTATTACATTTTGTGCATTCTAAATATATATACCTTCTTGCTTCTTTTTTTGCCATAATATTTAACGTGTCTAAAAATACTTTTAGAAAGCCTAGAAGCGGACTTGAACCGCCGATCTTTCCCTTACCATGGGAATGCTCTGCCGGCTGAGCTATCTAGGCAGAGTTTCATAAATACCCAATTATAAACAATCTTTATTTTAAGAATTCTAATTAGATATAAGTATTGGTCACTATTTTACCAATTTAGTATCATCTTATCAAGTTTTATACAACTTTGCTTGAAATTTTGTATGCAGAGGGAAGGATTCGAACCTTCGTAGCCATAAGGCAACTGATTTACAGTCAGCCGCGATTGTCCACTCCGCCACCTCTGCATTTCAAAAGCCTTCTGTCAGATTTGGACTGACGACCTGCTGTTTACAAAACAGCTGCTCTACCGCTGAGCTAAGAAGGCTTAAAAATTTAAGCAGATTTTATACAAAATCCTGAGATAAAGCAAATTCTTTAAATTGGCTCATCTGCTAAGTATGATTCCTTATTTTTATAAATTTAGAACTCAAATATAATCCAAGTTAGAATTATAATGATATTGTCCTAATAAGGATTGATTGTTGAATCATATAAAATAGCAATTTGATGAGCCACTTATATTATAGCAAAATTTAAAATATTTTATCATCCATTATCTTTTAGGTGATAAGTATATTGTTAAATTTATAATATATTTATCATATTAATATATTAATATGATATTTATATATTATTTATATTTATTAATATGGATAAAATATTTTTATATAAATTTTATTTATTTTTTAATTTTAGTATTTGTAATATACAATATTTTTGGTATAATAACTGAAATAATAATTTGTATAACTAATTTTAATTATGTCTAGAGTTTGTGATTTTTGTGGTAAAGGTGTCCTTGTAGTGAATAATATTAGCCATAAAGCTTCTGGTGGTTGGGCAAAAAAGGCCCCAAAGACCAAAAGAAGGTTATTTCCTAATTTACGAAAGATAAAATATCATGATATTGGGGGAAATACTATTCAGTCTAAAATTTGTATGGAATGTTATAAAAACATTAGTTTAAAATAAATCTTTTGGGTTTGAATCTATAGTTATATTTTTGTATTTTGAAATCGTTCTTAATAGTCCCCACTTTGAATTATCAATCGAACCTTGATATTTAATAATTATGTTTTTTCTATAATAGTATCTTATTTTATATGGTATTGATTTAATAGGTTGATATATTTGTGTCATTTTTGATTTTTGTAATAAGGTAAATATTTCTGTAGTTTTTTTTTCTAATAAATTTTCACTTTTATTTTTTATTGTTATTTTAATAAATTTTGTAAATGGAGGGTTTTTGAAATTTTTCCTTAATTCTATTTCACTATTATAAAATTCTTGGAAATTTTCTTCTATTGCTAATTTTAATATTTTATTTAATGGATCATTTGTTTGAATTATTACTAATCCTTCGGTGCTTTTCCTTCTGCCACGACCTATTATTTGTGTAATTAGTTGGTATGCTTTTTCTGTAGATCTAAAATCTGGTAATGAAAATTCTGTATCTAGAAATATTACTCCAATCAATTTAATATTGTCTATATCCCATCCTCTTGTAATTAATTTAGTTCCAATTATAATATCAACTTTTCTGTTGTTGATGTTTTTGTATATTTGAAGGTTTTTTGCTTTTACTGAGTCTTTATCTAATATGTATGTATTTATGTTATTATTAAAGATTTTCTTTATTTCTTTATCAATCATTTGTGTTCCTATGCCAGAAAATTTGAATAATCTGCTTTTGCATATTGGACAGGCTGTAATAGCCTTTTTAGTATATTCACAATGGTGACATTTTAAAGTATATTTATCTTCTCCTATTGTATCCTCTATATGTGATACTAATGGTATGTTGCACCTTGGGCATCTTTCTATATATCCGCACTTGTTACATATTATTATTGGTGCATATCCTCTTCTGTTTACATATAAAATTGTTTTTTTATTCTCTTCTTTTGTTGATATTATTTCTTTTTTTAATTCTTCAGAGATTATTTGTTTTTTATTGTTTTCCCTTTTTAAATCAACTATATTGACTTTAAAGTTTTGTTCATCATAATTTTTACTATATTGGTGTATTCTTTTGTTTAATGTTAGTATTTTATATGTCTTATCGTTATTAGCATGAAAATATTCTTCTATTGTTGGTGTTGCACTTCCCAATATTAATTTTATTTTATTATTGGAATTGTTTGTTATGAATTTCGCAATATCTATTGCATTATATTTTGGGTCTTTTTCCTGTTTGTATGTATCGTCTTGAAACTCATCTATTATTATTGTTCCTAGTTTATTAAACCTAGAAAAAATTGATGATCTCGCCCCAATTATTATCATTTTTTTCTTTTCCCTTATTAGGTTATTTTCTATGCATTTTTGTTTTTTAGATATTTTACTATGTATTGTTGCAATTATGTCTTCATTAAAATTTTGTTTTATAATTGTATGTATTTGTGATGTAATCGCTATATCTGGTAATAGAATTAGTACCTGTTCTCCTTTTTCTATAGATTTTTTTATTATTTCTATATATACCTGTGTTTTTCCTGATCCTGTTTTTCCAAATAGTAAAAATTTATTATATTTTATATTTTTTTGTATAATATTTTTGATAGCCATTTTTTGTTCTTGTGTTAATTTTATGGGGTTTGTTTGGGGTATATAAATATTATCTTTAATAATAACATCACTTACCTTCATTTTTTTTGTTATATAAGCATTTATTGCATTTGGTATCAATGAAAAATACTCTTTGATAATCTACTTTATAATCTTTAATTCTATTATTTTTAAATGTATATACTCATTTTTTGTATTATCTTTTATAATGTCCCGTATTTTAAACCCCATATTATTGTTGTTCTTGTTGTGTGGTATGATGTCTACCACAATTCCTAGTGACCTTTTTTTTCCTAGAGGAACAGTTATTACTTCTCCAATTTTCAATTTTTTGTCTGTTTTATATATTAAAGGATTTTTGATATTTGGGTTACCATTATGCATTACTTTAATTATAAATTCGTTTGTTTTGGTTTTCATTTAATGTTAAAATTATCTCCAATATTTTAAATCTTTTGTTTTTTGATTATGTCATTTTCAGATTTTTTTTGGAATATATTTACTTATGATGTTGGCATAGATTTAGGTACTGCTAATACTCTTGTATGTATAAAGGGCCAAGGTATTATAATATCTGAACCTTCTGTTGTTGCTATTAATGTAAACAATCAATCTGTTTTTGCAGTTGGTTTAGAGGCTCAAAAAATGTTAGGCAAAACACCAGCATCATTAGTTGCAATTAGGCCATTGAGGGATGGTGTTATTTCTGATTTTGATGCAACTCGTGAAATGATTAGATATTTTATTGATAAAGTACATAAAAGTACTAGTAAACATCTCAAGGTACCAAGGCCAAGGATTGTTATTGGAGTTCCTTCTTCTATTACTGATGTTGAACGTAAGGCTGTTATTGATGCAGCTGTTTCTGCAGGGGCCAGAAAAGTGTATTTAATGGAAGAGCCTATGGCTGCCGCTATAGGTATTGGTTTGCCAGTTACAGATGCGCAAGGGTCTATGATTGTTGATATTGGAGGAGGTACTTCTGATATTGCTGTGATATCTTTGGGTTCTATTGTAGTTGATAAATCAATTCGTATTGCCGGTGATGAAATGAACCAAGACATAGTTAATTATGTAAGAGGAAAGTATAATTTATTAATAGGCGAAAGGTCTGCAGAGGATATTAAGTTAAAGCTGGGTTCTGCTTATCCTAGAAAAGAAAATAGGAGTATGGAAATAAAAGGAAGGGATATTTTGCTGGGGTTACCAAAAGTTATAAATATTTCAGAAGTAGAGGTAAGAGAGGCTATTATGAATTCCCTAAATTTAATTATTGAGGCAATTTCTGATGCATTAGAAGAAACTCCTCCAGAATTAATTTCTGATATTTCAGATAAGGGTTTATATTTAACAGGTGGGGGAGCATTAATTCCTGGTATTGATCGTCTATTCTCTGATAAATTGAAAGTAAAAGTTAATATACCAGAGGATGCTTTATCTAGTGTTGTTTTTGGAACCATGAATGTTTTAGATGACATCAATTTACTAGATAAAGTTTCTAAATCTGACACAGATGAATATTTTTAAATTAATATGCGATCTCAATATTTTAGAACTCACAATGGATATAGAAAACATTCTTCAAAGAAAATAAGACCAGTTTATGTATTAACAGCCCTGTCTTTATTTTTAATTATAATTAGTGGTTTTTTGGGAGTGTTTTATAATTTTTTTGGAGGGTTATTTATTCCTGTTAAAAGGGAATCTTTTTTAATATCGAATAATATTGCAAGTTTTTTTAAGGGATTTTCAGAGTTAAGGACTCTTTCAAATGAAAATTATCTACTTAATGAAAAAAATTTAATTTTAGAGGGTAAATTGAGTGATCTTCAAAGAATAGAAGAAGAAAATATAATTTTGAAGAAGCAATTAGATACAAATTATAGACCTGAGGCATATAATTTGGTTTTAACACAAATAATGTATTATGGTCCTACAAACACATTTGGATTTTTTTATATAGGAGATGGAATGAACAAAGGTATAAAGCCAGGAGATGCTGTTATATTAGGAGATTATATGATTGGAGTTGTTTCTAAGGTATTTAATCATTATTCAAAAGTTATGCTAGTTTCAAATATAAATTTGCAATTACCAGTATACCTTTTGGGAACACATACTAATGCTATTGCTACGGGTAGCGTATCTTCTCCTATAGTGTTAGATGATGTAAATCAATTAGAGTCAATTAAGGTAGGTGAAGAAATTTTAACTTCAGGCATTAATAGCAATGTTCCTAAAAACCTTGTAGTTGGATATGTTTCTAATATTAACCACAATAGTAGTAATATTTTTAAGAATATTACTGCCAACCCTGCGGTTAATATTAATACATTGAGATATTTATTTGTGATTTTAAATCAATGAAAATAAACGTTATTTTAATTGCAATAACATTAATTATATTGTTATTTAGCAATGTTGGTTATCATATGATATTTGTACTTATTTTGCTTTTTAATACAATACTTTTATTAGAATTTGTGTATGTGTGTTTTGCTGAAAAAATATCGTATTTTTTTTTGTATTACTTGTTTTTTTTCTCTTTATTTTTTGATTTGGTATATTTAAATAGATTAGGTTATTTATCTTTAATATTATTAACTCCTTTAGCATGTTTTTTTCTGTTTAGGCATTATTTCAGAGAATATATTGTTTATTTTGTGTTCTTATTTTTAACTATTTTATTTAATTTTCTTCTCATATTTTACTTTTACGATAGCTTGAATGTATTTAAATTGTTTTTAAAAATTGATTTTTTTAGCATTGTTATTGTTTTATATGTTATTGGGTTTTCGTTTCTTATTTATTGGCTATATAAGAAGAATTTGTCCCCTAATAGTATTAAGATTGATATTTAAATATGGATAAATTTGAACTTAGTGATTTAAATAATCTTCCAGGTAGTAATGGTAAAAATACCTTTAACAAAGGGTTCGTCATTAGATTTTATGTATTTTTTGTTGTATTTATCATATTCATTATTGTTTATTTTGCTCTAAAATATTCTGTATTTAATTTTAATAAATACAATACCTTGGCTTTACAGAACAGATTAATTACATATCCCATAGTTGCAGATAGAGGTATTATATTTGATAGCAATATGAAGCAGCTTTCATTTAATATTCCTACTTTTCAGGTGTACTTGAATCTTTCTAATTTAACTAATAATAAAATTTTAAATGACGAAAGTATTTTGTCTAAAATATTAAATATACCAGAGGAAAAGATTAATAAAATTGTTCAAAATAATGTGTCCAATGGGGTCACTAATATCCTTTTAGATAAATCAGTTAGTTCTTATAATGATGTTTTAATTAGTTCAAATAAGAATCTTTATGGTGTTTATATAAGTCAAAATTATTATATAAAATTTGCTTACAATAATTTATTTTCAAATGTTATTGGGTATACTGGCCCAGTTACTGAACAGGATATATTGAAAAATCCAAACCTGAATCCTTACGATATAGTAGGAAGATATGGGATAGAAGAATCTTTTAATAAATACCTTATGGGTACTGATGGTACAGAGGTTAAGGAGGTGAATACGTTAGGGAATATTGTTGGAAATTATGGTGAACAACCTGCTATTCCAGGGGACAATGTTGAATTAACAATTAATTCTAATATACAGAGTGAATTAAGGCAGTTGTTAATCCAGAATATTTCTCAAAACCCTAACCATGTGACTGGTGCTGCTGCTGTAGTAGAAAATGTTAACAATGGAGACATATTGGGGATGGTTAGTTACCCTACATTTAATGCCAATGATTTTGAAGGTAGTGGAATTAGTTCCAAGGAATATTCTGCTTTATTAAATAATCCCGATGACCCTTTACTAAATAGAGCTATTTCTGAAGCTCAACCAATTGGGTCTATTATGAAAACTATATTACTCTCGGCTGCTCTTCAAGAAAATGTCATTACCCCTGCTACGGAAATACTAACGTCTGGAACTTTAATGTATGATGGAACTTTGTTTCAAAATTATGACAAAATTGACTGGGGGATTGTTAATGTTGTTAAAGATTTAAGGTACTCTGTAGATGTTTTTGCCTATGATGTTGCTATAAAATTGGGTATAAATGATTTTGTAAAATATGAGAAACTTTTTGGTTTAGGTCAAAAAACGGGGATTGCCTTACCAGGAGAAGTTCCGGGTATAATTTCAGATCCTGCGTCAAAGATGCTGTTAACTGGAAAACAGTGGCTACCTGGGGATTTGTTGAATGCTTCAATTGGCCAAGGTTATACTGAGGCAACTCCTATACAAGTAGTTAATTTCATTAGTGCTATTGCCAATGGTGGTATTTTATATAAACCGATGATAGTTAAGGCTATTTTAAGTCCAAGTGGGCAA
>JAJZLI010000064.1 GCA_021803645.1 bacterium
ATGCTAACTGAGCTTTACCTATAGGATTAATAGAAAATCCAGTAATATCTTGTATTGGGGTGACTCCATTAGATGTTAAGTAGTTGTTTATATTAGAAAAAGTATCATTAGTCCCATTGTTAGAACATGTATTTTGCATATCAGTATTAATTGCACTAGCAAGTTGAGAGTTACCAGTATAAGGCATTAAAGATACTGTTATTCCACATATAGTTGATTGTTGTGGACTACCAATATCTTGTCCAACTTGAAGGAAATTACAATTATTATTTAAAGATAAACATACAGCTCTTGCAGTATTTATAATATTAACAAGTTGTATAGATGTCATTGAAGGGTTAACATATTGATAATTAGGATCATTTGATAAAGTATCATATGGATCAGCACTACTTTGAAGATATGGGATAGAACTTCCACAATTGCTCCACCCAAGAGCACATATAGCAGAAGAATAACTTGCTACATAACCTCCATTAGAAGATGAAAATGCTGCATATATAGGAGACCCGTTATATACTATTGCTTGGTTAGCAGTATCACTAACTTCTGAAGCTTTAGCATTTCCTCCCGAATAAACCTGAAATCCTTGTCCATTAGATAGTGCACAATTACTAAATGTAATACCACAATGATATAACACATAAGTACGAGCCATTAAAATTTGTGCATCTACTGATTGCTGAGGCCAGTTTGAAGGAACTTCATCTAGTCCTGCAAGATATTGTCCAAGTGTCATTGATTGACCATTAATTGTGATATCCTGATTATCAACTTTATTAAATGTTTGTATTGATGTTCCAGGGTAATAGAAGGCTGCTATGTCCTGATAAGTTTTCCCAGCTTGAGCCATCCCATACATTCCATATTGAGATGCTCCAAAATAATTACCAAGGCCATTTGAATAAAATTTAAACTGACATTGACTATTATTGCTACAAGCTTGAGAAGTATTGTTAACTTCTGGTGGTGCAACAGATCCTTGATTTTGAGAAGCTTTTTGTGCAATAAGAGCATTTAAATTATTAATTTCCGTCTGTACTTGTGCAATCTGACTTTTCAAAGAATTTAAATTGCCTATATTCCCATTAATGTTATTATTCAAAGAATATAGTTGACCATAAATCTGATTTCTCTGAGAATTAACTAATGCGAGTTCCTGAGATACTTTGGCTCCTTGACTTTTCTCAAAAGCTACACCTTTATTAATCTCAGATATTTTGGAATTTACAATACTTATCTGTTGTTTGAAATTACTTATTTCTGCTTGATTTGAACCCCATTGGACTACAAAAGAAGAGAAATTCAAGGTTGAGAACACAAGGTATACTGGGTTTATTTGTGTATTCTCATAAAACATTTTATATGCTAAATTTCTATTTTTTATATATGTGGACAATTTTCCCTTATCAACGATAAGTTTAGCATTTAGAGAAGATAGTAATGTCTGTATTGCATTGAGAGAGTTATCTTCACTGGCAAATATTTGATTTACCTGATTTAAAGAGTTAGAGTATCCTTGTTTTTGATTTTCTAATTGTTTAAGCTGGAGACTATCAGCATTATATTGATTATTTAGGGCAGTTATACTATTTTCTAAGCTTGTTATAGTCTGAGTATTAGATTGGGCAGTCAAAACTAAAGGAGTGAAAAACCCTATAGCTACAAATAATATTACCGATACAACAAGATTTCTAATCTTCATATTAGGTCTTTAAAAGAATCATGACATGTAAATAAAAAGATTTGATTAAAATCGGAAAGATACACAAGTAACTCTTTTATTAATGATAATCTGTTATAGTCAAATGTAACAAAAGGATCATCCAAAAGCATGATTGATTCTTTTAACATTGAGTCTTTCCCCTTCATTACACTGTTTAATATAGAGAATCTGGCAAGTAGGTATATCTGATCTATAAGCCCAGCGGAAAGGTTCTCTGATACATTAATATATCTTTGTTGATCCTTAGAATAAACAGCAAAGTTATTTTTCGAACCTATACTTATTTTTGTATACTTAGAATCTGTCAATTTGGATATCCATGATGAGCCTAACTCATTTATATCTGAAGAGACATCTATAAAACTTTTCTCTTTTGCATCTTTTAAATTTGAAAGTACAACTTCTAAGATTTTGAGTTTTTTCTCATAGAATTTCTTCTCATTTTCCTTCAAATCTATGGCATCATTTAAATCTTCTATTTGCTCTTTTGTAACTTCAGAATCAGAAACCCTAGTATCTAATGCAATAACCTCATCATCTAGAATAGCTTGCTCCATTTCTAGATCTTCTAGTTCTATTCTTTTTCTCCTCAATACTAATGGATCAACACTTAAGAAAGATTTTAAATCATCATTCAAAAGATTCGCATTTTCTTTCTTTTGAACAAATAATTCCGCTTGTGCCCTTTCTAATTTTTCAATAGCAACACCAAAATTCTCCATATCTCCACCCTCAGCCTTCGAATCTTGTAATATACCAGATAAAGTTGAAGATAACTTCATATATTCTTCGTTTAGTGAACTTAAAATGGACCTTTCTTTAAATAAATCTTTTGCACTTTGAACCCCAAATTCTTTTAATATATTATCCAACCTATCCTTAGCTTTATTGTATTCATCACTCACTTTAGAAAGATCTGAATCCACAGGATTTTTAAAAGCAGTTAATTTATGATAATCAATAAAACGAAGATAAATACCTATGAAGAGTATATCAATAAAGACTGCAATTAAAATAAGGTATCCAAGAAATGAGAATGTAACTGTAAGAATAACTAACAGTATACTTACTATAACTGCTATAATAGGGTTCCTCCTTATCGGCTGAAGTTTGAGGTTGTCTATTTTTTCCTTTTTATTCTTTATACTGTTTATATCTTGCTCTCTTATTTCAATAGTTTTGGTTAAGGATAATATTTCATTTTGAGCTTTGTCTATTTTTGAAAACTTTTCTCTATCAAATTTTTGCTTTACTTTT
>JAJZLI010000038.1 GCA_021803645.1 bacterium
AAAATCTTTACATGAAGATGGATATACTGTTATTGATGGGAACAAAGCTGGTGTTCCTCTTCTTGAAATTGTAAGTGCTCCAGATATTGATAGTGCTATTGAGGCTAAAGAATATGCGAAAACTTTATATAATTTATTGAGATATTCAAATATATCTGACTGTGATATGGAAAAAGGTCAAATGAGGTTTGATATTAATATAAATTTAAAAATAACGGATGATGATGGTAGTACTTTTTGTACCCCTATAGTTGAAGTTAAGAATTTAAATTCATTTAGATCCCTTGAAAGATCAATTAGTTTTGAAGCAGATTTTCAATTTGAAGAATTTAAAAAGAATAGAATTGAAAAAAATAAGGGAAATAAAGTAACAAAGGGGTGGAATGATATTAAAGGAAAAACTATTTTTCAAAGGGGAAAAGAAGAGAGTGATGATTATAGGTACTTCCCTGAGCCAGATTTACCACCTTTAGTCTTATCTCAAAAATTCATTGACTCAGTTACAGTTGAAAATTCTGCTATGGATACAATGGAGAAACTTAAAGAAGATGGTGTTTCTGATTCCAGTGCTACTATCTTGGTATTAACACTTGGCCTTGAATTTGTTCATATTTTTGATCAAATGCGTAATGAATATCATGGTGATTTAAGCTCACTTGCTAATTGGGTAATAAATGATTTGGCTGGAATTATATCAGAGAATGATGTAGATATTTCAAGTATTGATGTTCAAAAACTTGTTAATATTTTGAATCTTGTAAGTGGTAAAGAGTTAACATCTACATCTGCTAAGGAGATAATTTATAAAATGATTGTAAAAAACGAAAATGTAGATGAACTTATTTCCTCTAGGAAGGTTATTAATGATGATGGAGAAATTGATAAATGCGTAGATGAAGTATTAGGTGAGAATCAAGAGTTAATACAGACATATCTCAATGGTAAAGAAGGAGTATTGTCTTTTTTTATTGGTCAGGTTATGAAAAAAATGCAAGGACGGGCTTCTCCTTCTGATATAAAAAATAAACTTCTTATAAAAATCTCAAAATTTAGGTAATTACAGTATATTTTCTTTCTTGTTTTCAATAAGTTTTATAAGTGATATATTATACAAAGTAATCAATTTAATAATATTAAGCCCAACTTATGATTTTATATTGTATATATAATATTTTAAGATCTATTTGGTATAGATTATGAAAGGTTTTACTCATCTTCACCTACATTCTGAATATTCACTCTTGGATGGAATGAACGGTATTAAGCCTCTGGTTCATAGAATTAAAGATTTGGGTATGGATAGTTGTGGTATTACTGACCATGGTGTTTTATATGGAATACATGAATTTTATGAAGAATGTAAAAAGAATGAAATTAAAGCTATTATTGGTTGTGAAGTATACTTATCCTCTACTTCAAGGTTAGATAAGTCTCCTAAGATTGAAGGAAATTTGAATCACTTGGTTTTAATTGCAAAAAATGAAATTGGTTATAAAAATTTAGTCAAGTTGGTTTCTAAAAGTCACACAGAGGGTTTTTATTATAAGCCTAGGATAGACCTTGATCTGCTCAGTGAATACCATGATGGCCTGATATCACTTTCTGCATGTTTAGCCGGTCCCATATCTAGGAGAATTTTGAATAACGACCTTGATGGTGCAGAAGATATGGCAAAAACTCTGATGAATCTTTTTGGAAAGGAAAATTTTTTCTTAGAAGTTCAGAGGAATGGTGTTGAAGGTCAAGAAACTGTAAATAATGTACTTTTTGATATGGGAAATAAATTAGGTTTGGATGTTGTTGCTACTTGTGATTCTCATTATCTTACAAAAGAAGATGCATATGCTCATGAAGTTTTACTCTGTATAGATACGGGGAAAACTATTGATGACCCTACAAGGATGAGGATTGATACTTCTGAGTTATATGTCAAAAGTCCTGAAGAAATGTATACTCTTTGGAAAGATCATATAGATGTTTTAGAAAATACACAAAAAATTAAAGATATGTGTGATCTTAAGATAGATTTTAAATCATTTGTCTTTCCTAAGGTTAATATTAATAAAGATTATAATAATGATTATGTAAAATACCTTAGAGATTTAACATATACTAGGGGTAGGGATAAAATTGGTAGAGAGTTTACTGATGAAGAGGTAAGAAGGATAGAGTATGAGCTGGATATAATTTCATCTAAAGGGTTTGCTAGTTATATGTTATTGGTTTCTGATTTTACAGATTATCTTAGAAAAGAGAATATTCCGACAACTACAAGAGGGTCTGCTGCAGGTAGTTTTGTTGCATATCTTATAGGTATTGTTCCTATAAATCCATTAAATTTTGGTCTTTCTTTTGAAAGGTTTTTAAATCCATTGAGACCTAAGGCGCCTGATATTGATTTGGATATTGCCAGTGCGCGAAGAGAGGATGTATTTGGGTATGCTTTGGAAAAGTATGGAAAAGAAAATGTTTCTCAGATTGTCACCTTCGGGAGAATGAAATCTCGTGCAGCAATTAGGGACGTTGGTCGTGTTCTAAATATTCCTCTTTCTACTGTTGATCAAATTGCAAAACTTATTCCTCAAGGTAGATTTTCAATTAAAGAAGCCCTGGAAAAAATACCTGAGTTAAAAGAAAAGGTTTCTTCAGAGCCTATGATCAGAACAATGATGGATATAGCAAAAAGGGTTGAGGGTATTTCAAGGCATTCTTCTATACATGCTTGTGGTGTTCTTATAACCCCAGATCCTGTAGAAGATCATGTTCCTGTAACCCTTGATAGAAAGCTAGGTAGACTGATTTCTCAGTATAACATGGTGTCTCTTGAAGAGCTTGGGTATATGAAAATGGATTTTTTGGGTTTAACAAATTTGGATATTATTACTGAAACTATTAGGCTTGTAAAAGAGGATAAAGGAATAGAAGTTGATCTTGAAAAAATACCT
>JAJZLI010000014.1 GCA_021803645.1 bacterium
TGGTAAGGTTCTTCGTTCACCATCGAATTAAACCACGCGATCCACTGCTTGTGCGGGTCCCCGTCAATTCCTTTGAGTTTTAGCCTTGCGGCCGTACTCCCCAGGCGGGATGCTTACTGCGTTAGCTGCGACACTCATATCAATACGAGTAAACTCATACAGATACAAATATCTAGCATCCATAGTTTACAGCATGGACTACACGGGTATCTAATCCGTTTTGCTCCCCACGCTTTCGAGCCTTAGTGTCAGGAAAGACCCAGAAGATTGCCTTCGCCTTTGGTGTTCCTTCTGATATCAACGCATTTCACTACTCCACCAGAAGTTCCATCTTCCCCTGTCTCCCTCTATCCAAACCGTTTCTTCAACCTTACATAAGTTATGCCTATGCCTTTGATCAAAGACTAAATCTGGACACCTACGCATCTCTTTACGCCCAATAATTCCGGATAACGCTTGTGGCCTACGTATTACCGCTGCTGCTGGCACGTAGTTAGCAGCCACTTATTCAAAGAGTAATCATTATTTTCCTCATTAAAAGAAGTTTACAATCCGAAGACCTTCGTCCTTCACACGGTGTCGCTGCATCAGGGTTTCCCCCATTGTGCAAGATTCCTAGTTGCTGCCTCCCGTAGGAGTTTGGGCCGTGTCTCAGTCCCAGTGTGGCTGATCGTCCTCTCAGACCAGCTATCCGTCATAGCCTTGGTAAGCTATTACCTCACCAACAAGCTGATAGACCATAAACCTTTCCTTAACCGCTTTGCAGCTTTCATCTATAATATTTCAAATATAGATTATATTGAGTATTAATCTACCTTTCGATAGGCTATTCTCATGTTAAGGGTAAGTTATCTATGTATTACTCACCCGTTCGCCACTAAAAATTTTCTATATTGCTATAAAAAATTTTTCGTTCGACTTGCATGCCTTAGGCGCACCGTTAGCGTTCATCCTGAGCCAGGATCAAACTCTCCAAAAAAAATATTTTTTTTAGGATTAACATTAAAAAAATCCTGAATCTCTAAAAGACCTGCTACTTTCAAATTATAAAAAGAACGATACAACTACAAACTTATATCATTTAGCTAACTAAAAGTCAAGAAATTCTATTAATTAAATACATAAATTATACGCTAAAAAAATAATTTAGGTATAAAATGTATTGTTTATAACCATTTTCATAAATTAAAAACTAATTGTGCATTATAACTATCCAGAAACATTAACGCACAATAATACACAAAGGTTACTTCTTCTTTTTTAATTTTTTAGGCATATATTTCCTTTTAGTAATCTCCTTATAGTAATTAAAAGTATCTTTACTTAAAGAAAATAAGCAGTAATATAAGAATACAAAAAATAAGACAATAATTAAAATCAGAATAATAAAAATATCTAACCTTGTATATATAGGAAGGAATACTCTACGAGCATATAAAAAAAATGTTAAAATTAGAGAAAACACAAAAGAGACCCAGCTTATTTTTTTGAAGTATTTAAACTTCGGGCTTCCCTTATCAGATTTAAAAATATAATAATACATAAACAAAACCCATATACAAAAAAGAATTATTACAATAACTATTATTGGGACAAAAAACATAAATGCACTCGGAGGAGTCTGAATTAAATATTTAAAATTTAATAACTTAAGAAAATCAATCTTCATTTTTTATAATTAATTAATATTAGTATTAATCACTCCTCCACCAACTACATAATTACCATCATACAAAACTCCAAATTGACCTGAAGCTACACCAATCTCACCCTCTTTTAACTTAATGATAAGTGTATTCGGATTATCTCTAGAATATTTAATATTTTCAAGTTCAAGCAATTTACCCCTATACCTTATTTGTATCTTTACATTTTCTATATCAAAAGAGTCAATCAGTAGATTTAAATTATTTATCTCAAAGGTATAAGTCTTACAATCCTCTATATCACCAACTACAAGAGTATTATCTTTATAGTTTTTTTTAATTACATATAAAGGTTTTGTCAATTTAGTATTAATACCGCGTCTTTGAGCAATAGTATAAAAAGACAGCCCCTCATGTTGACCTAATACATTTCCCTCCTTATCTACTATATTGCCTTTCAATGAGGAAATAGGGACATTTCTTTGAATAAAACCTTTATAATCATTTCCAGGAATAAAACAAATTTCCTGACTATCTTGTTTAGATGATATTCTTAAATTCGCTTCTTTAGCAATGCTCCTTACATAGTCTTTACTAGCAAGCTCACCAATTGGAAACAGAGTCTTAGAAAGAACAAGAGGAGATATGTTATGTAAGAAGTAAGATTGATCCTTAGAAAGATCTACTGATCTAGATAAAAAATATTTTCCATCTTTATTTATAATTCTTGCATAATGCCCAGTAGCAACAAAATCTGCATTAAATTCTGCAAGCTTTTCATATAAAAGTCCAAATTTTATTTTTTTATTACACATTACACAAGGATTAGGGGTTAAACCTAATTTAAAAGAAGAAACAAAATACTCAACAATATCTTGCTTAAAATCATCTTTAAAATTTAAAACATAAAAAGGTATATCTAATGCATCACAAACACTTCTAGCATCCTCAACCCCTTCAATAGAGCAACATTTATTATCTTTTTCAGATAGATGACCAGAAGAAATTACAGAGTCTTCTGTCCAGAATTTCATGTTAACACCAATAAGGTTATAACCCCGTTGCTTTAATAGATATGCAGCAACAGAGCTATCAACACCACCTGACATAGCAACAATAACAGTTTTCTTTTTATTATCTTTGAAACTTTTTTGCATATAATATAGCGATTATATCATTCCATGCTCAATTTTATATAACCTTTCGATCTCAGAAACATTGGTAGTATCAAAGGCAGATTTATCGTTACGATAGCTAATAATTCTAGGAAATCTTAAGGCGAATCCCAGTTTGTCACTAGAAGCACCAGCAGTATGAATAGGACTTTTAGTTATTTCATCAGATCTAACAGTAATAACAATTTCTGGCTTGACCCATACATCTGGGGACAAACTTTCATTAACATAATAATTATATGGTTTATCTAATACCATAAATTCATCCATTTTCAATTTTAAAATTGGTAAATCTTCATTTTTAAAACCACTTCCAACTTTACAAATACTTTCAAATCTGTCTTTTTCTTTGTTATAAACACCTACCAGTATTGCCCCAACTCCAAATTTTGCCCTAAAACCACCACCCGCATAATATCCCAATATTACTACATCTATAGTATCTACAACACCTTTTAAATATCCTCTCTTAAGCTTCATCCAATCAAAATTTCTGACACCAGGGGTATAAATACTATCAGGAGATTTCAAAACTAAACCTTCAAGCCCTTTTTCGATCATAGATTCAAAATATTCATAAAGTACCTCAGGATTGTCAAAGAGGTAATTTTCAATAACACTTATATTAGTTTTATCATTACTACAAGAACTAAACATCTTATACAATATATCTAATCTTTCTTTAAGGGGTACATCAATTAACGATTTACTGTTATAAAACATAACATCAAAAACGAAAACCTTTATGGGAATATCCTGCTGAAAAAAACTAACTTCATACTTTCTTTTCCTCTTAATAGTCTCTTGGAAAGTTAATAACTTATTATTACTAGGGTTGAACCCAACTATTTCAGAATCTAAAATTACACCACCATTTAATTGCATTTTTTTTAAATTATCTACTAGATCAGGAAACATATCAGTAATGTTTTCAAGATTTCTACTAAAAAGATAAATCTCTTTAGAGGGCGTAATATGTATCTGACATCTCATTCCGTCTAATTTGGGCTGAGCAAAAACATGACCATATCTATTCAACGCATCATCAAAAGAAGAAGAGCGTTCAACTAATTTTGAAAAGATTGGAATACCAGGAACAATACCAAGGTTTTCCAAATCTTTAAAGTGAAATATAGCAATTTGGGCAACTTTTCCTAGATCAGAACATTTTGCGTATGCAGATTCAATGTTTTTCTTACTGGAGCGATCTTTACTAATTACACATGACAAGGCATCTAATATAGTTTTATTACTAAAACCTAACCTTAATTTTCCCAAAATCATTCGTATATAAAATTTCCCCTCTAAAGGAGTAAATTTTAACAACATTTCTTTTACTATATTAGACTTATTTTCCATAGAACTTTTTCCAGATATCTGAGTAATTTTTTTTAAAGAATTATATACCTCAGAAAAAAGAACCCCTTCTCCATCTTGTCCTTTTTTAAGAAATTCATATACCAAACCTAAATCCCCAAATTGAGTAACTAAATTTCTTATTTCTGTATCATTTTTCTCAAAAATATCACATAATATATGAATAAATGTTTTTTCCCCAAAGTTAAAAGTACTATTAATATATCCAGGATCAACTTTCCCATCCAATACATATATTAGTTTATCAATAGTATTTTCATCAACCTCCTTAAAAAGAGAACATAACTGAGATTGTATCTCTATTCTGGAAGATGTATTTTCAATATTAACAAAATAATTACAAAGTTTTTTAAAATTTAACATACCATATACAAATCAAGAAAATGTAATAAGGTTAGCCCAATCATGACCATATTTAACATCAACTTCAAGAGGAACATCTAATGGAAAATTATTTACCATAGCATCCTTAATACCTTCAATAATATCAGTATATTGAAATTTATCCTTAAAATTCTCAAATTCAAAAATTAGTTCATCATGTATTTGTAGTATCATTGAAACGTTAGAGTGATTCTTTAAAAACCTGGAAATTCTTCCCATGGCTATTTTTATAATATCAGCATTTGTACCTTGTACAGGCATATTTATAGCTTCTCTCATCATACGAGAGACATAACCATATCCTTCACTTTTTTCAAAATACCTTCTCCTTCCAAACAAGGTTTCAACATAAGAATTCTTATTAACTGAAATTTCTATATCTTTATAATAAGATTTTATACCAGGAAAATAGTTAAAATAATCCTCTATAAATTTTGAGGCCTCAGACCTAGATATGCCAAGCTGTTGAGATAACCCAAAAGAAGAAATTCCATATATTATTCCGAAATTAATTACTTTCGCAATCTGCCTATCTTTAGATGAAACATCTTTATACTTCTTACTAAAAATTAAGGAGGCAGTATAAGAATGTATATCAATTTTTTCATCAAAGGCTTTTTTTAAATTAACATCTTTAGAAAAATGAGCCATAATTCTTAATTCAATTTGAGAATAATCAAAAGAGAATAACATATTACCAACATCAGTAATAAATGCACCTCTAATGTATTTACCATAATCAGACTTCACAGGAATATTCTGTAAATTTGGATTAACAGAGGAAAGCCTTCCAGTCGTCGTTCCTGTAATATTGTAAGTAGTATGTAAACGATGATCATCGAAAACCAACTCTGAGAGACTTTTAGTATACGTAGATCTAAGTTTACTCAATTCTTTAAATTGAAGAACAAGACCAACAATAGGATAATCTGCTTCCAAATTTTTTAATGCATACTCATTAGTTGAAAAAACTCCATTTTTATTTTTCTTAATAGGAGCAGGTACCTTTAATTTTGTAAATAGTACCTCTCCTAACTGCTTAGTAGATGATATATTAAACTCTTCCCCTGCAATATCAAATATTTTTTTACTTATTTCATTTATTTTTTCTGAGAAATCATGATATAAACTATTAAGCATATTAAAATTAATCATAATCCCCTTTCGCTCCATTTCAAACAAAATCTGGATTAATGGCATATCTATTTCATAAAAAACCTTTTTCTGAGAAAAATCCCGATCAAATTTATGACTAAAATATTTATACAATAAATAGGTAAAGTGAGCATCACTACAAGAATAATCTGACAGAGATTTGGTATCTAATTCATGTATTGTTTTCTTAAAATTATTAGTTAGCTCCTCGTATGAAAGCATTCTAAAATTAAAAATTTCAGATACCAAAGTTTTCAGGCTTGTACTAGGAAAATTCAAAAGCCTTGAAGCAACTTGAGTATCAAAATATAAACCCTTTACTGAAATACCAATATTAATCAATGAGTGTAGGTCAAATTTTAAGTTATGACCAATCTTTTTAATATTTTCATTAGAAAATATATTTACTAACTCCTTGAAAGCATTGGATTTTAATATGTCATTATCAGTCAATAATATATAAAATGCTTCTTTTTCATTAATAGCAATAGATATACCCACACATACTGATTTCATTATATCTAAACCATCTGTTTCTGTATCAAAAGCAATTTCATTTACAGATTTTATCCGTTCAACTAATCTGTTTAATTTATCCTCTGTATCAATTAAATTTTTATCGAAATTATGTTCCATAACACTATTTTGAGTTAACATATTACTAGGTAATTCTGGAAAGAATTTATTAACTAAACTTTTAAATTGATATTCAGATAATTTTGCAACAACCTTGTTTTTATCAAAATTAATACAAAGGTCAGTTAACAAAAGTGAAGGAAATTCAATGTCACTAAATAAGGTTGATAATTTCTTTGAAGTAAAGGCTAAATCTCTCCCATTCTCAAGTTTTTTTGCCAATGCAGGTTTAATTTTATCAATATTATTGTATATATCTCCAAGACTTCCAAAGTTTAAAATTAAATCCTTTGCAGATTTATCACCTATACCAGTAATCCCTGGAATATTGTCTGAAGGGTCCCCCCTCAATCCTTTATAATCAATTAAATACCCCTTAGGAAATCCCAAAAAATCTTTAATATTATCAAGATTAATTTCTATTGAAGAAGAAAACGATTTACCTGGAAGTATAACTGAAACATTGCTATCAACTAACTGAAGGAGATCTCTATCTCCCGTTACTATAAAAATATTAATACCTTCATTTTTAAATTTATTTACAAGGGAAGCAATAATATCATCTGCTTCAAATCCAGGAAATTCAAAGGCACGAATATCAAATGCTTTCAATATATCCTTGACATATCCAAATTGAATTTTTAAATCTTCTGGGGGAGCTTGTCTATTAGCCTTATATAAAGGATATTCTTTTTTCCTAAATAGTTCTTTGTCTGAAACATCAAAAGCGCAAGCTATATAATCAGGAGAAAATTTATCTAAAATATTAAATAATATTGTAAAAAATCCATAAGCTGCATTTACTAAACGACCATTTGACGTTAATGGAGAAATTGCATGATATGACCTAAATATAATAGAATGAGAATCGATTAAAAATAATTTTTTTCTATTTTTATCCAGTCGTTTTTCCTGATTCATTTATAAAACCGTTGACTAAAACTTCAAATTCCTCACCTTCTAACACTTCTTTTTCAATCAATGCATTCGCAAGAGCATCTAATATATTTTTATGTTGTTGCAAAATTTCAAGAGCCTTTTTATAACAACTATTAATCATTTTAGCCACCTCAACATCAATCTTATAAGCAGTTTTATCACTATAATTTTTATCAACAATTCCATAAGAAGAAGACTCTTCATCATTTCCATATTGAACTGGACCAAGTTCATCACTCATACCAAACTGTGTAATCATGTTACGTGTCATTTCGGAAGCTTTTTTAAGGTCATCAGATGCACCATTAGTAATATCATTAAATTGTATTTTCTCAGCAGCTCTTCCTCCTAACATATGAGTTATAAGGGTAATAAATTTAGTCTTTGTATATAACTTATTTTCCTGAGAAGGTAGATACATAGTAGCACCGCCAGACATACCCCTAGGAACAATAGATATACGATGTACAGGATCAGATTCTGGTAAAAATTTTGAGACTAAAGCATGTCCAGATTCATGATAAGCAACAACTTGTTTTTCATGATCAGATCTTACTCTTTTCTTTTCAGGACCCATAACAACCTTGGTTGCTGCCTCTTCAATTTCCAATTCAGAAACATAAGGTTTATTGGTTTTTGCCGCAATGATTGTTGCTTCATTTAACATATTTTCTAGATCAGCACCAGAAAAACCAATTGTCCTTTTCGCAATTTTATCAAAATTAATATCACCAGACATTTTTTTATTTTTAGCATGTAATAACAAAATATCTTTTCTTTCTTCTAAATCAGGGAGATCTAAAGTTATCGTCCTGTCAAACCTACCAGGACGTAATATTGCAGGATCAAGTACATCAGGTCTATTTGTAGCGGCAATAACAATTACATTTGTTGTACTATCAAATCCATCCATCTCTACTAATATTTGATTTAGAGTCTGTTCTGTATGGGTAGAAGTAAATGAAACTCCTCTTTTTCTTGCAACTGCATCAATTTCATCAATAAATATAATAGAAGGAGCCGTCTTCCTTGCCTTCATAAATAAATCTCTAACTCTTGATGCACCTGCACCGACAAGCATCTCTTCAAATTCAGACCCTGAAGTAGAAAAGAATGGGACACCACTCTCCCCAGCAATAGCTTTGGCGAGCAATGTTTTTCCTGTACCAGGCAATCCTACAAAGAGTACCCCCTTAGGTATACGTGCCCCTAGGTTTGTATACTTTTTAGGATTTTTTAAAAAGTCTACGATTTCAAAAACTTCTTCCTTTGCTTCTTTTGCACCAGCAACACCCCCAAAAGTAACAGATTGTTTTTTCCCTATAAACAATCTAGCTCTAGACTCTCCCATGGAAAATATTCCACCAGATCCCGCAGATCTAAACTGCCTTACCATATACCAAGTAGATACTATTATGACTATTATAAATAAGAGTGTCAGTATATCACTAAAATTAAATATTGATCTTGGTGCAACTGAAATATTAGGATAATTTGCTAAATTAATTCCACTAGCAGTAAATTCATCAACAGGATTGGTAGGTGTACCTAGATTTGCATATATTTTTGAACCTTTATTTAAAACTGCAGTAGCATAATTAGGATAAATTACTACGCTTTTAACTTTATTATTTTTTATATCTTGTATTAATGTGCTTAAAGGGACGCTTGTACCATTATTAAAACTAGGCATAAAAAGGTATAAGAGAGAAAATAAGACTAATAGTATAATAAAGACCCAAAACCCATTTAGTCCCCCACGATGATTATTTTTAGAATGATTTTTTTTGTTGTTATACATATTTTTTATCAATTTAAATATAATAGCGACGACAGGAATCGAACCTGTGACCTAAGGCTTATGAGTCCTTTGCTCTACCTACTGAGCTACATCGCCCTAAAATAAAAGAGAATTCAAAGAACAAATAATTCAAAATTGTGGGGGTTGGATTCGAACCAACGACCTTCAGGTTATGGGCCTGACAAGCTACCACTGCTCTACCCCACGAAGCCAGCAATGATAAATAATACAATAAATATGCATTATAGTCAATTCAAACTGCTTATTGATATTTAAGTCTAACATTGAAAAATTAAAGTTTTTTTAAAACAGTAATTTCAACCAACTTAATAAAGATGGTCTATTATGCACAACAGAAACCTGATTAGAGTTTCCATTTGAATTATTAACATTAACAAACGAGTCTCCTGAATTCGCAGGAAGGACAATTTCAGTAGAATTTTTACCTTTTACTAGATTGAGATCAGAACTAGAAACATTTTCTTTATAATAATTACTATTATAGTATTGATATTCACTCTTTAATTTACTATTATTAGATTTCACCTGAGAAACTAAGGCATAGATTTTAGTAATTTCTTTTTTAACAGAAACATAATGATTATATGTAGAGAAGAGGTTAAACAATAGAATAGCTAAAAAGAACAATGTTATAATTGTTATAAGGTAGTAACCCAAATTATCTTTTTCTTTATTTATAGCCATTAATTTAATTAATATACTACAATATTTATATTGACAAATACAACTACAAATGATAGTATATGTAAATATATAAATACATTATAAGACAAATGTTTATGAGGGAGATTGTAAATAAATTTACAGAAGAACTAAAGTCTTCGGGAAAATCAATACATACAATAATAGCCTATAAAAAAGACATTGAGCAATTATTGGAATATTTTTACCAAAATGGAATTAAAGATTTTAGTGAAGTAACTGAGGACAACTTAAGAGACTACTTTAAAAGTACAAGTCAAAACAATTCTTTGTCAGTAAAAACGGTGTCAAGAAAATTAAATAGTGCAAGAACATTTTTTAAATATTTAGAGAATTCAAATATCATAAAAGAAAACCCGGCCAGTTCTATATCACACCCTAAAATAGAAACAAATAGCCCAAGAATATTATCTGAAATAGAATATAGGGCATTAAGAGATACTGCAAGGTCTGATGCAAGAACATTCATTATTATTGAACTACTACTTCAAACAGGAATAAGGATAGGAGAACTATGTAGGATTAAGATGGAGGACATTCAGCTAGACTCTAAAAATCCAACATTGAAAATAACCTCCTATGCATCAAATCCAGAAAGAGTAATACCTCTAAATCAATCTGCAGTTAAGGTATTACAACAATATTTAGAAATTAGACCAAAGAATGCAAAAACAGAAGAGTTATTTATTACAAAAAATGGAAATCCCCTACTTGTTAGAAATGTGAGGTCAACAATAGACAATATGTTTAGGAAATCAGGGATAGAAAAGGCAAAAGTAAATGATTTAAGGAATACGTTTATAGCCCATCACCTATCTAAAGGAACAAATATATTTCAACTATCTAAAATCATAGGACATAAAAGAATATCTACAACAGAAAAATATATAGGGAAGATAAAGATGGGTACAGAGAAACTAATACCACTTGCAGAGTTATAATTTCCACCAAATTAAACCTTATTACCACATTTAAATTCAAGAAACTCTTACATTTTCAGATACGTGAGCACTAATTAGTTGGGGTATTAATGGATAGCCACAACTTAATATAAATTAATTCTAAAAAACATTCTTAGATACTAAAACATCCTAGTAAATTTAGTTAATGAACATTATCTATTTGCTATGACATTTTAGTACAACAAACAAAGGGAATTCACTGGGCACAGATGGACTCGAACCATCGACCTCCGCTTTATAAGAACGATGCTCTAACCAGCTGAGCTATGTGCCCTTAACAATTAATTATACAATAGATGCCTGATGTTATCACACCAGTATAAACCAAATCAATATTTACTTCTGTGCTAGTATATCACCATACTGAGCAGGCCTTGCTGTATTTTTTATCTCTCCCCTAGCCTTTATTTCTGCCTCAACATCATTCACATCCTTTCCATACTTAAGCCTTGAAAGTCTTATAATCGCATTACATACATCGGAATCCGATGGCATATCTGTCATTACTGTCTGCATTGAAAAAGGTTGTTGAACCTCTCCTTTAGATATTGTTTTAACATAGGTGTTTCTATTCTCAAGATTAATCAAATCCTTTTGATTGAATACAGGTTCAAATTCCTTCTCTAAGAATTCTGCATCAGATACACCAACTTTAAAACTTATCAAAGTACCAACGTTTCCAAAAACAGCATTTTTTACCTCTTCCGTCATTTGAGCAATATACTGGTTAGCAACTGTCAAGTTCAATTTGTACTTTCGAGCTTCAGATAAAATTTGTGCAAAATCCTCTGTTGCAAAATTTTGAAATTCATCAACATAAAGATAAAAATCTTTACGCTGGGATTCTGGAATATTAGATCTAGACATTGCAGCTGATAATATCTTTGGTACTAACAGTAACCCAAGAAATTGAGAATTTTCTTCTCCAATTTGCCCCTTGTCAAGATCTACAATTAAAATTTTCTGATTATCCATAACATCTCTCATACTAAAAGAAGATTTACTTTGCCCAAGAATATTCCTCATTAATTGGTTAATTACAAATCTATCAAATTTAGACGCAAAGTAACCCAAGGTTTCTGATTTATGATAATCAGTAGTTTGAGCAATCTCTTCTGTCCAATATTTTTTTACCATATCATCTTTAATATATGGCAACATTTCATCAATAAAACCTTTATCTAAAAGCACTAATCTTAAAACTTCAATAAGTGTATTGCCCGGCTTAGACATTGCAGTTAACATACAATTCCTTACTGCCCTCTCCAACCTAGGACCAGTAATACCCTGTTTATTAGGGTCAAACATTTTCTCAAGCATGTGGTAAAAAGAATTTACAATTAAATGTTTATCCTGTTCTGAATAATATTCCATTATATTAAGACCCAAAGGCCTTTCAAAATCAGCTGCATTAAAATAAATAACGTCTTCAGCTCTAGATGCAGGAATCCTTTCTAATACATTTTTTGCTGATTGTCCATGAGGATCAAGAAAAGCAACGCCTTTTCCTTCCTTAATATCTTGTAAAACCAAAGACTCCAATAATGTAGATTTACCTGTACCTGTCCTTCCTACTATATACATATGTCTCCTTCGATCATCATCAGCAATATATACGGGTCTAACATTTCCTCTATATATACCATTACCAAGGAAAAGCCCCTCAAAAGGTACTCCACTTGGAACTGGAGCTTTCTTAGCCATTAACCATTTTATATGAGGAGTTTGGACATTCTTATTAGGAAAGTGGTACAAACTGGCAAGTTCCATAGTGTTTAATATCAATGCTTTTCCAAACATCCAATCAAATAAATCTGGAGAATCTAAAAGAAAACCTGTTGCAAAATCTTTTTTTTGAAAAGATTTCAAATTTATTTTTTTTAATTTATTAAGGTATGGATCATTAAATTGGGAAAAACTTTGCACCATATTATCTAATATTGATTTTGCTCTTCCTTTCTCCCCACTAACAACTACAAGTCTAATAGAAGCATAAAATCCAATTTTTTGAGTTTTCTCTTCAATTTTTTTGTTAATATATTCCTTCGTACTACTTATAGACTTCGGAGCTTCATCCTTTTTGGGAGAAGATGGTTTAGTAAAATTATTAGCTTTTTTAACCCAAACATCAGAAGCAGGAGATAAAACAATCTGAAAGGCAGCATATTCATTAGCGTTTAATCTGCTTACTACACTCGTAATATTCGACAGTGTATCTACTTTCATCTCTTCAGAATAAACTTTAATTGGGAAATAGGATTTCTTTGAAAAACCAAGTTTAGCAAATTCTACATACCCTGGATTCTTAAAAATGTCAGTTTTTTCTGTACGTAAAACTTCTGCAACAGGATATGCTGCATGAATCTGCTTTTCTACAAGGTCAGCAAAGTCTTCATTACATGTCACATAAAAACCTATTACTTCTGCAGTGGCCATAATTTCAATGGAAAAAAATTGGAAGTTCCCCATTAGTTTTTCCATAAATGAGCCACCATTAATACCAGACAAACTTGAAAACATTTGCTCTGCGGCTGAAATTTCAATTTCATTATCCATAGGTATAGTAACCTCAAAAGTTACAGAGTTCTTTTTATTCTTTATAAAATTGGAAATTTTAATTTCTCTAAACACAAAGAATAAAACTACACTCACAACTATAAAAACAAACGCAAGTACTGAAAGAATAATACCCAGGTCAATAAAAACAGTCCCTAAAACAGAAAAATTTAAATTTATATTTGATAGATTAATAGGATGTAAGTACATGAAATAAATTATACTCTAATTTTCTAATAAATATTAGGCTGCTAACAATTTTTTTGCCAACTCACTCCAATACCCAGTAGTATTTGGATATGGAGTTTCTGCTGGTTTATAAAAACTACCATCAAAAGGAACTGTACTCTTAGGATTACTTACTACATCTGGATTATTGTTGGGCATGGGATGAACATTATTACTAATAGGAGCATTTGGTCCTTCATACAGAGAAGTACTACTAACCCCTCCTGGAGAAACCTCATTACCTCCATATATTGAATTTGTTAATGTCTCAGACATAAGTAATGCATATTATAGGACAAAAGCGGGTATTATGCAAATAACCCATATTTAAATTTTACCTTTATTACGCCTATTTATTTCATATTCCATTTCTTTGTTAGCAGTTAATCTTTTTTCTTTATCTCTCTTGTCATACTTTTTTAAACCTTTTACAATAGCAATTTCAACTTTAATTTTATTTTTTAGCAAGAAAATCTTAGTTGGAACTATAGTTAAACCCTCTGCTTTACTCGCCTTATATAATTCTCTTATTTCATATTTATTTAGTAAAAGCCGTCTTTTACGATTTGGATTGTAACGAAAACTCTTGTCCATCCCCATTATTGGAGGAATATACATATGTACAATAGAAACCTCATTTTCAGTTACAGACACAAAACTATCAACAATGCTGACATTGGAATTCTTTATAGATTTAACTTCATACCCAAAAAGTACAATACCCGCTACATACTTCTCTTTTATAGAATAATCATGAGATATTTTCTTGTTATAAGAAAAAACCTTCATAAACTTACCCTTATAATTTTAGTACCAGAAACAAGATATAAAGTATTTCCATTTGACGATATATCCATATATGTTATATGAGAAAAAATTTTACTATCACTTCCAAAATATACATACTGTTTTACAAACTTATAATCAATTGTATTCGTAGCATTAATTGCAGGTTTCTGTAGAACTACAACCCGCTCATGGGAAGGATCAACAACAAAAAGGTCATTAGTATACATATTATCATATATATATGATACTTCTCCTAAAGGGTATTCCATAGCCTCTTGGTTAGTGATATTAAATGGAGTCAATTGGTTTGCATAAAACCTTTCTATGCTACCTGAAGAATCTACCACAAAAATATTTCCATCAACTGCAAAAGATTTTGATCCTTTTAAAACAGGAGAAGTGAAATCTTTAGAAACCCTATATCCATTACTTTGGTTTGCTATATACATAGTTCCTGAAGAAGGATCAAGCATGTAAATGTTACCAAGGAAAGATTTAATATATTTTACAGAAGCAATAGGGTTTGTTAGGTTTTGTAGGCTACCAGAGGAGCTAACTTTATAAAGACCATTATTTACATCATACAAAAACATTGAAGAGTCTGTAACAGAATAGGTTATATATTGAGGAATTGAAATTCCACTTTTAAGAGATTCAAATATAGAAGGATTAGAAGGACTTGAATTCGATAATGAAAACACATATTGAGAAGATGGAGAAGTTATATATATATTTCCTCCTAAATCAAGAATAGAAGAAATGTTTGACCCAGGATAAAATATTGAAATATCAGATAGTATCTGAACATTACTCATAGGAGTAATATCGTTTATTGTATAATAAACATTATTTATCTGTCTTCTTAAATTTTCTATTTCAGAATTATTAATATTTAGTGACAATGCCTCTGAAATAAGAGATTCATCCTTGTTTATAATAGAATCTTTTTCCGATATTGAATTTACAATATTTAATTTCGATAAATCTGAAGATAATTGTGATTGTATACTCTGGAATTTTAATTTTTCTAAATTTATATTATTTTTTTTAATAAAATGAGCTCTACTTAAAAAAAAAATATTATTATAAGTACAAAGACAATAATGCCTAAAACAGTATATTTTTCTTTACGAAAAATATTGAAATCTTTAGCAATATTATTTTTATACTCCCTAGATTTATTTTTATTAGAAATATACATGATTGTATTATATACAAGACTAATAAAAGAATACAAAACAACAAAAATAGATTTTAAGATTGCCTTCCAATTAACCCTCTTAACATAGTTCCAAAAAGAATACATAACATTGGAAGACCCTTTATGAACTCCAGATACTACCTTTTTAGAAAAATCACTAAACTTATTACCGAAATCAAACTCCTTAATTTTATCGGCTATAATATTATTTTGTATTAAATTATCATTTATATTCCCAGAATAATCTTCTTTATTAAATGATTCTGATTTTAAAACAGTATCCTCTACTTCTTTATTTGTGTCAAAAACATCTAAAATAATAAAACTTACATCTCCTCTTTTTGATCCAACCTCTAACTTTCCTAACTGCTTTTGATCCAAATTCAGAATACTTTTCCACCTAGATTCATCTATATACAACGAACAATGTGGAGTCGCTAAGATGAAACTATCATTAGCCTTTAAAAAACCACTTGCTGTAGCAACAATATTATTACCTGATGTAAGTAGATGATCAGAGAGATTCATTAACTTTCCATCCCTAAAAAGCAAAATCAAAGAGGTTCCAATTCTTGCCATATAACCGACATCACCCCATACAATAAAACAGGTAACATTAAAATCAATGTCTCCTTCAACATTTGCCTCAATTATTGATTTCTGCAAGTTATTATAAGCAAAGTTAAGAGAAGAATCTAATACATTTAGAACACTAGAAACGGTATTAGTAAAGTACGTAGATTCTAAATCATCTAAAAATGAGTCTAAATATTTATTAGAATCAAAACCTTGTGGACCAGAAACATCAACTGCAGAGAAAAGTTTTCCTCTAAACTCTATTAAACTCTCATCTTGGGGTAGATGTAAATAAACATGAGAAAAGACATTCTTATCTATATTCTTGTCTATATAACTTTTTGGATGTATATCTAGCCTACCCATAGATTAAATTATGATATCACAAGTAAGGGATGCTTTGTACACCTTCATTAAATATTATTATAAAACTCTATTACTCAAAAGTACATTCTCATAATTGGTTAATTGTTACTTGCTGAGAATTATCACTTGAATATATCTGGGTACCATTAGCATAAATACTAAAACCAGAGGTAGGAGTAATATTATAACTAGAAATAGCCCCCCCCATAATACCAACTCTAATATTTACATTTGGACTCTGATAATTAGAAATTGATGTACCTGGATAATATGCTGATAAAATTTGAGTATAACTTTGACCGGCTAATGCCCTACCTTCTGCACCACACTGGCTAAGACCAAGCCTAAACCCATTGGCAAGAGAGTTAAGTTGAAAACCATTGGTAGTATTTCCTGTAATTGTATAAAGAGCAAAATAATTACTAACAGTTAATTCTGAATTATTATTAGGATTTTGGCCTATTGTGTAATTTAATGATGGAATTTGAATATAGTATCCATATGGGGTAACTGTATTATATACAAATGCAAAATCTTGGGCATCTAATGAATAGGTAGTCCCACTTTGATTAGTAAATGTAACTGTTGTATTTTCTGAAGCAACAGGACCAGTACTATTTACATCAGTACTAATACTTTCAATATTTGAAGGAGAAGCAATATCATAAGCAGAAGGAGCTTCCCACCATGCATTAGATAAATTTGATAGTTTTGTAGCAGTAGAATCAGAACTATTTTCAAAATAATTAGTATCGTTTATAATAATTGCAATTTGACTAGGGGTCAATGTTACGTTATTAAACCAAGCATAATTAAAATCTTCTGTACCATTACACGCAGAATTATAATTTTCAGTACTAGAACTATCCGCTCCTGACTGTAAATATGGAGCATTACCACCCCAAACTTCAGAATCTGACAAATTATATCCACCATTAGATGCAGCATATACACTATCAATAATTCCTCCATTATAAGTTAAAATATCTCCTGAGGTATTTGATACTGCATTTTCCCAATTACAATAATTACTCTGAATACATTCTTCATTTTTAGAATATCCTACGTAACTTTGATCAACAGTACCATTTTGTAAATCATAATTTTCATTTGAAAATTCTCCCATATGGTACAGGGCATATGTTCTTGCTGCTATAACTTGGGCATCTAATGCACTAGGTTGCCAACTAGAAGGCATCTCCCCTAGTCCCTGTAGATAGTTCTCCAAAGGTAAGATATTAATAAATTGGGCATTTGTGTCTGCCCTAATTTCATCGGAACCTAAATACGAGACATTATTAACTGAAATCGGTGAATCAATATTTTGAGGATTTATATCAATTGGACCAGAAATATTATTAAATGTTTGACTTCCTACAGAGATGGAAAAGGTACCACAAGAAGAATTACAACTATCAGATACTGTATATGGGGAGGAAGTACTACTAGAACTACCAGTACTAGTAGGACTTCCAGTGTTACCATTACTACTAGTACTACCAGTGCTACCAGTAGAAATATTTGTATTAGAAGCGTTAACTTGCGATTGTACCTGAGAAACAGACTCTACTGTTGTCACTTGAGGGGTAGGAGAAGAATTTACACTACTTGCAGCAAGTTTTTCTTGTTGA
>JAJZLI010000005.1 GCA_021803645.1 bacterium
AATTCTTTTTTATTCATAACATATTAAACATAACTAAAACTAAATATTTTCGCAAGATTTATAACACACGCTCATTTTTTATTAATAAGTTATAATATTTGCTGATGATATGCTTGATAAAATTCTATGCAAAGAATCTAGAATGGACTGGAAATTATTTATCAATTTCTTTTTATCATCACTAAGTGCTTCATTAATACCTTCATCTTCTTGTAATCCTGAAGGAGTGAGATGCTTTATGTACTCATGAATATTGTTAATATAGGCTTTAAATATATTTAAATAACTACCAGGAATGAACATATGGTCAATATGAGCTCTTATAATTTCCTCTATAGAAATAAGTACTGAGTTTGTCGTACTTGAAGGTAGGCGCACCTTATCTACAGGTCCAAGAGAGAGTCTTAAAATATCAAAAACAACAGGAACTAGAGCATCAACATAGCCCATACCCTCAAATTGCTTATATATCTCTGCAAGTAAATAATCCCTTTGTTCATAAGATAAAACTGACCCATTAATAAAATCTATCATGTCATAATAAAATGAAGGCAACCTATCACCTGTATATTTAATCCTATGAATCAACTCAGAAAATAGAACATCTTCACTAGATAATGATTCTGACATGGCAAATTCCCGAAGCAGGGTCAGTACATCATCATCAGTACTGCCTTCTAAACTAGTATTTCCTTTTGCATAAATTTTACGCTCTGCTATTCTACGTATTACCCTACCAAAAAGAAGATTTCCTGATACCATCTCCCCAATACTCTCAAAATAAACACCATGGGTTCCACTAGAAACATTGAAAGAGGCATCCACAACAATACAAGAGAGTTCACTTACACTTAGCAACCCATAGAAAGGACTATTTCTATCATATAAACATCCATTAACTATAACTTCCACCATTGATACCATTGACAAATCTGGAGAAGAGATCCCCTCCTTAATAAGAGCAATACATGACTCTTTATTTACTCCATGTTCTTCTTCATGTGGTTGTTCTGGATTTTCCATAATCTGCAAATCAAACATGTAACGTAATTTTAATAATAACATAGTTATAAAAAATAGGATATTCATGCTCTATTAATTTTTCTTTAATCTTTTTAAATTAGCATGCAAGCTTGTTATGAGAAGATATATTCAAATTACTTTTTTTTCCTTGCTATTTTTAGCACTCCTTATATATGTAAGGGTAATAAAAGGTATTGGGGGTAATTATAAACCAATACTTACTACAAAGAAAACACAAAATCAAAATAATTCACAAGTTGCAACAACAACAAATAATAACAGTGGTAGCTCACAAAGTACTACTTCCAACAAATATAAAGACGGAACATACACAGGGCAAGTTGAAAATGTATATTACGGAAATGTACAAGTACAAGTCACTGTATCCTCTGGGGCAATATCAAAAATCAATGTACTACAATACCCAAATGATAACCCAACTTCTAACTACATCAGTACACAAGCAATATCAATGCTCAAATCAGAAGTAATACAGACACAAAGTGGTAACGTGAATATGATATCTGGGGCCTCATATGTATCAAGTGGGTTTATCCAATCGCTACAATCTGCCCTGTCTCAAGCCGGTTAAAAATATATGAAAAAGATGGCAACAATAATGGCAATGCCGGTAATAATTGATGTTAATGAAACTAATATAGACAAGAGTGTGTTTGATAAAGTATTTGAATATTTAAGATACATAGATAATAAATTTAGTACATATAAAAATAACAGTGAAATAGAAAAAATTAACAGACAAGAAATACATTACGATGAATATAGTAAAGACATGAAAACAATATTGAAATTATCAGAAAAAACTAAAAAAGAAACTAATGGATATTTTGATATAAAACATAATGACAAACTAGATCCATCAGGAATTGTCAAGGGATTTGCAATACACAAAGCTTGCCAGATATTAAAAAAAAGTGGATATAAAAATTACTATATAGAAATTGCGGGAGATATAGAAATATCAGGACTAAATCAAGATAGAAAAAAATGGAGGGTCGGTATAGAAAATCCATTCTCAAGAGGAGAAATCATTAAAGTTTTAGAACTTACAAATAAAGGAATAGCTACTTCTGGAAAATATATAAGAGGGGAACATATTTGGAATAATACAAAAGATCAAACTAAAAATGAGGCTATTAGCATTACAGTAATATCAAATAATGTATATAATGCAGACAGATTTGCCACAGCAGCATTTGCAATGGGAGAGAAAGGCATATTATTCATAGAGAAACTAAGAAATACAGAGGGATATATGGTGATGAATAATAAAAAAGCTATATTTACTTCAGGATTTGAAAAATACCAGACAGTATGAACACGTATATAGACACATTTTTAAATAAATTTACAACATATAGGTTTACACTATATTACCTAATTGCCATCTATGTTTTTGCATTAATTTTTTGTGCATTTGGTATCTTACCATTTACTATAAAGGATTTATTAATTACATCATTCATTGCTATAATTGTAGGATATATTTCCAATGTAGTCCTTGCAACCATAATTGGAGTACCAAGAAATGTAGAGTCAGTATTTATCACGGCATTAATCTTAACACTAATTATTCCCGCATTTCAAAGTGAATTTGTATTTATATTTTTCGCATCTGGCCTTGCAATGGCATCAAAATATCTTATTACAATAGATAGGAGACACATATTTAATCCTGCAGCCGTATCAGTTGCTGCTATTGCCCTACTATCTCCTTCCCATGTAGCAACATGGTGGATTGGATCTGTATATATGTTACCTATTGTAGCAATAGGAGGATTATTACTTATTAGGAAAATAGGTAAAGAGAAAATGGTATATGCATTTCTAGAAACATACTTAATACTGACAATAATTGCATCTATTATAAATAAAGTACCAATATCCACAGCAGTAAACCTTAGCATATTAAACTCTCCTGTTTTCTTCCTTGCATTTGTAATGTTAACAGAACCAATAACATCTCCATCAAGGGAAAAAATGCAATATTACTATGCAATATTTGCAGCCATTGCATTCTCTACCCCAGAACTAAAAATCTTCAATATAGGGTTTACTCCTGAATTATCTTTGTGTGGAGCAAACCTATTTGCATATATTATAAATCCAAATTATAGAATAGACTTCATATTAGAGAAGAAGGAACAATTATCAAAAGATACAATATATTTCATATTTAAAACCAGAAATAAAATAAGATATTTAGCAGGTCAGTATATGGAATGGATTCTTCCTCATAAAAAGACAGATGACAGAGGAAACAGAAGATATTTTTCATTTGCCTCATCTCCAACAGAAAATAGTGTGTCAATACTTGTAAGATTTCCTGATAATCCAAGTAGTTATAAAAAAGCCCTTATGAATTTACAAAGAGGAGATAAGATTACTGCAACTGAACTTGCAGGAGATTTCATATTACCATCATCTGTAAGTAAAAACTCACTAGTATTTATTGCAGGAGGAGTAGGAATAGCCCCATTTATTAGCATGATCAAATACATTATAGATAAAAGAATAAAAACTAACATTACTCTCATATACTCAAATAAAAGCCAAGGAGATATTTTATTCAAGGACATACTGAAAAAAGCAGAATATTATGGGGTAAAAACTATATATACACTTACAAACCCTAATGAAAACTATGGGTGGTATGGAGAGAAGGGATATATAGACCAAGATTTAATCAAAAAACATGTCCCTTCATATAACTCATCCATGTTTTATATAGCAGGAGCCCCAATTATGGTAGATAATATTCATAATAACCTAATAAAAATGGGAGTTAGTCCAAAACAAATAAAAGAAGACTTTTTCCCTGGGTATATTGAAACAAAAGCATAGTGCCCCATAGTATTTGAATATACAACCTATATGTGATATAATTTGTTTAGAGTCCTTTCAAAGTTGAGGAGGGGTCAAGATGACAGCTCCGATGATCCTGCCCGCGGTCCTTGGTCTAGTATCCATCGTTCTCATATTTTATGGAAGAAGCCGGATCAAAGAACACCAGCGCAGGTTTCCAGAAAAGTTTGCACAGAGAGAGAAGATGAGAGCGGCTGTAGGGATGAATTTCCTTGCACTCATATGTGTAATCCTTGCGATTACACCCAAAACCCCATATCAGGAAGAACGCGTAGGGGGCTTTTTCTTCACCACCTTTGCAATCACATTTCTAGTAGTTGGTATCGCCATCAACCTCTTCAAGAATTCATCAGATCCAAGTGATCTAATTCCCTCAAAAAGGGAAAACAAATAAGGACAAAAAACAAAGGGATCGTGATCAAGATCAAAATTGAGCATATCGCTCAAATAATAAATCTTTTTCATTGATCCCTTTCCCTTTTTCATTACTAATTCCTTTGTACTCAAGAATATGCACTTTTGGAAAACAGATTGTATTGCACATTTCGACATACCGATGTGTAGAATATTCAGTCTCATCCATGCAAGATAATCTCTATTTATAATAGACCATGTATACAGCCATAATACCACCCCAAAATAGAGGGAGAAATTCTGTAGGAAATTTACCAACTAAATTATATGTTGCTTCTAAAACTTTATTAAAAAAAATAGTATCTTTAACTCCTAGAGTAAGCAAACGTGATGTGATAGCCCTAGCAGCAGTTTTATATCCTTCAGAAGCTTCTATTTGACCATCAGGATTTACTACAATGCGTCCTCCACCCTTCAATAACTGTAAAATAGCCAATCTAAATTCACCAGATACTGATACTACATCAGTGGATTCAACATGAGGAGGGTTTAATATACTGACTCCCGTACTAATACCATCACGAAGATATCTAAGATTAACGACATACTCACCAGGATCTCCCAAAATCATATTTTGCAATCTCTCTACTACTTCATCTTCTCCATTATCGGGAAATCCTTCCAATGAACTCATAAAATATTTATATATAAAATTATAATATGCAAGTATTATAACATATAGAAATAATATGACACCCCATAATACAATTTAAATAGACACTTGTATTATTGGTAATGTAGGAGCTATCAAATCTAATATGTCTTTATTATGAGTATTTATTATATCCTGTAATATTTCAAAATCAAAAACTGGATTTTCTTTACAAAAACCTATCCTATTTATGATACAACCATTACCACCATAATAAGTCCCCAAATTTGCACCAGCACGAGACAACATTCCCTATTCTTTTTACCTACACCTACAATCAATACAACACACCCCATCATTATTAACAGGAACGAACTCTTTCAATAAATTCTCATATTCTTCTTGTTTAGGCATTGTCATAGTATCTGGTGAAATGTAAATATATATACATAAAATTAAGATAAAGATTATTTTACAATAGTCTAAATTATTCTTTTAACACCAATCCCCCCATAGTAATTTTCTACCAAAAATGGTATTATTTTGCATTGAAATATATTGTGTTTATGGATATAACAGAACGTCCTCAGAAAGAATACCCAGTACAAATGTCTGGTAGCCCTCAAGAATGGGGAGTACAGATTTTAAATTTTCTATACGATGGCCCTGGCTATGTACTGTTATTACCTCTATCCCCTCAACTTGTAACAGGAGAAGAAAGGTTAATGAGGGCATTATGCCTATCAGGAAGAATCACTATAGACCCCAAAGCCAAAGAAAGAAGAAATTTGATGGTTTCTATTAAACAAACAGAAAAACAATTACCTACCCCAAGGATCATACAAGGATATACTGATAAAGTAAGACAAGTTGCACGATTAATAAGGATGGGAGAAGAACGAATATGGCGCTACACAAGAAACGAAAGAATTTCAGCTGTAGCAGTTAGCAGTCCCCATACAATATTAAATCCACTTGAAGAATATGACCTTCCTTTTTTTGTACATCAAACTGATACTGACAATCCAACATCAGAATTAATAAAAAAAATAAATGCAGAAGGAGAAGTAGATCCTACAGAATATACACAAGCGTTTTTAATGAGGAGGGTACAGATAGGCATACGGTTTATATATCCAGAACTAAGTGATGCAGAAATCATGGGTTTTATAAGTGAATTTTTTGACAAACAAGATCCTGAATATGAAGGATATATAAAAAGACTATTTTTATCACTCAGACTAGATGAAGTTATACATGAATCAGGAATACTTTCAGAGTATATTAAATATCAAGAAAGACAAATACCATTATCCACTCACTATTGAAACATTTCACCTATATCATAGGTATAAAATATAACTATGATATTACATGGGGTAAAAAATGTAACAAGAAACATTACAAGATCAATATCTATTATATTGATCCTTTCTGTAAGCATAGGACTTGCTCTTATAATGCTTTTATCATATAGAGCAATCAATGAAAAAATATCCAATATAAAATCATCCATTGGAAATACAATTACAATTAACCCGGCAGGATCTCAAGGGTTTGAAGGAGGAGGAAACCCAATTACAGAAACACAAATTAATGAAATAAAAAATTTACCAAATATAGTACAAATTACAGAAACTCTGCTTGCAACAATTACTCCAGGATCAGAAAATAACCTGACATCCCCGATAAAAGCAGGAAAATTAGGAAAAAGATTTGCTAGCTTTCAAAATCAGAGTTTTTATAATAATAATCCAAACTTTTCTCCATCAGTTCCAATAGTCGTAACAGGAATATCAAATACATCAATAATTACGGGAGAGGGGATTAGTTTAACTTCAGGAAATCTATTCAATCCATCTTCGAACGATAATGTTGCAATAATAGGAAAAAACCTTGCATCAAACAACAATTTAACAACAGGAGACACATTTACACTATACAATACGAAAATTACAGTTTCAGGGGTTATAAATATGGGGACACGCTTTGCAAATGATGGAATGTATATGCCAATATTAACTCTACAGAATCTGTCCGGACAACAAAACGATATAAGTGCAGCAACAATAACAGTTAATTCAATTACAAATGTCAATTCGGTTATAAGTCAAATAAACAGCAAACTAGGATCTAATAATGTTGACATAACATCATCCCAAACAACAGTATCAAATGCAATTGCACCACTTGAGAGTATAAAAAATATTTCTTTATATTCCCTTATAGGATCATTAATTGCAGGATCGGTCATAATACTATTAATAATGATAATGACAGTCAGAGAAAGAAAAAAAGAGATTGGAGTATTAAAAGCGATTGGAGCATCTAATTTTTTAATAACCATTGAATTTGTATCAGAATCTTTAACTCTTACAATTATAGGTGCAATACTTGGAATTTTTATTGGTATATTACTCGCAAACCCGGTATTGAGTACACTGGTTAACACATCAGCGAGTACTCCAATACAAAGCAGTTTTCAAGGTACGGGGGTTTCTACAAGAGGAATCAATCCTGGAGGACCATTAATCCCTTCTGGTGGAGGTGGAGTATTTAATATTGGTAGAAGAGCGTCAAGATTTATATCATCAATAACAGGGGCTGGTGAACAAAAAATATTAAGCACATTTAAGGATATACATGCAATTATAAATTTGAATATTCTATTGTATGGAATACTTTCAGCATTAATTATTACTATGCTAGGTAGTGTAATACCAGTACTTTTAATATCTAAAGTATCTCCAGCAGAGATAATAAGAGGAGAATAATATGATAAAGGTAGATAATATAACAAAAAAATTTAAATCGGGAGATAATACAGTAATAGCATTGGATAGTGTAAGTTTTTCTATAAACAAAGGGGATTTTGCTTCAATTATAGGTAAAAGTGGAAGTGGAAAAACCACGTTATTAGCACTTCTGGGTGCATTAGAAAAACCAACTGAAGGATCAATTATAGTTAATGATGAAGATATTACAAAAATGCCTGAATCAAAACTTATAAAGTATAGAAGAGAAAAGATTGGATTTGTATTTCAACAATATAACTTAATACCTAATTTAACAGCACTAGAAAATGTAATATTGCCAATGGAGTTTGCGGGGGTCAAAACACAAGATAGAATAAAAAGAGCGAAAGATCTTTTAAATAAAGTGGGAATTGATAGTACAAAACAAAAAAGAAAGCCCTCAAGATTATCTGGGGGAGAACAACAGAGAGTATCCATTGCAAGGGCATTGGGAAATAAGCCATCACTAATACTAGCTGACGAGCCAACTGGAAATCTGGATAGCACTACAGGAAAAAACATCATTACTCTTCTTGATAAACTATCAAAAAGCGATAACACAACAATAATAATTGTAACCCATGACCTTAATATGACTAAATATACAGATATTACATTTAAAATAACTGACGGTAAGTTAAGATTGGATAAGAAAAAGCCAGATATAGGTATATTATCATGATAAACTTCAATATACCCGACAGAAGTATTCACTTGCATTTTTAAACAGTATACTGTGACATTCCTCCTGAGAAAATCCCTTACCTAAAAGAAATTTCCTAAGGTTAGGATATTCTTTCACAGTTCCAAGATTTTCAATGATATCCTGATATCCCATTCCTTCAAAATCACTCCCTATTGCAAGGTTAGAAACACCATAAAGTTTTTTAAATCTATCCAAGTGATCAAATACATTATTAATCTTACTTCCGCCAATGAATTCTCCTAAAAAAGGCATTCCTATCAATCCCCCCTTTTTAATTATCTTAGATATCTTCTCTGAAGATATATTCCTTTCATTTGGAGACACATCATATAATCCCGAATGAGAATCAATAACTGGCCCATTGTAGCAATCATAAATAATATCAAAAACAGTCGATTCACTATGGGCAAGATCTATAACAATATTTCTATCAAAACATAGCTTAAAGAATTTTTTCCTAACTACGTTACTATCTAGAAAAGTACTTTTAAAATACCATACAGGACCAATAACTTTAACCCCCATATCAAATAAACTTTCTAAAAATTTAAGATCATCTTCATTTTCCACAAAATATATTCCTTCTATTCCCATTATTACCTTCAATATAGGTGTATTCATATCCTTCTTGGACCTTATAATCTTGATTAGGCCTTTCTCTTCCAAAGATTTATAGAAATTTATATGCCTTAAAACTTCTGCTTTAGGATCTTTTGGAAGAACAAATCTTCCACTATCTTCCATAATAATTGGGCAAGCCATTCCCACAAACATATCCAACCCCCCCAAAGAAGCTTCTGAAAATGTAAACTGCGTCGGAAAAGGAAACTCCTTCCCCTCCTTTCCAAGATCTTCTTTTAGAATAGCAGAATCAGAAAGACCAATATGTAAATCAAAAATTTTACCTGTGCTCATCATATATATAACAAAAATAATAATTCTTAAGCATCCCTAAGAAGAGATCTGGCAAAAAATGTACGTAAATTATCCATATCCAATACATCAGCTTCACATGTTTTACCAACCTTACTTCGTATCAACGATAATATACCTTCTTTTCCTAGCATAACATAAAGAAACGGAAGAGAGAGGTATCCATCAGATACTCCTTCAATAGCCATACAACTACTTGCATGCCTATTATCACTGCCAATTCTTAAATTTCTAACATATCTTTCAGCTTCTCCTGATATACCAAGTTTTTTAACAATATCATCCCTTACTCCATATTCTGATCCCATATGAAGTATTGTCCCACTAAGGATAATCGATACCATCTCAGATCTAGCAAGGAACCTTTGTGAAGATAATAAAAGCTCCACTCCCTTACCACGAGGTACTATAGAAGGTAAACTACCACTATTATACCCCTTTAACATAAATGTTCCATCATGGCATTTTACAAGAATACATTTACTTCCACCTACACACACAATTGATAGGTCCCCATCAGGAAACATAGATATAAAATTTTCTTCTCCTCTTTGACAAACCATGTGTTCAAGGTACATTCTTGCAGTATCCCTAAATACAGTATCAGCAGATGCCAAGAGAGGGCAATCATACCCTAAAATATCCTCCAATAAAACATCTTGCTCCCCTATAACATCAGAAATAAGCCTTTGTTGAAATGACACAAGGAATTCTCCAATAGTATATACTTGGCCACCCCTACAAGAATTTATAAATGATATAATCCCTTGCATTCTAGAAGACATTAGAGACTTTACTCTCTCCATTAGAACACCTCGTTCTTGTGACACAACTCCCAGTTTCTTTATTTCCTTAGATACAAAAGGAAAAATCTGATTGAATAGTTCATCTATAATCTCCATTTGAATAGACTCACCCATCTTCGAAAGCATTGCATCAATATCAATAGGATCATCTGTAGTTTTACCTCTTAACCCCCAAAAATTGCCTTTCTTCAATAAAAAGGGATTTAACACAGATTTAGAATCTAAACGGACAGTATCATAATATGGAACTTTTACTCTCCGAATATTATATCCAGATAATCTCGATATTAATAGCCAGCAATTAAGCATTCCTACTGTCCTGTACAAGTCCAACTGAGAAGGGTGAGAGATTGAAATTAAAATATCTGGCATATCACTTGAATAATGTACCATTACTTGAGCCATATCCTCAGGAAAACCCATTAAGACAAGGGACTGAACATCTCCTTGTCTTATCAAATCCAAAACCTTACTTCTGATCCCCAAAGTCTCTAATAATTGCTCTGGTGCCATCTCATCGATAAGCCTAAACGGCTCACTTCCAACAAGACCAAGCCCAGAAAGCTCTGTATCATCTCTCTTTAATTTTTGTTCTATAACTAATTCTTTCTCATCCATAATAATTAAATAAAAAAAGACCTCTAATTTGAGGTCTTCCTGAAAATATATGTCATTTAAAATGCTAAATACGGCAATAGTAAGGAAGACCTTCTAAAATAAAGGAATAAAAATGAAAAGCCATCAACGGAAAAAATTTTTTATAAACTAACATTTTTTTCATATAAAACTAAAAAGCCTCCTTTATAAAGGAGGCTTATATGTAAATTAATATTACAAAGAAACAACCTCCCTAACTTAAGAGATAATGATAAAATAAAAAATGGTTGTTTCTGTATACAAGATTCATATCAGGCACATATTGTAACACAATATACATCTTATGTAAATACATTCTTTTTTACAAATTTTTTTTATTTTGGTAAAATATTTTGAAGGTATGACCCCAGAAGTCTTTTATGATACTACACCAAAAAATCTCTTATTAGAAGGAGAGTATGTGCTAGAATTTCCATCAGAAGAAGAAAGAATACAAAGTATTACAGATAACATACGGGTCATATTACAAGAACAATCTTATATAGGACTATTCAGGGCCTCAGTAAAAGAAAAATCTCACAGAGAGGGACACTACGATACATGTGCATGGATAAGAGATAACTCAATATTAGGACTTGCACTATCGGACCCATATTTAAAACATATCCTTGACCATGAAATATACTATCGGGCAGTTGAAGCAAGTAAAAAAAATGCTACGGTAATAATTCAGATGTTTGCAAGCCCAAAATGGCAAAAAGCATTTAGGCAACCAATATATCGAACAAGAGATATAAATGGAATATTACATACTTATATAGAGCATCCTTCTGCAGCACCTGCAATACATGTAAAAGAAGACGGAACAAGCTGCGATTGGTTTGCTCAAAACCAACCTGACAGCCTGGGAACATTTATAATATTTTTACATCAATTAAGAAAACATCCTGGATTCAATTTTGAAAAAGACGGACAATTAGTAGTAGACTCAACATTATCATATTTATCTGATATACATGTAGAAATGTTTAAGTGTATAGGGATGTGGGAAGGAAGAGAAGTTTATTCCCCAACACCTACATCAACAATAGCTATTGTTGCAAGAGCACTAGAACTTGGAACAGAATTAACATCTGATCCTAAACTAATATCACATGTAAAAAAAGCTGCACATAGGGCAAGAAACGTGGCAGATCAGCTCTACCCAAGAGAACTTACTGAGCCAGAAGGACATTCAGGGGTAGACCTTGCAACATTAGTATCAATGGGACTAGGGGCAATGGCCCAAAATCCATTAACATTTCTGGGCACATCATACAGAGATCTAGGTAGCATGCACCCATTTGGAATGAAAAGACATACAAATGATAACTTCTTTCGTGAAGATAATCAGGGAGAAGAAGCTATCTGGTTTTTTGCATTACCAATAAAAGCGACACTTTTTTATCGCAGATCAATAGATTTTTATAGAAATGGAACACTTAAATTAGCAAGAAAGTATTTTGAAGCAGGAGAAAGAGAACTGCTACAAGCAGTAAGTATCATAGAAAAATATGGGAAAGGTCCAGAACTTTTTCAGAAAAACAACACATCATTAAATCCTAATGTAAATGATCTGTTATGGTCTAGGGCAGAGGTAATCAGGGCCCTATCTAGCAGTATACAAGCAAGAAGATTAATGTTAGCTTCATAAAGTAGTGCTTGATATCAATAAATAGTAGTAGTAACATTGTAACAATGGGTATTATTAAGAATTACAATACACTGTGTACATCGGATAATAGAAAAATTGTATTAGACTTAATCGAAGAAGGATTAAAGGAAACTTCACCCGACATACTTATCAAAAAAATGGTAAATATAAATGGAGATGTAATAACAATCCAAAATACCAAGGTTAATTTAAATGAATATAAAAGAATATTTCTTGTTAGTTTTGGAAAGGGATCATCCCTTATATCTAAGCTAATAATTGACCTTATTGGTGAAGATAGACTATATAAAGGCTTTATAATAGACCTCATACCAAGACATTTTTCAGACAAAATAACGTTTACAATAGGAGATCATCCTATATCTTCTAAAAATAACTTTTTATTCACTGAAAATGTATTAAAAAATACAGAAAACCTTGCACAAGAGGATCTAGTAATAGTAATAACTTGCGGAGGAGGTTCTTCCCTATTCGAACTACCTAGCAAAATAAATTTTGAAAGGAAGATAGAAATTGATAAAGCATTAATTAAAAGTGGAGCTGATATATATCAGCTAAATACTATTAGGAAACATTTATCAAAGGTAAAAGGAGGAGGATTTGCAAGGCATATATATCCTGCAAGAGTAGTAAATTTAATATTTTCTGATGTACTTGGAAATGACCTGTCATTTATAGCATCAGGACCAACTGTAATGGATAATACAACAATAAATGATGCATTTGAACTAATTCAAAAATTCAACCTAGATAGGCAATTTGAATTATCAATAAAAGAATTAACAAAAACTCCAAAAGAAGAAAAATATTTTGAAAATGTATCAAATGTTTTAATTGAAGACAATATGGTTCCTTTATCTGCAATAAAGAATATGGCAGAAAAAAATGGACTTAATGTATCCATTTTAACAGATAGGTTAAAAGGTGAGGCGTCAACAATAGGCAGATATTTAATTGAAGAGACAAAACCAGGAACAGTATTGCTGGCAGGAGGAGAAACTGCTGTAACTGTAAAAGGTAATGGAGTTGGTGGCAGAAACCAAGAATTAGTACTAGGAGCACTACCACACCTTAGCAAGAATACAGTAATTGCATCATTTGGAACAGATGGATGGGACAATTCCCCTTATGATGGAGCAATTGCAGACTTATCAACATTTAACAAAGCTCAAAAATTAAATCTCAACCCTCTATCATACCTAGAAAACAACGATAGTTATCATTTTTTTGAAAAAATTGGAGACGGAATAGACACTGGGAAGCTAGAATCTAATGTATCTGATATAATGATAGTATTAAAAAAATAACACTTATGCCCCAATAATATATACATTTTTATTGAAGAAGGTATAAATGGGCAAACAGGAGAAGAGATTATTGATGTTGTTTCTCCAGAAAATCAACCTGTACCAGGGTATATGCAATTCTTCAAGCAGAGACAAGAACAGATAATATGGTTTTTGCAAGAGCAAAGTGACATAGATACATATGCTAAAATTGCAGCTGAGATGGCAGAAACAATTACCAATGAAGGAGAACCCGTTGTAAATCTAATTAAGTTGGCATCACAATTTGGAGTCAAAAGGATAATTTACTGCAACAACGAACCAACGGGTCAATATAACGGACATTATGGGGGTGGTAGTCAACTGATAAGGATATTATACGACCCTCAATACTATTCTAAAAACGATAGATTCTTACAAGAAACATTAGCTCATGAAATTGGACATGCAGTTCTTTCATACTTTGGAGTTAGCTATAACCATAACTATAGGCATTTTTCTCAACAAGAAATGTTTGCACAAGTTTTTGCAAGAACACTACTTTTACCAGATCGACTCATTCAAAGGTTATTATCACAAACTGGATATACAGTAGATGAGCAAGGTAATCTTCAATATAGAAAAGGTGAATATCCTTTACTTCATCAAAATGAACTACCACCTCAAACAGGTTTAAGAGCAGTTTTGCACCTTATTAAATACATACATGAAACTCAAAATATACCATTATTCCTTATAGTAAAAAGACTACAAGAATTTGGTATTCTACAAGATAGAACCATCGTACTTACAAGAATTGGAAATAAAATAAAACAAGAAACTTACTGTCCTAATGATTGGGGTGGAAATTCAGATTATGCTACAATTAACACTCATTTAACCTTGGAGAATTTAGGGTTAGACCCTAAACAGTTTTTGGAAGGTGATCATGAAATGACCCCAGATTTCATGGTTATATACGAAGATACAATGGGAGATAGAATGGCACATAATATTAGGATTGTAAGCAAAGCATTACCTAATTACAGAACCACCGTTATAATAATACAAAATACTCACGGAGCCAGAATAATAGACCTACCAGAAATGGCAAGACAACAAAATGATTGGGGCCAGAGCAGTAGAGATATATTTGGATAGCTTCTGCTGAATAGATTCAAACTAATAATGAGATTTCTAAATTAGAAAAAAACATGAATAGTAAAGAAAATATCAATATATGAACATAATAAATTTAAATGCAAGGGATATAAAACATCAACAATGTATTAAGACGATAGCAACTGCTGATACTATTAAACCTAATATATATCAAACTTAAAAGAACCAAAAAATTCAAATATATTTCCAAATAACAACAAGATGTACAGAAATATACTTACCTATAGACAAAGTATACTAAGACACGAATTATTTACTATTAATAAAATTTACATTGTAATTGCATCAAGAGTCCATAATGTATATAACTTCATACATTGTTGACAACATAACAACATAGTGTTAACTTTATACCTGATGATAAGTGATTTAACCGATCAGAAAATCAAATTCCTAGAAGAGAAATCAAACAAAGCAAGAGAACTTGTTATAGAAATGCTTCTTCAGGCAGGATCAGGTCATTCAGCAGGACCATTAGGAATGGCAGATATATTTACTACCCTATATTTCCATGCAATGAACCATATGCCCCAAAATCCAGAATGGGAAGAAAGGGACAGACTAATTCTATCAAATGGACATATATGTCCAATAAGATACACAGTTATGGCCCTTGCAGGATATTTTCCAATAGACGAGTTAAAAACATTAAGAAAATTCGGTTCCAGGCTTCAAGGACACCCACATAGAACAGCTCTTCCTGGATTAGAAACTACATCAGGGCCATTAGGTGAAGGGTTATCACAAGCTGCAGGCATGGCAATTGCACGTGATTTGGATAACAAAAAATATAATATATATACAATTGTATCTGATGGAGAATTTGAAGAAGGTAACAGTTGGGAAGCTATGATGTTTATAGGAAAAAATAAATTTCAGAATTTCATAATAATAATGGACAGAAATAATATTCAGATTGATGGAAGAACTGAAGATATAATGCCTCTTGAACCTCTTGTAGATAAATGTAAGGCATTTGGTTTACATGTTATAGAAATTGATGGTAATAATATAAGAGAGATTAATGATGCAATTATGGAAGCAAAAGCAGTAACAGAAAAATCAACAATTATAATAGCAAATACCATACCTGGGAAAGGGGTAGACTTCATGGAAGGAAATTACTTATGGCATGGAAAACCTCCAAATCAAGAGGAAGCAAAAAATGCACTACAGCAACTTAAAACATTAGGTAATAAAATAGAACATTCAGATATTTAATTATGTTAAACCCAGATTTAAACTTAAACCCCAATATATTTAAGGAAGATGTTGAAAAAAAAGCAACAAGGGAAGGATATGGAGAAGGGCTCTTAGAACTAGGTGCAGAAAATCAAAATGTAGTAGTATTAACTGCAGACCTTGCAGAATCAACAAAAGTAGATAAATTTGCTGAAAAATACCCCAATCGCTTTATAGAATGTGGGGTAGCAGAACAGAATATGGTTGCAATTGCATCTGGACTAGGTGTATCTGGAAAAATCCCATATGCATCATCATATGCAACATTTTCTCCCGGTAAAAACTGGGAAACATTCAGAACAACAGCCGTATATAATTTTTCAAATGTTAAGCTTGCAGGGCATCACAGTGGCCTTATGACAGGACCTGATGGAGCAACTCACCAAGCAACAGAGGATATAGCAATAACAAGATGTTTACCTATATTAAAAGTATTCTCTCCCACTGACTTCATTGAAGCAAAAAGAATAACCAAAAAGGTTTCGGAAATTTACGGACCAGTATATATAAGACTTACGAGAGAGAAAACTCCAATCATTTTAACAGAAAGCACTCCACAATCTAATATTGGTAGTAGCCAAACTTTCTGGGTTTCAGATAATCCTAAAGCAACTATATTTGCAACAGGATATATGGTATATTACGCACTTTTGGCAGCAGCAAAACTAAAAGATAATGGGATAAATGTATATGTTGTTAATGTAAGTTCCATAAAGCCAACAGATACAAAGGATATTGTTGAAAAAGCAAAAGAAACAGGAGCCATAGTATCTGTTGAAGACCATCAAGTTAATGGAGGTTTAGGAAGTATGATATCAGAAGTACTTGCAAAAGAAAGGCCTACTCCAATAGAAATGATAGGGATGCAAGATACATTTGGAGAATCAGGAAACATTAAAGATTTATTAATAAAGTATAAAATGGATACCGATAGCATAGTATCTGCAGTAAAAAAAGTAATAAACAGGAAATGAATACAGACCAGTTAGTAAAGGCACTTAAAAATATAATTCAAGGAGAAGTTTCAGTAAGTACAGAAGACATTAATTCCCACAAAAGAGATGCAAGTATTTTTGAAATGACACCTCAAATAGTTGTATACCCTAAAGACACAAAAGATATAGAAAATTTAGTACTATTTGTAAATACCCATAAAAAAGATCTTCCAAATTTATCAATTACAGCCAGAGCAGCAGGAACAGATATGACAGGTGGAACACTAACAGACTCCATATCAATGGATGTGAAACATTTCAATAAAATCCTAGAAATTAACAAAGATAATCTATATACAATAGTAGAACCAGGAGTATATTATAGAGACTTTGAAAAAAGGGCAGATACGATGAAGTTAGTATATCCCTCATACCCTGCTTCAAAAAATTTATGTACATTTGGAGGAATTGTAAATAATAATTCGGGAGGAGAATTGTCATTAAGATATGGAAAAACAGAAAAATATGTAAAAAGAGTAAATATGGTTTTAAGGGATGGGAAACTACACACTTTTGAAAAAATTAAAAAAGATCAATTAAACGAAAAGATGAAACAAAGTGATCTTGAAGGAGAAATATATAGAAGGATGTACAAGCTACTAGAAGATAATTATGATATTATACGTCAATCAACTCCAACTGTTACAAAAAATTCTACTGGATATAATATATGGCATATATGGGATAGAGAGTACTTTGATATGTCACAAGTATTTATAGGGGCACAAGGAACCCTGGGACTGCTAACAGAGGCAAAAGTTGATATAATACAAAGACAGGAAAAAAATGGTCTTTTAATACTCTTTTTAAAAGATTTT
>JAJZLI010000052.1 GCA_021803645.1 bacterium
TAACTACTCCGTTTACTGTAAAATATTCCCCTTCTACAAATTGAACTGCTTTTGAAATTCTCTTAGGATATTCTTCTTTCAAATTATTATATTCCTCTTCACTTGATATAAAAAAGGTTGTATTTCCTGAGTGTCCGTGACTGAATTGTATTACAAATTTAGACCCAAAAATATTTTTTAAACTATTATAGTTTTCTGTTTCTAAATTTATGATTTTACTTTGTGGTATCATTTCTGCAAATAATTTTACAAGTTCTATTTTATCCTCAAATTTTTTATTAAGGGAGTATGTAGTGTTGAGTATCTTTCTATTATTCAATATTCTTTCCCCTCCAAGAGTTGGTTTAAAAAACATAAATGTAGGGTTTGAAATCTTTGATATATAGGCCTCAACCCCTGTGTCAGATAGAATTGAGGCAATATCTCCTCTCTGATTTGTAGTACTTTTCTCTCTTTTTATTGAGTACTCATTTTTTATAAAATTAAGTATATAGCTATCTTCATATGATACTATATGGAAGTTTGGGAGTAACGTTTCTAATCCTAATGCCCTCATTGGATCTTTGGATATGTACACAACACTATCTTTTATCTTATCTTTAATGGGAATCATTTTCCTGTAAATACTATAACAACCCTTTTAAATTTGTATCCAAGATCAACCGCTTTTATAAAGGCAGCTACTGCAGCTGCACCTTCATTTGAAGTTTTTATTCCATGATTTTCCATATTTATTACTGCCTCTTGTATAGCTTTATTATCTACTGTCCATGCCCACCCCATTGATCTCTTTATCGCATTTATTATTGCATTTTTCCTTTTGGTGACTCTTGCTACTATTGCATCTGCCATTGATTCTTTTTCTGATTTAAAATTATTATCAAAATTTTTTGAGATTGTATTAATTTTCGATGTTTGTACTACATGTAACTGGCACTTTAACTCTTTCATTATTCCAAGTGCAGTTGTTCCACTACTCACTGGAACAAAAATTGCCTCAGGTCTTAGATTTTGCAGTTCTATTCCTATAGTCTTGTAACCTTCAATTGCATATAATTCCTCAGATCCTCTAAACAACCGTATATTATTTTTCTTTGAAAATTTTATAGATTCTGATAGAGGTCTTTTTGATTTTATAATCTGTGTAAGTTGCTTGTTTTTTATACTCTTTTTTAATCTGGATTCTTTGTCCTTTGATATTGATTCTGGTATAAAGATATATGTTTTAATTCCTGATAGCCTTCCATAATTTATAGCTGATATTGCTGTATTTCCAGAAGATGGAACTACTATTTCCTTGATGTTTTTGGATTTTAAATATGAAAAAAAATATGCAATTGATCTGTCCTTTGCCGAACCAGTAGGATTTTTATCTTCTCTTTTTGCGTATACATATTCAACCCCTGTCTGTACCTCTAAAAAATGTAATCTTTCTATTGGAGTATTCCCTTCTCCAAGTGAAACCCTGCTTGCAGGATTTATCTTTTTCATACTGTCTTCATATTTCCAAATTCCTGTAAGTTTTCGTATCATATATTTATAAGGTAATATATTTTATCGCTTCCTTTTCGTGATTCTTTTCTTTATTACTGTGGTCTCTAAAACTATGGTCGGAATTATTTACTTCTTTATATGATATTTGTTTGGATTTAGCATTTTTCATATAATTTTTTACGTTTTCTATGTTTCCAAATTTGTCATATTGTCCTTGTATTATATTTATTTTGCAATTTATTTTTTTTATATATTTATTATTTATAAACCCTAATATATTTATGCTAAAAATTGAGCTATCCTGATTTTTGTATATATAGTATGTCCCTATTAATCCTCCCAGAGATTTCCCTATAAAATTAATTTTTTCATACCTTTTATAATTTACAAAATTTAAAACATTATCTAACATTTCCATCTCTTGAGGAAATCTATCACCTGATGATACATGCAGACCATTTTCTATAAAAGGGAAGTTAAATGCTAATACACTGTGATTTTTATTTTTACTATTTTTAATTATTTCCTGAATTAGTGTAGATTCAATACCTAATGATGATCCGTGTAATACGACATCCAATATACTGGAGTCTTTGTTTAAAAAGAAATCCATTGTTTTTGGCATAAACCTTATTATATCAAAAAATTTTTAACTTTTGTTTATGGATTGACTAATGTACGATCCATTACTACTTTGAAATTTAAATTGCATCTATTTATTAAATTTGATATATTAAAAGATATAGTTTTGTACATCTGATTATTATGAAAGTAACTTGTCTTGAATGTCAAAATGAATTTGATGTAAATTCCTTAAATCCTGGGGATACAGTTGAGTGTCCTTATTGTGGTATTGAACTTATATATAAAGGTGAGGATAAATTTGAAGTAGTTGAAGAGGAAAAATAATTTGTTATTTTTCTCCTTTGAAAATTATTTCGGGTATAAGTTCTAATTTATATTTATCCAATGCTTTTTCTTGTATCTTTTCTATTATTGCTGATACGTCAGCTTGTTTTGCAAATCCCATGTTTACAATGAAATTTGCATGTTTTTCATATACTTTTGCCCCTCCTATTGTAAATCCTTTAAATCCCATTTGATCAATTAACCATCCAGAGGAATTTACTGGTGCCCCCACAGCTATTCTCTCTTCTTCTGTAATGTTTTTAAAAACTGATCCAGCCGACGGTAAAATAGGTTGTATCGCCTTCTTTCTTTTTGTCCATTCTAATGCAATTTTTTTTGCAATATTCTGGTCTCCTTTAAACAGCACGAATTTTACACTAAGTAAAAAATATTTATTCGTGTGAAGTATACTTTCATCATATCCAAATCTGAAAAAATCAGGATTTACTTCTGTAATCTTTCCTTCATTATCCATAACCTCTGCAGAATATATTAAATCCCCAATTATCCTGGTTCCTCCATGAATGTTGTTAAATACTGCGCCACCTATTGTTCCTGGAATTCCTGAAAAATATTGGATGCCAGTTAGCCCACTATTTATCATTTGGTTTATAAAAAAAGTTAAATTTACCCCCGATTGAACTTCTACTAACACTCTTTCATATTTTGTTTCGTCATCCTCAAGATCACTAAATTTCATATACTCTCCTTGAGAATATCTCGCAAAACTTTTTTTGATATCAAAATCATTTGGAACTTTATCTGTAATGTTAATATCTTTTGCCATGTTCCTTATTGTCAACCCTTTTACTCCCTTATCAGATACAAGTACATTACTTCCTCCTCCTATTATGTTTATTTCCAATTCCTCTTTTAGAGCAAATTGAATTGCAGATATTAATTCTGTTTTTGTATTTGCCTGATAGAAGTATTCTGCCTCTCCCCCAATTTTATACGTAGTATAATTTTTCAAAGATACTTTTTTTTCTAGTGTAATCATATGTTGAGATTGTTAAATAAATCTATTAATTTTAAAGCTGATTTTCTCCAACTATACTTTTTCAATTGTTCTTTTGCAAGTTTAATTATCTTATCCCTTGCTTCTTTATCTGTTAATAATTTCTCTATACTTGTGGCTATTTGTTTTTGATTGAAAGGATCAACAAGTATTGCCCCTTTCCCTGCAACTTCAGGTATAGATGTTGTATTAGATACAATTGTAGGAATATTTTGGGAAAAGGCCTCAAGTACAGGAAGCCCAAATCCTTCATAGCATGAAATGTATACAAATAGAGAGGCTCTTTTATATAAAGATAACATCTCTTCATTTGAAACTTTTCCAACAAAGTGAATTTTTTCTCCTTCAGGTAGATTATCAAATTGAGAAGCTTCCTTTCCCCTTTTGACATTTCCTACTACAACTAAGTGCTCTTTTATATCGAGCATTTTATATGCCTGTATTAGTGTTTTGTTATTTTTTCTTTTTTCTGCCCCACCAATTGCTAAAATATATGGAAAATTTATATTTAAATTTTTCAATATTTGAACTGTATTTATTTTTATATCATCTTTTGTGTATGCATTTTCTATAACGTGTATCTTATCTTTTGGTACATGTAAATATTTAATTATTTCTCCTTTTGAAAATTCTGACACTGTGATAACTTCCGAATTTTTTGATTTTATAAGAAAAGTTGCTATCTGTATTTTATACCTAATTTTGTCATTGAGCCTATTATAGTAATCTTTAATTACAAGCGGAATTAAGTCTTGTATAGAAATAATAAGTTTTCCATTGAATGTAAGCGGGCACACCATATTTTCTATAGATAAAAATACCTCTGCACGATGCTTATTTAAAATTTTAGGAAGTATAAATAACTGCCATAGATAGGACAATCTACTATCCTTATCACGTATTCTAATTTTTTTACATTTTATTTCTGGAAATGGATCTTTCTTGTCATATAATATAGTATAGTCGTTTTTTTTATCTTGAAGTAATACTTCCTTAAAGAGATTATATGTTACCCTTCCTGTTCCTGTGTTTGTTAGGGCAAGCCTTACATCTAGAAATATTCTCATAAATCTTTTTGGATTATATTTATTACCTTGTCGATTGCTACTCCCTTATTAATTAAAAACTTTGTATTTAAAACAATTTTCCCTAATAAAATTTTAGTAATTAATTTATTAACATCCTTTATATTTTTTGCTATAACACATGCTTTATTTTTTTTAAAATATTGACTGTTTAATGCCTCTTGTCCTGGTAATTCTTTGTATACAATGACTGGTTTTTGCATTGTTATAATCTCTGTCATAGATAGTCCACCTGCTTTTGTTATTACAATGTCTGCTACTTGAATTAATTTTTCTACATTTTTTGTAAAACCAAATACTTTGCAATTTGAAAAATGTAAATTATTAATTTTCTTTTTTAATTTATTATTTCTTCCTGCAATACATATAATGTTATATTTGTTGGAAAGTGACGATACTAATTTAATCGCATGATATATTACTCCATCCCCACCTCCCATAATTAATATTGTTTTTTTTGATTTATCAAGAGAAATTAATTTTTTAACCTTCTCCTCTTTTGGAACTTTGTAGAATTTTTTTGCTATTGGTATCCCTGTAATTTCTATATTGTCTTCCTTCACTCCATAATGCTTTAATGTTTTTTTTGTCTCCTCGTTTGGTATAAAATACTTATCAATATTGTTGTGTATCCATCCTTTATGTAAATTGTAGTCTGTTGTAATTACATATTTTCTTGCACATTGCATTTTTGAGATTGCTGCAACAGCATTTGGGTATAATGCTATGAATATTGTGTTTTTTAATTCCCCCTTATATATCCTTTTTAATTCTTTAGCACACAATATGTCTATAATGTTCTCTCCACTTTGATCTATTATATATTTATATAGAAGTTTATATACTGTAGGAAAAGAATATAATATGGTTTTATATGTATATTTAATCACCTCATTTAGATAGTAACCATACATCCTGCTGTAATCTATTACCTGACAATTTTTTCCTACTTGTTTACGAAATTCTCTCTTTAGGTTATTGGCGATTGTTGCATGCCCTGCCCCAACATTAGATGTTAATATGACAATATTATATTTTTCCATCATCCTTTATTAATTTTTCAAATTCTGAAATTAATGTTTGTGCTGCTCTTTCCCAACTAAAATCTTTAATATTTTCTAACCCTTTCTGTATAAGTGTTTTCTGAAGTGACTTGTTTTTTATAAGTTTTGTCATTGCCCTTTCAATGTCTTTTACACTCTTAGGGTTTATAAGAATTGCACTGTCTCTAACAACTTCAGGTATTGATGATGAATTTGAAGTTATAACAGGAACTTTATATGACATGGCTTCTAGAGGTGGTAGACCAAATCCTTCGTACAATGATGGGTAAATAAATATTTCTGCCTGGGAATATAAAGTGGCAAGCTGGCTATCAGACACTGATCCTGTAAACATTACCCTTCCAGAAAGTCCCTCTGGAATTACAACCTCGCCCGAGGAAGGTGTCTTTTTTGATTTTTCTGTGCCTACTATTACAAGTGTATGCCTAAATTCTTTGTTTTTTTGGATCATTGATATAAATGCCTCTATTAGCCTTTTATTATTTTTCCTTATCTCCATTCCTCCCATACCAAGTATATATGGCTTTGTTATTCCCAAGCTATTTAAAACTTCTAAATTTGGTTTTAATTGGTATATCCTTTTATCAATGGCTTCATTAATTATAAAGATTTTTTCTTCTGCAATTTTCATTAATCTCTTTATTTCATCTTTTGAAAATTTTGAGATGGTCATAACTTTATGGGGTTCCCTTATAGCTGTTAGTGTTACTCTTAGCTGGTATTTGATTTTATCGAAAAAATTATTCAGATAATCTTTATACACCAGTGGTACTAAATCCTGTATTGTAACAATTGTTTTCCCTTGAAAAAATGGCGGAGTAACAAAATTATTTGGAGAAAAAAATATATCTACCTTCTCCTTTTTGAGAATGTAAGGGAGGTATACAAACTGCCAGTATGGTTTTTTTACGGCTTTTTTTGCACCCTTGAATATTAGTTTTTTCACATTTTTATTTTTTATTTCTGGAAATGCATCTTCGTCAGATAAGAGTAGTATATATTTATTCTTTTTATCTATTTTTATTACCTCAGATATTAAACTGTATGTTAATCTACCAATACCAGCTTTAGTATTTGCCTCCCTGCAATCAATTGCTATTTTCATACTTTTTTTAGGGTTAAAATTTCTTCTTTAATAAAATTAATACTAATACCCTTAATAATAATCAGTGTCAAAAAGTATACTATAATTCCAATTATAGATAAAGCAAGTACCTCTACTGAATGTAGTATTATAATTGTTGTTGCCATAATAAAAGATGCAATTAATGGCTTTAATAAATGTTTGTGTATTTTCACATTAAGTTCTTTGTTAACCAATTTGTAAATATATATAGTTAAGAATCCCTCTGTACATATTGACGCTATTGCACTTCCATTAATACCATATCTAGGAACCAGTATTAAATTTACTAATATATTTATTATCATTGATATAAATAAACCTGGGATAAAAGCTTTTTGTTTATCAGTTGCTGATAGAACATTTCCAAGAAGAGAGTTTATAAAAATAATTGTTGTTGCTACAGATAATAGTATTAATGGATTTACTGAAGGTAAATATTTATGTCCAAATACTAAAAGAACCAAATTGTGAGATAAAAATAACATTTCTGTCAAAAATGCCATTGCAATAATAACCATAAACTTTAATGAATTATCAATAAGTTTTTCAAGTTCTTGTATATTGCTTTTGTATAAAGATGAAAATGTTGGGAATAAGACACCTATAAATATTCCTATTATTGAAGTCATAACACCAGTTGTAGATCTTGCCACAGAAAAATATCCTACGTCAATGATTGGTTTTAAAATTCCTATTATTGTCTGATCAACAGAAAAATATATTGTTATCATTATCGATGATAATCCAAATGGCCAGATTTCTTTTAAAATATATTTCCAGAATTTCCAATCTATTTCATAGAAGAATTTGATAAATCTTTTTCTAATTATATAAACAGTTACTGCCATACCCATTATTGCTGATATTGTTAAGGCTAAAGAATAAAGAATAATACTTTTGTAGTAAAAAAGAGCAATTACCCCTAATACAATTAAAACGATTTTTTCAGCTATTATGGTAATAGACTCATACTGCATTTCACTATATGATCTAAATATACCTCTCAAAAATGGGTTAAATCCTCCACTCAATATGTTGTATATGCCAAGAAATAACATTAATAATGTAATACCTGAGAATTTATTTTTGAAAAATATTGATGTTACAAATATTATCAAAAGAAGTATTAATCCCATCAATACTTTGAGTAATATTATATTGTCAATGTATTTTTTTGTTTTAGTCAAATCTCTTGCAAGATCCCTTATTGTAATAGTAGAAATTCCAAAATCAACAAATATTGCGAATATATTTATTATTGAGTTTGCAAACCCATATTCTCCGTTATATACAGGACCTAGATGTCTTGCCAGAATTAAAGATAAAGTTAGCGCTGTAATTATGGTGAGACCTTGTGATAATAGTAACCAGTAAGTATTAAGTTTTAATTTTCCTATCATTATATGTTCTTTTATTATGTTGAGATTATAAATAGAAAATGATATTCTAATAGTTGTTTTTTATTTTATCACAATAATAATGAAGAAGTTTATTAGTAGTTTTATTTCTTCCCCATTGGAGTATTTATTCTTTTTATATTTATATATTGCACAATTCTATTACTCCTACCGTTACATATTGAGAGTAAATTCGACTACAACATCCCCCACATATGGACATACTAGTATATTCGAAGAAGTGATGAAATATGTCATAACTATTATATTTTTTCTTATATTTATTATTATTATATTTATATCTCAAAAATATAAAGACAAGTACAAAAAAATATTTTCTGTAAAGTCAGTAAGAATTATCTTTTACACTATCATTTTGGCAATTTTCTATTTTGTTTTTGATATTATAATCCAGCATGGTATTTCGATACATCTGATAAAAACATCTGTTCCTTATGATTACATGTTTAAGTTCTTAATATTTATTCCGGTTATATTTATTTCCCCTATTATTTTTATGGATAACGCTAGTATTAGATATTGGATGAAATTTTTATATGTTTCTATGCTTTTCCAATTTTTATATACACTGATTCAGTTAGGTCTTTTTATGACTATACATAGGTATCCTGCTCTGGGTTATCCAGGTGGATCTGTCAGGTTTGGTGGTGGATGGGATGATCCTAATGGAGTATCTCTGTTCTATGCTCTATTTCTTGTATTTTTAGTCTTTGAAGATAAATTAAGAGCCTCTTATAAGTATATTATGATACTTATTACTATTTTTCTGATTTATCTTGCATTATCCTTTACTGCATTAATTTTGATATTTTTGTTTTGTATATTTTTGTTATTTATCAAAAAATATAAACAATCTATATTTATTATAGCCTCTCTTATTGCAATTTTCTTAATTTCTTTGATGATACCAAACTATTTTAAAAACAATTTTTTGTTTAAGTATAGAAGTGCTGGTGTTCACATTAATGAAATTATAAAATTTTCCCACTCTAGTAGTGGACATTTTACTCTAATACATAAAATTTTCGGAGGAAATGTTATAGTATTTATGGAGAATTTTTATAGACAGTTATATCACAACTTTGGAATCATTGGTTTTATACTGTTGGCTATACCTTTGTGCTACCTCCTTTATATATATTTTAGAAAGATTCAGTTACAGAAAAAAACAGATTTTTTTTCTTTTTCTGCATTTATTTTTATAATTATTTTTGGAATTGGGAACTTAGGTCTTCCTTATTTTGAAATTTTTCCTGTAAATGTATTCTTATGGGTGGTGTGTGGAGCCTTAATTTCTAATTTAGCTATCTCTTAATCGGAAATGTAAAATTCTTTAAAATCTCCTGTATATTTTTGATAAATTATCTTTATGTCAAATATGTTTATCTTTGCAGTTCCACCTTTTAACCAATCAATGAGCTTTTCTACGAGGTCTTTTTGTCCCTCAATTTTTAAATTAATATTTCCATTTTCATTATCTCTTTTTACCCACCCTTTTATCATGTATTCCTCAGCAAACCTTTTAATTAGGTTCTCATAAGATTTGTTTTCCAAATGTCCCATTATAGAAATATATGCTTGTATTCTTATGTCTTTATAGTCTTTAGCTTTTATGAGGTCTACTATGTCTCCAATATAACCTGTTTCTTTTGCAGTATATCCTTCTTTGTATCTTTTCTTGTATAAATTGAGAGTGTTATCAATATCACTCCCTTTGCCTTCAAGGATAGCTGTGTTACTCTGAAGTATTATATATCCGTTTACATTATTCCTTTTTGCAATTTTTAACAAAAATGCTGGATTAATTTTACCGGAAATTTCAATCCTTTTTTGTTCCACCACAAAGTGAACCTATATTTTAATATTATTCTTGTTCTGTTTCTTCTTCCTCCTCATGATGACAACCACAGTTGCCTCCACAAGGACATGTTATATTATCTTGTTTCATATATAGATATTATAACATGAATTTTATTTTAGTGGATCATACCCCCCCTTTGAAAATGGATTACATTTTAATACTCGCCTAACACCTAAATATCCACCCTTTAAAATCCCATATTTATTAATGGCCTGATAAGTATAGTCACTACAGGTAGGACTATATTTACAGTACCCTCTTGGATAAAGCATTTTTAACCAACCATGATCTGGAGATAAAGTTTTTTGGTATATCCTGATAAGGTATAATACAAGTGTTTTCATGGAAATTATATAAACATAAAGATTGCAGCAAGAACCATTACTGCAATAGATAGAATTGTAAATGTGTTATCAAATATGTTATTTACAAATTTTCCCATATATGACTTTTTGTTTGCTACGATGAGAATTAATATCACTATTATTGGAGTGATAATTCCATCTAGTACTTGTGAGTAAAATAGGGCTTTTATTGTATTTACTTTAAAAATTGCAAATATTATGCCTGAAAGTAATGACAATATTATTATATAATAGAATAGTTTTGCATTCCTGAAATTTGATGATAGTAGCCCTTTTCTTTTTGTTAAATCTGTTATTGCATATGCACTAGATGATGCTAGTATTGGTATTGCAATAAGCCCTGATGATATTATCCCTATTGAGAATAATTGAGATGCAAATGCTCCCGCTATTGGTTTTAATACACTAGCTGTTGTAACCGCAGGAAATTGTGAATTTAATATATTAATGTGTTTTACAAATAAAGTCGCCCCTGCTGCTGTCATTATAAATAAGGTAACAAGTTGAGAAAAAATAAATCCGATTGATATATACATCCTTTCTTTTCTTGCAAAAAATAATGGTCTCCTTTCCTCAACTTCTTCTTTTTCTTGCCAGAATAACAAATAAGGTGAAATAGTTGTTCCAAGTATTCCTGTGGCTACAAGTGCAAACTCTCTGTTTTTTATGAACATTCCTAAATTTGGAACAAATGTCCCTTTAATTAAAGGTAAAAGCTCTGGTTTTGTAATTATAGCAGTAATTACATATCCTAAAAATGCAAGAGACCCTATCATAATATAGTTTGCTATTTTTTTGTAATTTTTAAATATTAGTATGTATACTATAAGGACAAAAATTAATACAGTCCAAATCTGATACTCTTTATAAAATGGGGTAATCAAAGTATTAATTGCACTAGCTGTTGCAAGCATGTCAGCTCCAATTGTTGCTGTATTACATGCTATTAAAAATACTATTATTATATATGAAATATATTTTCCAAAATGTATCTCTAATACTTCACTAAGTCCAGCTTTGGTAATGTCCCCAATTCTTGCAACCATTCCTTGTACTGCAATAAGCATTGGAATTGCAAGTATCATTAACCAGTTTAGTGAGTATCCAAATTGAGATCCTGCAATTGAATACGATGATATGCCAGCAGGATCATTATCTGCTGCCCCAGTGATGATTCCCGGCCTGGCATTTTTTATATAATTACCCCTTTTTTTTCTCCACATTGAATTCTATTTTTTGTATATCATTTCCTAAAACCGGTTGTAGTATTTTTGAATTCTCCTTTATTATTGTTCGTCCTATATATGATTTTTTTATAATATCCTTAATGTTTTTATCTGTCTTGGTATTTATATTAAAATTCATTATAACAAAGATTAGAAAACTTAATATAATAGTAAACTCTGCAAGTGAAAGTAGTGCTCCTCCATAGATATTACTTGGGGATTTTCTCATTTTTTTAGGTACAATTTTTTCCAAATAAGGAGAGATTATATTAAATATAAGGGAAACAATAATAAAGGTAACAAGGATTGATAATAAACGTTCATCTGTAGGAGGTAATTTGTGTGTTATATGGTTTATTATAGCTTCTCCTGGTGCAGGAGAATTTATGGAAATTATATATGCAATAATGATCCCAGCAAATCCAGTTATAATCTTTATTGCCCCACTTTCTGTACCTCTTTTTATATAAAAAATAGCAACTGCAACTATGACTATATCTAACCAATTCATAATTGCATTAAATATTAACACATTTCAATATATTTATGGTAATGATAGACTGAATCGATTATTAATAATTCTTTAATCTTTCGTTTATACAATTTTGCAAGATAATTTTATAGATAGTGTTTATTATGGAAAATTCAGAGGAAAATAAACTTGATTATATTACAAAATCAGACCTTAGGAAGACGATCTCTTTCTTTGTTGTGTTTACCCTTATTTTTGCTTCAGTTATTGGTGGTGCGATTGGTCTTGTTTCTGCTATTTTCATTGCAAATCGAAGTTCATACTCAACGAACCTTTCTAGTACTGGTAAAGTTGAAAATTTGCCTGTTGTTCAGGAGCAGTCTGCTATTACATCCGTTGTAAGTAAAACTAATGATGCCGTTGTTAGTATTATTATTTCTCAGGAAGTTCCTAATATTAATAACTATTTTGATATTGGTAGTGGTCTTAATATAAATAATGGAGGAAGTACTTTGCAGGAAGTTGGTGCGGGATCTGGATTTATTATCTCATCTGATGGTTATATACTTACAAACAAACATGTAGTATCTAATGCATCTGCTCAATATACAGTTATAATGAATAATGGGAAACAGTATAATGCTAAGATTGTTGGGACAGATCCTACAAATGATATTGCAGTTGTAAAAATTAATGCTTCTGGTCTTCCTACAATTCCATTAGGAAATTCTTCTGGTTTGCAGCTAGGACAGAGTGTTGTTGCTATTGGTAATGCACTTGGACAGTATCAGAATACAGTTGATACTGGTGTAATATCTGGACTTAATAGGAATGTTCAAGCTCAGGATCCTGCAACTGGAGCAACTGAAAATTTGACAGGAATGATTCAAACTGATGCAAATATTAATCCAGGAAACTCAGGTGGACCACTTTTAAATCTTTTGGGTCAAGCAATTGGTATCAATACTGCAGTTGATTCTTCTGCAAATGCAATTGGTTTTGCTATTCCTATCAATCAAGCTAAATCAGATGTTAACTCAATTCTTAGCACAGGAAAGATTGTAAAACCTGAACTTGGTGTTGACTATGAACTTGTAACTTCTGGTATACAGCAGCAATATAAAATTCCATATAATTATGGTGCTTATGTTGTCAATGTTATTTCAAATACACCTGCTTCTAGTGCAGGAATAAAATCAGGAGATGTAATACTTTCTGTTAATGGAACGCAAATTAGTGAGTCCAATAGTCTTTCCTATCTTATCGGTGAGGAATCATTAAATTCTACAGTGACATTAAGGGTATATAGTTCTTCTGGGGGTACTAGTAATATAAAAGTTGATTTAAATAAATCATTTAGCTAATTATGGTAAGGATATTAATAGTAGAGGATGAAACAAAAATAGCTATTTTTGTTAAGAAAGGTTTGGTGGATGTAGGATATAAGGTTGATATTGTGGGAACAGGTGAAGATGCATTGGACTTAATTAACGATGATAAAAAATATAACCTTATAATTCTTGATCTTATGTTACCTGATTCTAATGGGTTTGATATTTGTAAAAGGTTAAGAAGTAATAATATACAAATCCCGATACTGATGTTAACTGCCAAAAATGCCATCGAAGATAAGATAAAAGGGCTTGAAATTGGTGGAGATGATTATCTTACAAAGCCTTTTGCTATAGAGGAATTGGTTGCAAGGGTTCATGCTCTTTTGAGAAGAGGTGCTTCAAGATTTGATAATGGTATAATTAAGGTCGGTGATATAGTATTGGACATTCACTCTCACGAGGTATCAAGGGGTGAGAAATTAATTGAGCTGTCCCAAAAAGAGTTTTCTATATTAGAGTATATGATGAAGAATGAAGGCATGGTGCTTACAAGGTCAATGATTGAGGACCATGCATGGGATTATGAATTGGATGGGTTTTCTAATGTAGTAGATGTATATATAAGGCTATTAAGGAAAAAAATAGATGAGGGGCATAAACATAAACTTATTAAAACAGTTAGAGGCGTGGGTTACAAAATTAAAGCATAGCCCCCTATTCAATTCCTTAAAATTTAAATTTTTGGTTATTAATGTTATAGTTTCATTTTGTTTAATTATTATTATAGCCTTTGTATTATATGAAACTGTAAATTATGTAATATACTCCAGGTTTGAAGCTGACCTTACCTCAAATGCAAACAGCATTGTTTCTATAATGGAAAATACCACTATTCCTTCTAGTAGTAGAGTTATCTATTTTAATCAAGTGAGTCTTCCCGGGTATTTAATTTTAATATTAAATTCTAGTGGACAAATTATTGAAGAGTCGGGTAAAATTTCAGTTACATCTAATTTTCTAGATACATTATCTAATGTTTCAAAAAAATACCACAGTGCATATTTTTTTAAAGAACATATAAATAAAGATCACCTTCTTATGTTATCTGTTCCAATATATGAAAATGGAGTTATTGATGGTTTTGTTGTTATTGGGAATTCTACTAATATTATTGATAACTCTCTATCTGTTTTGTCTGTTTATTTAGTCTTTGGTTCAATTATATTTGTATTTTTAATATTTATTATAAATTACTATTTTGTTGAGAAGGTAATAGAATCTATTGATGAGATAACTTCACAAATTATATCTATCACAGGATTTAAACTTAACCAAAGGTTGATGTCAAGAGGTTTTGATCAGGAGATTGTTGCCTTAGCAGAGGAGTTTAATAAACTTTTTGATAGGCTTGAAGATACCTTTGAAAGGGAAAGTGCTTTTATTAATGATGTTGCCCACGAGATTAAAACTCCCCTTGCTATTATTAATGGTGAAGGAGAAATGGCGCTTTCTAAGGGAGAAGGAAAGCAAGATTATGTAAAAGCGATAAAATCTATTGTTGTAGAGACTAAACGGATTGAAAAAGTTTTGAACGATGTTCTTTCTTTAGCTAGAACTAAATATTTAAATAAAAGCATTGAAAATATTCAATTCGATCTTTATCCAGTCCTCCTTGATATTTCTGAAGATATAAATGTTTTGGCAAATGCAAAAAATCTATCTTTTAAATTTTCTCCACGAGGTAAAAATTTTTATGTATTTGGTAATAAGGATAGTATACGTAAAGCTATATCAAATGTTGCAATTAATGCCGTTAAATATACAAAGAGGGGATCTATTAATATCTATTTATATAAAAAATCCAAGAAAATTTACATAGTGGTCGAAGATACTGGTATTGGAATAAAAAAAGATGATCTATATAAGATTTTCAATAGATTTTATAGGTCAAAAAATTCTAATAAATTTAAAGGGGCAGGACTTGGGCTTGCCATATCTAAATCTATTACGGAAAGTTTTGGTGGCAACATATCTGTTGATAGTAAGGTTGGAAAAGGATCCAGGTTTACTATAACCTTTAATGAATCTAAAAAAAGTAAAAATGTGTAGACCTATAGTGTTAGGGTCGTTATTGTTGAAAAATGCCGATTTAATAATATATTTTGGTTGTATTTATCTATGGGGTACTTTACAAAACCTTATCATTATAGTATAATATTAACTTGTTGTTTTATATTATGTATAAACAACCACTGCCTTAATATTATTTTAAATTTTGAATGAATGAAAAGTCTGATGAATATGATCTTAATAATCGATCAGTTCGGATTTTCACCAAAATTTTAAAAACATTTCCTGAATTTTTTGAATCAATTTCCCAATATTTTTCTGACAGGTTATTCTTTATTAAGAAGTATCAGAAGAAGTTCAAAAAGTTCTCTATTAATTTTTCATTTGTAAAAGCAGGGATAATACAGAAGTTTTATTGGGGGAGAGGCCAGTTTTATAGGCCTTTTATTTCTGGGTTTGTAATATCCTTGTTTGTTTTTACATTTGTCTTACTTTGGTTTTTGGATTCAAGTCATGTTACTGATAAAAAATCCATTGTGGGGTCAGTGCAAACTACTCAGAGTGCTAGCGTAACAAATTCTTTTCTTTCAGATACTACCTCTGTTCCAAACCTAACAAGCTCATCTATAAAATCTGGAAAATCTGGTCTTATTAATTGGGTTACTGTACAAAATGGTGATACTATAGCTTCTATTGCAAAAAAATATAATACTACAGTTGATGTTATAAAGTGGGCAAATAACCTAACAAATGATAATGTTACTGTAGGGGAATCTTTGGAGATTGTTCCTGTGTCTGGTGTTACATATAAATTTCAACCAGGTGATACCCTTGCTTCTGTTGCTACAGAATATAAATCAAGTGTTTCTGAAATTGAAGATTGGAATCTTTTAAACGGTAATGGATCTATACAGGTAGGACAAACCATATTTATTCCAAACGGTGTTGTTCCCCAACCAAAGACTCAAGTATATTCTTCCTTTGCCTCTGTTACAGGTCCTTCCTACTCTCCTTATTCAGGATTATCATTTACAGTTAATAATATATCCCCATACTCTTTTTACTTTAGTCAACTTGATTCAAGGTGGGAATATAATCCCATTGGATATAGCTATGATACAATTGGAGCTGATGGATGTCTTATTACTGATATTGCTATGGTTGCAAAATATTATAATATAAATATGTCTCCTGCAAGCATAGCTTCTAATCCATATAATTTTGAGGGGCCTTTATTTAATTGGAATGGGCTTGGTGTATTTAAAGTAATTCCTCTTGGAAATATGTGGAATGGTTATGTTAACTGGAGTGCTGTAAATTCTGAACTTGAAAGCGGACATCCTGTTGTTGTTGGCATCGGGTATGATTACCATTATGTACTGCTTGTTGGTATAACATCAAGTGGAGATTATATTATGAATGACCCAGCAAGAGGAGCTGATTTAATATTCAATAATTACTATAACCCAGCTTATGTAACTCAAGCTGTATTATTTACTCCATATTAAAAATATTATAAGGAAACTATTTAAATTGGGTGATACTTTGAATGGCTTTTGCCAATTGTGCTTCGTACATAATCCCTACTTTCATTCCGACTACAAATGTTAAAAGAGGTAAAAGAATAAACAGAATTAATGCAAGTATTCTCGAAAAAGGTGTTACTGTTATCCATTCTTTTGGTAAGCTCATACTAAAATAATGGTATCACAAAAAAAACAATATTACCACTTCAATCTTCTATTTAAGATATAAATAAATACAATGCGAATTGGACCCAAACTAAATGATAAGATATCTATAATAATTACTATTGAAATCTTTTATTCTTTCGATACTTTTAAGCTAATGTGAGGTAGATAGTATTTCTGTTTCTTTACTGCATCTCAGATTCTGAGTATATTATCTTTTTCATTATAAGGAGAAATTATAATAACAATATTTTGTATTGATTTTTAAAACTCATAATTACATTTTATCTACAGTTTGTATACCAAGTATTGAAAGCCCGTTTTTTATAACTTGTGATACTGCAAATGTTAATAATACCCTGAATTCTTGAACGCTTTTTTCTGAATTTAATATATTATTTTTTTGATAAAAAGCATTAAATTTTTGTGCAAGATCAAATAAGTAGCTACATATAAGGTTTGGGGAGAGTACTACTGCAGAAGATATAACTGAATCAGTAAATTTATATAAAAGTCTTAAAATGGATAGTTCCTCTTCTGTAGCTCCTATTTCTAAAAAATTAATATCAGGCAACTTTTTTGCATATTTCTCTAGAACAGATTTGCACCTTACATATGTATATATAATATAGAT
>JAJZLI010000066.1 GCA_021803645.1 bacterium
AAAGGTGTCTTGTGATTTTATATTTTTTACGTACTCCAGTCTTTGAAGAATATCCATTTTTAAAAAATCATATATTTCTTTCCTGCTCTCTGTAATGACGGTATTTGATTGTATTAACAAACATCTTGATATTACAGTATCAATTAATTTATTTGTATTATCTACTTGAAGTATTATTTGTGTGTAATCTTTTGTTTCTTCTAGTAATTTTAACATTGCATTTTGTGCCTGTAGAGTTATTTCTTGTATCTTTAGCAGAATTAATCTTTGTTTTAAATTGAACGGTTTATATTTTATTTCATTTTGTATTTGTCTGACGATATCTATTGTTATCTTCTTTTTATCAATTTTTATAAAATCTGGTGATGTTTTATATTCTGTATTTCCGAAATATTCATTTATAAACTTGTCTACTTCGGTTTCATTTTGTGTTTGAAAAATTATACTTTGAGACATCTTTTGTTATTCTACCATATTAGAACAATTTGGTGTTTAAAAAAGTATAAATTTGTAGTATAAATTGAGAGTGATGGATTTATTAGATGTACTTCTCTCTCAAGGAAAAATTGATCAAAAGAGTGTTAATCAGATTAGAATTGATGCTATTACTAATAATACTGATGTTGAGTCTATATTACAAAAATCCAAGATTGTATCTCAAATAGATTTTTTTAGGGCTAAAGCTATATCTGAAAATGTTCAATTTAAGGATTTAGTGGGTATTAGTATCCCAAGAGATATTTTTAATACTCTACCTGCCTCAGAACTGAAAGAACACATAATACTTCCTTTTGGCAGAGAAGATAACAAGGTTCTTCTTGCAATGAAGAATCCTTTTGATATACAGCTTATAAGTTATCTACAGCAGAAATATAAAATAGAAATTTCTCCATTTTTATCTATTCCTGACCAGATCATTTCTATAATCGACACGAACACATCCTCTCAGATTGAAACTAATGTAATTGAAGATGTACAAGAAGCTAATCAGGATTTTAATATTGAAGATGTTACTGGTAGCATGCAGGATTTAGGAAGTACATTGGATTCAGGAATAAAAAATGCCCCAATAGTAAAAATTGTAAATACAGTTTTAGAGTATGCTGTGAAGTTTAGAGCGTCTGATGTGCACATAGAACCGACAAAAAATACCTTAAAATTTAGATATAGAATTGATGGAATTCTTCTTGAAAAACTAGAGGTCCCTGTTTCTTTATCCCCTGCTGTTGTCTCAAGAATTAAAATCCTATCAAGATTGAAGATTGATGAAAAAAGAATTCCTCAGGATGGGAGATTTGGTATAAAAGTTGGACAAGAAATAGTTGATTTGAGAGTCTCTTCTCTTCCTGTTGTGTATGGTGAAAAGATTGTTATTAGGCTGTTACGTAAAACTACGGGTATTTCGAAGCTAGAGGATTTAGGAATGACGGGAAATGCATACGAGGAGTTTAAAAAGAGTCTTGGTTTAACTAAAGGTATAATTTTGATTACCGGACCTACAGGGTCAGGAAAAACACAAACATTGGCTTCTGCTCTGTCATTTTTAAATAGTCCTTCAGTCAATATTGTTACTTTGGAGGATCCTGTCGAAATTGAAATAGATGGTGTTAATCAAGTACAAATTAACGACGATGTTGGTTTAACTTTTGCTTCTGGTCTTAGAGCTTTTCTAAGGCAAGACCCAAATATAATTATGGTAGGAGAGATTAGAGATGAAGAGACTGCAAGGCTTGCTACGCAAGCTTCTCTAACAGGTCATTTAGTTTTATCTACGATACACACCACATCTGCTGCTGGTGCACTCCCTAGGCTTCTTGATATGGGTATAGAGGCATTTCTGATTTCATCAACTGTTGAAGTGATTGTTGCCCAAAGACTTGTTAGAAAAATATGTTCTGCATGTAAAGAAAAGTATGAAGTTTCTGAATCTATAATATCTGAGGTTAAAGATTCTTTTAAGGGTAGTAATGTAGACATCACTAAATACTTTGAATCTTCACAAAGCAAAAAGGAAGTGTTATATTTATACAAAGGTAAGGGATGTGATGTTTGTGGTAATACTGGATACTTTGGAAGAATTGGTATTTTTGAGGTTTTAGTGGTTAATGAAGAAATACGATCCCTTATTTTAAAGAAATCTTCTGCAGATGAAATTGATGCAGTAGCGAGAAAAAATGGAATGTTGTCACTTGTTCAAGATGGATTTTTAAAAGTATTGGATCAAGTTACTACAATTGAAGAAGTTTATCGTGTAGCAAAAGAAGAAATTTAGATTATATGGATATACAAGAATTACTTAAATTAACCATTTCAAGGAAAGCTTCTGACTTACATCTTGTATTTGGTTATCCTCCATTAATTCGGGTTGATGGAAATTTGGTTAATGCATCTAATAATGTATTGGATGAAAATACTCTGAAGGGTTTCGTTGATACCCTTCTCTCTCCCGCACAGAAGGAATTTTTAGATGTTAATAAGGAAATTGATTTTTCTTATGAATATAAAGAGTCCCAGGATAGATTTAGAATTAATGTTTTTCACCAGAAGGGTCATTTGTCTTTTGCACTTAGGTTAATTCCCTCAAAAATTAGGTCAATAGAAGAATTGATGCTTCCAGAAGTAATGCATAGATTTACAAAACTTCCTCAGGGATTGGTATTAGTAACTGGACCAACTGGACATGGTAAATCAACTACACTTGCAGCTTTGATACAAGAAATTAACTCTATAGATTCAAAGCATATTATTACTATTGAAGATCCAATTGAGTATGTATATCCACATGGTAAATCTCTTATAGAGCAAAGGGAAGTTGGTGAAGATACACACTCTTGGGATATTGCTTTAAGAAGTGCATTAAGAGAAGATCCTGAAGTAGTCCTTGTTGGAGAAATGCGAGATTTTGAAACAATAGCCTCAACTATTACTATTGCAGAAACTGGACACTTGGTATTTGCCACACTGCACACTAATAGTGCTGCACAGACTGTAGATAGAATTATTGATGTTTTCCCTGATATACAACAGGCTCAAATTAGAATGCAACTTGCAGATATACTTGAAGGAATTGTTTCTCAGAGACTTTTACCTGTTATTGGTGGAGGTAGAAGGTTGGCTTATGAGGTTCTCCTTGCCTCTGGTGCAGTGAAAAACATGATACGAGAAGGTAAAACATATCAACTAGATAATGTGATTCAGACTAGCGGTGACCTAGGAATGATTTCTCTTGAGAAGTCATTAGTTTCTCTCGTTAGAGAAGGTAAAATAACAATAGAGGATGCTCAGGGTTATTCTTCTCATCCAGATGAAGTTTTGAGATTATTTAGAGGTAGAACAGAATAAAAATGGCAAATTTTAGTTATACTGCAACTGATAAAGACGGTAAGATTGTAAAGGGAAATTTTAATGCTGCAGATAAAGACACTGTTGCAAATATGCTGATCTCTCAAGGGTTATCCCCTTTGAAAATAAGGCAAGGGTTAGATTTCAATTTCAATTTTTCTAATTTAAATAATATAAATATAGGTCAAGTTCCTATTAAGGATAAGGTCATATTTTTTAGAGAACTTTCAGTTTTAATTTCTTCTGGTATACCAATTGTGGAAGCAATCAATATTGCTCAGGCTCAAGTTACTAATGGTGGGTTAAAAAGTATATTAAAAGAAGTTGGGTTTTCTGTTGAATCTGGAAAGAGTCTCTCTGATTCTTTTGCACCTCACAGGCAACTTTTCTCTGAAATGCAAATTCAACTTATCAAAACAGCAGAAGCATCTGGATCTCTAGACTATATTCTGGATAGAATCGCAACTGAGACAGAAAGAGCTAGTGATTTAATATCTAAGTTTAAAAGTGCAATGATGTATCCTGTTATTGTTATTATAGTTGCTATTGTAGCAATTGCAATTGTTTTAACTAAAATGATACCCCCAATGAAGCAATTATATGCTAGTTTTAATGCCAATCTCCCCGCTCCAACTCAGATATTAATTAACTTTAGTGATTTTGTTATCGCATATTGGGTATATATAGTGATAGCATTGGTTATAGTAGCAATCCTTGCAATATGGTATAGAAGTACCCCAAAAGGAAGAGAAGTAACAGATAAAATGTTCTTAAAAATTCCTATCATTGGTTCTCTGCTTCAGAAACTACAAATCATTAGCTTTGGTAGAACATTTATATTACTTGTTAAATCTGGTGTACCTCTCGTTCGTGGATTAAATATGATAGCAGATTCTATGGGAAATGTTGTATTTAAAGAAAGTATTAGGTATATAGCAGGAGAAGTAGAAAAGGGAAGGTCAATTTCTTCTGTTATGTCGCAGATAGAATACTTTCCTCCACTATTGTGGAGGATGGTTGCTATTGGAGAACAAACAGGAAAAATGGAAGAGGTTGTTGGTAAAGTCATTGAATATTATCAATCTGAGACTGCAAGCTTAATAGATAATTTATCTAAAGTTATGGAGCCTATAATAACTATAATTTTAGGTGTTGTTGTAGGATTTATTGGTATATCTGTATATCTTCCAATATATACACTTGGAAATGTTATAAAATAGTTATATAGTGTATCTGTAAATAGGAGGTGAATAAAATATGTTGGTAAAAAATAAGAAAGGTTTCACTCTTGTAGAACTTTTAATAGTTATGGTGATAATAGGTATTCTGATGGCAGTTGCAATTATTGGTCTTGGAGCAGCACAAGCTGATGCAAGGAATAATGCAAGAGAAACTGCTGTGAAGGGTATGGCTGGATTATTTGAGACATTCTATGGTAATAATGGTCAAACTTATCCATATAGCTGGAGCCTTGATACTAGTACAGGGTACCTAATGTTAACACCTCCTGGTGGTACTGCTAAGTCTACAAACTCTATTATTTGTGCCGCAACTATTGATCCAACAGGATCAGGATATAACCCAGCTGGTGGAGCAACTTCATGTACTTCTTCAAATCCAAGTGGGTTGGCTGTTAATGGTACAATAAGTCAAACTTATACAGCATCATCAGCAACTAAAAGCAACTCAACTCAGTATTTCTATATTCCTTTCACAGGTACAACACCTGATGGAGGTAGTGGTTCTTCTGCAGCTGTAGATGCTTATATAGTTGGTGCATGTTTGGAAAATAATGGAATCTTTGCATACACTTCAAATAGTACTGATGCTAACTTTATTCAGAGTGGTAACTCAATTACTTATGGTAACGGTGCATACTCTGTTACATGTAGTGGGTATTAATAATTTTTATTGAAGTTGTTTGGCAAAAAATAAATATAAGGGCTACCGAGGTGGCCCTTTGTTTATTTAATGTTCTAAGACACTTTCGTATTATACTTGTAATGAGAATAGAATTATTTTCAATATTAAGATATATTAATCTTTCATAGCAAATACAATTATATATGATGTTTTCTTGGTGATGATATATTATTTATACTATGTAATAAATGTATATTTCATTTTATCTATGTGGTATTCTTATGTAACATGTTTATATTATATTTTGAAATATTGGCTATTTCATTCTTATTTGGAGCCGGTATAGGTAGTTTTATCAATGCTGTTGCATATAGGGTAAATCTAAAAAAAGACTATATTAAGAGTAGGTCTGCCTGTCCTAAGTGTGGACATATATTAGGTTTTTGGGATTTAATTCCGATTTTTAGTTTTTTATTCCTAAGAGGGAGGTGTAGATATTGCAAAGAAAGAATATCTCCACAGTACATTATTATAGAACTCATATCAGCTGTGGTATTTTGCGCGTACTTCTATTTTGTTGGAATTTCCCAGATATTCAATTTCTCAACAGTAAATTTTATTCACCTACTCTACTCTATTACCTTTATTGGTATATTTCTGTATATTGCGCTATACGACTATTTGTATTATGAAATATCTGACAAATTAGTCATTGTCTCTAGTCTTATAACCCTACTTTATTTTGTTATATTATTGATATTGCATGTTATCCCGTTTGGATTAATCCTGTCAAATCTATTTGTAGGTATTTTAGCTTTTTTATTTTTCTTTGGGGTTATACTTATTACTAGAGGTAAGGGCATGGGAGGTGGAGATATGAAACTTGCATTTTTGATTGGTTTTATATTTGGTTATCCTGCTAGTATATTTGCTCTCTTTATTGCTTTTTTAATAGGATCAGTTGTAGGCCTTTTACTAGTATCTTTAAAAATAAAGAGTATGAAATCTATGATTCCCTTTGGTCCCTTCTTGTCTTGTGGTGTTGTTTTATATATAATTTTTTATCAATACTTGCAACATTTGGTGTATACGATATTTTTTATATGAGATCAATGATATAAATGAAAAAAAACGGATTTACACTAGTAGAGCTTTTGATTGTAATGGTGATAATAGGTGTGCTTATGGCAGTTGCAATTATTGGTCTTGGAGCAGCACAAGCTGATGCAAGGAATAATGCAAGGGAAACTGCTGTTAAGGGAATTGCTGGTGTGTTATCTACTTTTTATGGGAATTTTAACCAATCATATCCAGTTGATTGGGATTTTGATCAATCTGCTGGTGTATTAACATTTAATATTGCATATAGACCTAAATGGATCTCTACTGCTAATTTATGTAGTGTGCCTATTGACCCTGTTGGTTCTGGGTATGATGTTGGTACTAAGGTGTGTAGTCAACATGCTGATCCTGGTCTTGGTACCCCAGGAGGTACTAATAGAATATATTCATCTAATGGAGTTGGAAATGATTATTTTAATAGTATTTCTACTCCTAGTAATTCTACTCAATACTTTTACATTCCTATTTCTGGGTTAACTCCCGTTAATTCCTATTACACCAATAATGTAAATGCCTATATTATTGGTGCATGCTTGGAAAATAATGCTATTTTTGCTTATACTAATAGTGAAGCTTTATCTAATATGATACAAATAGGTAATAAAATTACTTATGGTAGTAATAGTCAATACAGTGTTACGTGTGAAGTTTCGTAAGATTTAAAATCTTATATGAGATTGATGATATAAATGAAAAAAAATGGATTTACACTAATAGAGCTTCTTATTGTAATGGCAATTGCCGTTATATTACTTCTTCTTGCAATTTTTGGTTCAAGATCTGGGCAAGATACAACTGTTCTAACTACAGCCGTAAATGATTTTGTTTCTGAAGTTACTTACGTTCGTGATTCCGCTATATCAGGCTTAAATAAGGTTAATGGCATTGAACTTCGTTGTGCTAAATCTGGTGTAGCTGGTGCTTGTGTTCACAACTGGATATATGGTTTTTACATAGAACCTTCTAATATTTACGCTGGGTCTTGTCAGACAACTTATTGTTATAGATATTCTGTTGTTATGGCAGTAAAAGACTTAACTCCTGCAAATGGAGGTTCTTGTCAGGATCAGTTACCCGGTAGTAGCTATTCAACTGATAATATCACATCCCCATCAGTTCCTGGTCAGATAAGTAATTCTATGTATGGTGTTAATTTGTATGATTGTACATATGATTATCAATACTCTTCTGCATTTCCAGGACCTTATACATACCTTGAATCTTTGCCTCATGGAGTTTATATGACAAATTCTTCATGTTCTTCTTCCTCATGTGAGATTCCCTTTATTCAAGAGATATCTGGAAATATATATGTATATACAGGGGATCCTAGCCTGGGGAGTGTTGAGAATGTTGCTTCTATACCTGATGGTGCTGGACAGTCCGTAACATTTACCTTTGGTTATAATAATTTTAGACAATCAGTTACTTTTTATGACCTTAACAGTGGAAGTAATGCTAATTCTTTTGTAATTGGGCCTATTTCTACAGATTAATTTTATGATAATAGAAAATAAAAAGGGATTTACATTAGTAGAAACAATTATTGCTTTAGTTTTTTTGGGATTTTTACTTCTTGCTGCAATATATGCTGAGACTATAGCAATACATCAAGAATATTTGAATACAGATAACTTAGTAGCTGAACAAGTTCTTGATTATGAAATTGCCTATGCCCATTCGTGGGCAAATAAGGGTAATGTGCATTGGGGTACAGGTGATTCCCAAGAAATTTCATGTACTCCACCATTATCTACTGTTCCTGGTTCATCAGGGTCTGAGTTTGAAGGACCAGTTGCTAATAATTGTCTTGATTTATCACAAATATTTTCTGCATTGAATGTACCTAATGGAGAAGTAGACACTTTATATAATGGAAATAATTCTCAAAAGCCTATGCAGATTTTTTTGTATATACACCCTATAACTAGTGTTTCTTGTTCTTCAAGTAGTAGTATTGTCTGTGGAAATAGTTCTTCTTCTGCATGTCAGGTGGAAATTGAAGCCTATGTATTTTGGTATTATAACCTCGTAGGTAGTAATAATTATGCAATACCTAATATAAGTGTTTTAGGGAATTCTTCTTCATATCAGCAACCAACTACGGAGTTAAATAGTGACATTGCTGGATTGAATAATTATCTTCATACTACAGATATTATTACAAACATAGGATGTTCATAAATAAAAAAACAAAAAATAATAGAATTAAAGGTTTTACATTAATAGAAGTATTAATCTCAATGGCAATATTTGCATTCTTATCTTTGCTTATAATGAAATCCTTTTCCGATACAATACTCTATTCTAATACCATAAGTGAGGAGTCTGCTTTAGGTTCTCAGTTGCAGTATACTATGGACTATATAATTAAAATGGTGAGAAATTCTTCTTATTTAAATCTCACAAAGGTGAATCAGGCAATATGTACCTCAGGATGCCCTGATAGCACAATGTCTTTTTCATCAACTCCTTTGGTTTTGTATAATTCACAAGGTATACCTTATGCAAACATCTCGGTTTCACAAATTGGAGCCAACTCCATTGGTATGCCAATCTATAGCATCCAATATAATGCAAATTCTCAACCTTCTGTATCCTTGATAAATTCACCTATTATGAATATAGTCCAGGTAAAATTTTTGTATGATAACTTTGATAGTACGGGTAATGTTCCTTCCCCGTCCCCTCAAGTATACACAACGCCATATCTTACTATAGCCTTAGAAGCTTGTTCGTCAAAACCTATGTATCCTGATAATAAGCCTGTATGTATTAATTTAATAAATGAGGCTACTATTGAAAACTATTCTTATGGTTTGGGTAATAACCCTTAATTTGATTTTTTTTGAGTCAAGTATATAATGAATTAAGTATGTATAGGAATAAATCTTATAAAATTCTTTTAGGAATATTTTCCTTTATTTTATTGTTTGGGTTACATTTCTTTCAGAATCTAAGTGTACTTGCTTCAACGAATCCTTGCGGAGGTACACCTGTATGTGTTTATGAATATAATAACACAAGTTGTTCTCAGTCTGGTCCTATGACCTCCTCTACTTCCTCTGGGCAGTCTAGTGTTTCTTATTCTCCTGGCAGTGGAAGCTATAATTCATATACTGTAAATGTTAGCAATAGTGCTCCACAGCTCAATATATCCTATCCTGAAAATTGTGACACATATGCAGTATATTGTACTGGATATCAATCTAACGGTTATGTTTGTGATAGTACTGCTGATGGACCTTCTTCATATAGTACCAAAACATTTACTGATACTGTAAGTTGTCCTACAACATATAATAATAGTTGGAATGGTGTTAGTGACTCTGCTTCTTGTGGTTCTGGAAGTATATACTTTTCTACTTCTCCGACAAGTAATCAATACCTAAATGGACTTGTTAGTAATGTTCAAGAATCATGTCCAGGTAGTTATATGTATCCCGTTTCAGTAAATAATACTGCTGTTAAAAATTACAACGATAATACTTCCGGAAGTGCATTATCTGGAGTTTCGTTTTCTGCTTATACATCAGGAGGAAGTTTATGTAATGGTACCTCTGCTCCTACAGTATATCCTGACTTAGAGGATTCTACTGTTAATGTTACCCTAAATCAGGGTTTTCAAGCTGGTCCAAATAATAACCCTACTGAAGCTCAATCATATTATATTTCAACATCATGTCCTGGGGGTTGGGTTGAGTGTAGCAATACAAATGTTAATGGGACGTTTAATATGGTTCCTTTACCAAATAATTCTGTTAATTCAGATCAGCTCTCATATATAACTTCGAATACTAATGGAGTACAAGCACCCCTTAACTCTGCAACCCTCAATTGTTCCCTTCAGGGTAATTCTAGTAACTTCTATCTTGTTGTTGATGACAACGCCGTAAAACAACATCCACAGGGATATTCTCCTGAGAGTTTTATGAATGCCTCGCCAATAGGTTATGTTGTAAATAGTGTTAGTTGTAATACTGCTCAAGTCCATTTCTCTGCTTCTCCTGGCACTCCAAACCCTAATGATAGTGATGAATCCGTAGCTTCGTGTTCTGTTACAGGGATGGTTCAATTGTGTGCAACTCCCGATCTTGATCAAAATCCATATGGATTAATTCTTCAGGCAAGTAGTAACCTTCCATTTAATGCTGAACAATACGGAGGGAATCCACTTGGCGAGATAGTTTATACTATTTATACCCAATGCCAGAATTTCCAAGGTGCTGCCGTCAACCCTAATGATTGTCAAAATAATAATTTAGATGGTTATTGGGATTTGAGTACGTCCGGAGGTAATTGGTTACAATTATATGCTGTTTCTAATGGGAATTCTATTCCTGTAGGTAATTCGGGTAAATTACACATATACTGTAATAATAATAATCAACATGTTAACGGTTTAAGGCCTTTTAACCCTGGCTCTAATAGTAATAGCATTGGTATAGATTGTCAAAACAGTAGTACTAATAACCCAGTAATTGATTGTGTTCATTATAATTGTTTTTATGCTCAAGCTAATATTCAAAACCAGGAGCTTCCTGCGAATGTCTCATACTCAGAAGAAATTTCAATAATAAATCATAATAATGTTGTCAGTTCAAGCACTAGCTCTTGTGGGGGTAATGGAATAAAAAATGATAATCTAACGGTCTATTTGAATGTTTATGCTCCTTGGATTTGGACATATGGGGGGAATGCATATTCAAATAATGGTTATAATATAACTATTCCTCCTGCTATTAACACGGGAAGTTTACCAAACTATAACAACTGTTCTGCTAGTGGGCTTGCTGCTGACAATGAATATCCTAATAATAACGGGAGTATTATATCTGCAGATGCTATTCCTGGGACAAATTCTCCTGGGGGAGATTTTAATAATGCAGTTTTAGAACAATCTCCTTCAACTAGTCATTTTGAAAATGGTGTAGGTACTTCCTCTAACCTTTCATATTCTGGAAGTATTGGTACAACTAATGGAAGTTCAAAAACTCCTGTGTATGATTTTAATTTCTATGTCACTTTGTATTGTGAAGTTAGTGGTCAGTGTAATAATCCTCAGTTATATAATTCAGATGGAAGTATAAATTTAAGTAAGATAAATAGTACAATTAGTTCTATATCCAATATTAATTCATCTTCTGTTGATGATTGGTATTTTTATCAAGGTAATCTGTCAATAAACAGTTCCTCAGGTTCTGAATATTCAGGAAATGGTATATTACTGGTTAATGGAAATGTAGATATCACTCCTCCTCTATATCCTAGCAATTGTGTTTTCTCTGTTTCCAATCCTTATGCAAGCGTTCAATCATGTTATGGACTTGTCGTTATTGCAAGTGGAAATATAACTATAGAAAATAGCAACCCAAATACTACAGGAAATAATATATTAAATGAAGATGGAACTTTACATGCAAGTGGATCAGGTTATGATATTGTGGATGCATTTTTGGTTTCTATGAATAATATTGTTGTGGAATAATTTTATTTTGTTATAATATCTTTATATGAATAAAAAAATATTAATAATTGAGGATGAAGTTTACTTGGTAGAACTTTATAAAGAAATTTTGTCAGATGCTGGTTATCAGATTTTTTATGCATATAATGGAGAAGAAGGATTGGCTCTTGTAGAAAAGGAAAAACCAGATTTAATTTTACTAGATTTAATGCTTCCAACTGGAACCATAAATGGTTCAAATGTTCTACAAACAGTTAAGTTTGATCCTGAAAAATATGGAACCCCGTATGTACTTGTATTAACTAATCTAACTAGTGATATAGTGATTAAGGATATGTTTGAACAAAAAGCTGATGGATTTTTGATGAAAACAGAACTTACTCCTGCACAAATTTTAAAGGAAGTTAAAAATTACTTAGAGAAATAATATATGTGGGGTAAAAAGAAAGATAATTCAAACTTTTTTGCATTGGATTTTGGTGGTAGCACTATAAAAGTTGTAAAACTTAATTATGCTAATAGAAATCCTTCACTTGTAGCTTTTGGTTCTGTTGCCACCCCATTTGGTGTTAATGGGAGTGAGAATGAGGAACATAAAAAAAACCTTGCTGAATCTATTAAATCTTTGGTTTCAGAACTGGATCTTAAGACAAATAACGTTGCAATTTCTCTGCCTGATAGTTCAATTTTTTCACGGATTATAAGGATACCTGCAAAGAAGGAAGGTGATCTTGAAGAAGCTGTGTTTTGGGCAACCAAAAGAAATGTTCCAATTCCTCCCGATGAGGTTCAAGTAGATTGGTCTATTGTTAATGAAACTCATAACCAGTCTGATGATGTTGTTCAATATGATATCTTGCTTGTTGCTGCTCCAAAGCTTTTAATAAGTAGGTATATTGATATTCTAAATATAGCTGATTTAAACCCTATTTTAATAGAAACAGAATCTTTGTCATTAACTCGTAGTATTTCATCTGAAAATGAGGCTTCTCCAAGTGTTATTATGGATTTTGGTCATTCGGATATTGAAGTGGTAATAGAATTCAAGGGGAAACTTCTTTTTACCCAGACAATTTCCACTGGATCATATATTCTGACAAAAGCAATTGCACAGGAATTTAATTTAGAAGAAATACAAGCAGAGGAATATAAGAAGAGTTATGGATTGGATCCATCTCAGTTGGATGGTAAGATATATAGAACAATTGGTCCTATTATGGACTCAATTATAAATGAATTGAGAAGAATTATTAATGCATATAAAGCAACTAATGTTGCAGAAATGCCTACAAAAATTGCTCTTGTAGGAAATGGGTCTATGCTTCCTGGCCTAGTACTTTATATGGCTCGAAATTTGAATGTGGAAGTTGAAGTTGGTAATCCTGCATCTAAAATCTATATAGATCCAGAAGTTAAAAACAAAATGCCTGCTCTACTCCCTGGATATGCTGTGGCAATGGGGCTTGCATTAAAAGTCCAATAATCTATCATGAAAAATGAAATTAACTTATTACCAAAGAAGAGTAAAGAAGAATTACAAATTGAATCTAGGGCATACACTCTAGATATAATTGCTGCAGTAGTAATTGTATTGGTGGAAATTGCTACGGTTATTATTATTGGTGATTTAAAAAATGTTAGCCTACAGAAACAAAATGCTTATAAAACCTATCAAACAGATTCTCATAACATTGGAAAATTTAAAAATACTATCGCTACAATAAATAACATTAACCAACGCTATAGCGATATTAAATTAATACAAAACTCTTTTCCTAATCCTATTAATGTTCTACAAAAGTTTGAGGCATTGGCCCCTTCTAATATAGTTTTTTCTAATTTTTCATATAATTATTTAGGAAATATTACTTTTACTGCACAGTCTAATCATGTTTTAAATGTTGCAGACTTAATACAGGTTTTTACATCAGCTAATCCTAAGGACAAATACTTTACAAATACACAAATTCAGTCAGTGGGTATTACTTATAATCCAGATGGAACAAAGAATGTTAACTTTAGTTTATCTACTCAGTATATTAATAAATAAATGAACACTACTTTTAAGAAAAAATTATTTAAAATATTAACTTTGTATATCATACCTATAGTTGCGGGTTTAGTTCTTATTCTAAGTGTTGTTTTCATTTTTATCCCTAAATATATAGAGATTGCTTCTGATGAGAAAAGCATTGCTCAATATAATAGTAAGAGTCAAACATTAAACAAAGAGATTGATTATTTAAATACCTACAGTAGTAAATCTAAAGTCGCAATGTTGGATAAGTATTTATCTACTTTAAACTCTTTAATTCCATCAAATTTACAGTTTTCTGTGACATCTGGGTTTGTTCAAACTCTTGGTATAAATGCTGGATTACAGTTTAATAATTTGTCTTCTGGGCAACAACCAAAGAACTTTACCAGCAGTGTCGATATTGCTGGACTATCCTCTAATATTACTGCAAACCCTGTAAATGTAAATTTCCTTGGAACATATTCTCAATTACAATCTTTTGTTAATTCATTAGAGAAACAGAACATCCTATTTGTAATAGAAAACCTTGCTTATAGTGGTATATTTTATGGAAATTCTTCAAGGATAAATAGTGTAAATAACCCTACTGTGTTGGCTACAGTAGTGTTCTTTTCAATGCCAGATGAAAGTAATTATATATATGCAAATCCTCTTGTAAATACTAAATTACTGGATCAAATGTTGAACTCTTTATAAATAAGGTGTTAATTCTTTATGAGTCTTTTGACTGTATCTGTAGGGATTGCTCCTTTTGATATCCAATATTCAATTCTTTCCTTATTGATTTCTACCTTTTTTGATATAGGGTCATAGTTTCCTAATTTTTCTATGTATTTACCATCTCTTTTTACAGTAGACTCCATAGCTACAATCCTATAACTTGGTTGATGAATTTTACCCTTTCTTGTTAATCTGATCTTGATCATATTTATCTAAATTATCTAATACATATTGGGCTGCATTCTCTTCAGCCTCCCTTTTACTTTGACCTTGTCCTGTGCCAAATGGTTTTTTATTAATATATGCTTGTGCAGTAAAAAACCTATTGTGTGCAGGCCCCTCTGTTTTGACAATCCTATACTTAGGCATAGTTTTATATCTTAGTTGACAAACTTCTTGTAGTTTAGACTTATTATCAACATAAGATTCATTTTCTATTATTTTGTCTAAAACAGAATACAGGTTAGTATACAAGAAATTATTTGCATATTCAAGCCCTTTTTCTATGTATATTGCACCAATTAATGCCTCCATTGCATCTGCCAAAAGATTTTTCCTATTTCTGCCCCCTGAATCTTCTTCCCCCTTGCTCATTTTTAAATAATTCCCCAAAGACAATTTATTTTGTGCTACATCTGCTAATGTTTCTGCCTTAACCATTGATGATCTATATCTTGTTAATATTCCCTCATTTGCATTCGGAAATTTCTTAAAAAGATATTTTGATACCAATAATTCCAGTACTGTATCGCCTAGGAATTCCAACCTTTCATTGTTATTTTGAGAGACAGATCTGTGAGTTAATGCAGTTTCTAAAAGCTCAATATTTTTAAAGTATATATTTAATTTTGTTTGTAATTCTTCTAAATTCACAAGTTTATTTATTCTTTCATTAAATTACCCAATACCCCGCTTACAAATTTATTACTTGATGGACCTCCAAAAATTTTAGCAATCTCAATTGCTTCATCTATTGCTACTTTTGGAGGAGTAATTTTTCCGACAAATCCTTCAAAAATAGCAATCCTTAATATCTGCATATCCAGATTATTAATCTTGTTTAGGGGTCTTTCTAGGCTCGCCTTTACTATTATTTTTTGTATTTCTTCTTTATTCTTCTCCACCCCCTCCAATATCTGTGAAAATAACTCTCCATTATAACTTTGTATTTTATCTATATCTGCGATTTCTTTTACTGGAAAGCTTGATGTTTGTTGAAATATATTATTAAATAAGGTCTGTAGTGCAAGTATTCTTGCAAGATGCCTAGGATCTTGTCCTGATTTCATAGTTCTTTATTATATAGGTAGTACAGTTTTTCCATTATATTTTCCACAATTATTACATGCATTATGTGGTAACATTTTTGCACTACAATTAGGGCATGAAACCAATTTAATTGGTTTTAAAGAATGATGAGATCGTCTATTATTTTTCCTTGAATGTGAAATTCTCCTTTTAGGAAGTGCACTCATAACCCCCTTATTATATTCTAGAATGAGTTATTTTGCAAATACCTTTGTTTGATTTATTTTTATAGTTTTGTTATAGTCTTTAATGTTTTATTTTTGATATATTACTTTATGGAAAACTCTCTAGATCAATATCTCCCATTTCTTCGTCTTCCAAGTCTTGAATCAAAATTTGATATAAATTTTACTCTTGATGATTTGATTAGATCAGCTGAAGAGTCGGGTTTTACTTCTGTTGCCTATTACGATAGTAAGAGGGTTTCAGATGCTCTTACTCCAAGAACGGTGGTTGTGGTTGCTCCTAATAATGAAGGAGATGTTGGAGGGAGCATGCAACAACGTGTTTTTCGTCTAGCTTCTTTGGGTCCTACACCATATGGGAATGAATCTGTCCTTACTGAGGGAGGTCTTTGTACAGCTATTATTCGCTTTTCAGGGGTAGATAATAGGTTTGAAGTACGTGTTTTTTCTTCGCTTGAGGAAGCATTTGATTATGTTAGTGAGTTAAAACGTTTAGATGATGCTGGTGTTTCTAAAATTTCAGACAGCGGCATTCATCTTTTGGTAAAAAGTTAAGCCAACTTTTCCGTATTTTCTAACATCTACTATTCTTAAGTTTTTGACCTCTTTTGGTTGCCTCTTACTTTCCCTCTCAAATATGATAATCCCATCCTGTGAAAGTATTCTTGATGATTGTGATGCTATATTTTCATTTGTCACATCATATGGTTGAAAAATATATATAATATTGAAGTATTTTTTATCCTTATTCTTTCTTATATATATTTCTGCTGGCATATTATGTATTTGAGACCTTCCATCAAATCTTAGCTTAAATACATTTTCTTTTATAACATCAGCTGCTTTCTTAGAAAATTCTACAAATTCCACTGATTTTGCTCCTCTTGATAATGATTCTATTCCTAATGCACCTGAACCTGCATATAAATCTAGTACCTCACTTCCTGCTATCCTATCCCCTAGTATAGAAAAGATTGCTGATTTTGCAATATTTGTTAGCGGTCTAGTCGTTTCTCTATTAACCTTAATTTTTGCTTTTTTTGCCGTTCCTGATTGTATTCTTAACATTTTTTAATTAATTGTTAATACTTTTTCTTGTGCTTCTATTATCTTTTCTTGAAGTTTAGGATATTTGCTCAA
>JAJZLI010000029.1 GCA_021803645.1 bacterium
ACTATTATTAATAAAATAATTTGCTTCCGTCTGCCATAAATCCGTTGCTGGTTCTTGATACCCTAGTGTCCAAAAACCAACTCCTCTTAAATTATAATCTAATATTTCATTATATATTTGAGATAGATATGCTGGACTTGAATAATACCCTTCTCTCATTTGATCTGTAGATAAACAATTTGGGGGGGTATTGTTTGAGGGATAACAATATCCATACCACGGGGCAGATGATATACTATCCCAATGCATAGTATTTGCATTTTTATACTGATCGTTTGTCTGTCCATATGGCTCTGTTATTGCAGTATTAGGTATTGTTTGAGCATTTTGATTTAGGCTTGTAGTTGCGAAATCATAACCATAGTATGGTACTAATATTACAATCTTATTTGGACTTGCCACACTTGCAAAATCTTTTATTGTTTGTTTAACGTCATACCATACTGGTCCAGATCCATTGTCATATCCTGTGAATGGTGCAGTGGGTTCTACTACGGAAGAATCTGATGAGTAGTAATCATATGCCATAACATCTATTGCATCAACTGCATTTGCAAGTGCAGGTATGTTATATAACGATCCTGACCACCTTGCTGATCCCGCTACCACATCAACGCTTACATAAGATCCAGGGATGCTACTGTGCATTGTACTTGTCATGTTTTGCATAAAAGTTGTGAAATTATTTATTGTTGTTGTGTCAGGAACCCCATCAGTGGTGGGATTGTATTCAAAGTCTATATTAACTCCTTGCAGATTATATTGCTTTACCAAATTAATTGTATTATTGATTAAATTTTGTGAATTTGTTGTTGAATTTACTATACTTTCAATATCTGCAAGGTCAAATACTGTTATTGTCAATACAACTCTATCATTACTTGAATGCGCTGAATTGACCATGTCAGTAAATTGTTGAGATTGAAGACCTTCCCATCCGCTGGTATTAGTTATGAAGTTTCCATTTCCATCTGATGAAACAGAAAAATAAGCAATTGTTTTCAAATCAGAATATATGTAGCTTGTATATGCTCCACTTGATAAATCCCAGTAAGGAGCAAACCCCATAACCTCTTTTTCCATTCCTGATGGTCCATAGCTTGAAAATGTTTTTAAAGGTTGAGGTTTTGAAGTTGCTGGAGTAAATTTATACTGAATATTTTTGTGTAAATCATTAGTAAGTATATTTCCTATCTCTGTATTAGGTGGGTTGGGACTTTGTGCCGATACACCATTTAGCATTATAAAATTTAATACTATAAAGGTAGCCGTATATATTATTATTTTGTAGGCAGTATTCATTTTCGCAAAGAGTATTGTTTCTTATAATACTCCATATACTCACCTGATTTCAATTTTGACCACCATTCTCTATTGTTTTCATACCACTCTATTGTCTTTTTTATACCTTCTTTAAATTTAATCCTGTGCTTTGAATTATGTCTCCACCCAAGCTCACTTCTTATTTTCGATGAATTAACTGCATATCTGAAATCATGTCCTTCTCTATCTTTTACATATTCTATATTAGATAAATCCTTTTTCATATATTTAAGTATCTGTTTAACAACTTCTATGTTCTGTAATCTTTCTGCTGTACCTATGTTGTATACTTCTCCTACCTTTCCTTCTTTTAGTACCAATTCTACTGCTGAACAGAAATCTTCTATGTATATCCACTCTCTTATTTGATGTCCTTTCCCATACATAGGTACTTTTTTCCCTTCTATCAAGTTTGTAATAGCAAGAGGTATTAATTTTTCAGGATATTGATTTGGGCCATATACATTACATGAATGAATTACTATAGTATGAAGTCCATATGTTGAATGAAATGCCCTGCACATTAAATCTGCACTTGCTTTTGATGCAGAGTAGGGGGAGTTTGGTAAAAATGGGTCATATTCTCCAAATGATTTAGAATCTGTTGATCCAAATACTTCATCTGTGGATATTTGTATAAATTTCTTAACATTACTGTCTAGTGCTGCTTGTAGTAAGTTAAATGTTCCTAATACAGAAGTTTCTATAAAATCTTTTGGATTAGATATTGACCTATCTACATGGGTTTCAGCTGCAAAATTTACAACTATATCAGATTGTTTAAATAATCTCCTTACTAGTTTTTCATCCCTTATATCCCCCTGTACAAACTTATAGTTTTTTTTACCCTTTACTTCTTTTAGGTTTTCTAAATTTCCTGCATAAGTTAGTTTATCTAAATTCATAACCTGATATCTGGGATTATTTTGTAGTACATGTTTTATAAAATTAGACCCTATAAAACCAGCACCACCTGTTACTAGTATTTTCATAATATATTTTGAGTTTTAAATTAATGGGCATATTTTACTGTATAAATGAAGAAAATGGAATAATGCTTTTGCTTATCACATATAACATGTATTATAATCCGTAATATCTTATGAATATAAGGAAAATTCCTGTTTTAGGTAAAAAAAGCATTTTGTACATTAAAAGATTTGGAATAAAATCTTTTG
>JAJZLI010000035.1 GCA_021803645.1 bacterium
TCTTGAAAAAGTAGGTCCTGATGAAGTTGTAGATATTCCAGCAGATCTTGGTTGGTCTGATATAGGAAATTGGGCTTCTTTTAAAGAAGTGATGGAAGAAACTACTGAGTCTAATGTTGTTATTTCCGATTCTATCACCCTTGATACTAAAAATACCCTACTACTTTCAAGTTCTAAGGATAAAATTATTTGTACCGTAGGGGTTTCTAATATGGCAATTGTAGATACTGATGACGCCCTTCTTGTTTGTTCACTTGATGTTGCTCATAAATTGAAAGATGTTATTGCTGAACTGAAATCTAAAAAAAAGGATTCTCTACTCTAAGTCTTTTTCACTGTAGGTACATATTGTATATTTTTCCCAAATAAAAGTCTTGTTTGTGCATCAATTGCAGGAATTGATGAAAATATTATACTAACTAGTGGATATGTTATCCACCCCATGTAAGAAAATGATCTTTTTAAGAGATTTTTATCATTTTTGTGTGGTGCTAATCTTGCTTCAAATACCAATATAATTATAATTGCAAGTGTTGTTATTGTCATTAGACGGCTTATAAATGTAGGTATGGTATATGATAGTGATAACTTCTGGAAATGAGAATTTAGTAGTGGAAGTATATCACCAAAAGTAATTATTATTGGTGTCATTGCCCTTTCAAATGAATTTCTCAACTGTTGAAATATAAGTGAAAACTTTCTACTCCTAGACATCTTTTTATGTGTTACTACATTTGGAATACTAAATGACATTTCTGATGCTCCCCATGCCCACCTTCTGAGTTGTTTATACTGTTCTTTCATACTTCCCCAAAATGTATCTGTTAAAACTGCATCTCCATAAACTGGTATATAAAGTGGCATAACTTTTGTATCATCACCAAATGCTATAATGGCCTTCCAAAATAATCTTTCGTCTTCTGGTATTATATTTGCATCCCAATATCCAATTTGTTTTAATGATTCTAAGTTTAGTGCATAACATGAAAAATTGATAAATCTTTCTGGTTTAAATGTAATTGCCATTTGCCACTGTGCAGCAAAAGTTGCAATAATCCTTGATACTATAGATACTTTCCATATATTGTTATAAAAAATTGGAATTGGCTGAAAGATTGTTGAGTTATTACTTTCTGTTTTAAGGTATGTGTAAGTTAGATATGAAAAATAATTTTTTTCATGTCTATAATCGGCATCATTACTTGTAATGATAACCTTATTTGTATCTATATTATCTTTAGTTAATATTTCATATACTTCTCTTGCAGCATAATTTTCGTTTGATGCTTTCCCTGGGATTTCTCCTTCTTTTAATGTGTGTGTACAAATTATTATCTTTCCAAAACTTTGAGAATATTCGGCTTTTAACTTTTCTGCCATTTTTGCTCCATTTTCATACTTCTTTTCAGTTGCAAATATTATTATTGTCCTATCCTTTGGGTATGTGATCTTAGATGCTGCTTCAACTGTTGGATGTACAACATCTTCCCCTTCATTTGCAATAGGGATTAATAAAGCTTGGTAATAATCTTTCCATGCATCCCCAAATTCTTCTGTTAACTTTTTTTCCCAGTCTGTGGATTTTACATTTGATATCTTTTTACTGGCTTTAAATACTAGTATTAATGTACTAATAGATTGATATACAAAATATGTTATATAAAATATAACAAGGTATATTAGTATCGTTGGATAAGTGAATGACAGAATAAACATAATAGCAATTCCACTCCACAGCATTAAACCAGGGATCATTTGATATAACCTATCTCTTCTTTTTAGTCTCTTAATAGAAATATCTGACATAAGATGCCGCAATTATAGCATAAGTTTGTAAGTAAATTTATTTTTACGATATAATCATAACTTATGCAGGATACAAAGGCAATGAGTCAATATTACTCTTTAAAAAAAGATAATCCTGATTCTATTTTGCTTTTTAGAATGGGGGATTTTTACGAAATGTTTGATAAAGATGCAGTAGTTGCATCTAAGGTTTTGAACATTACATTAACATCAAGGGATCGAACTGAAAAAAAAACTCCAATGGCAGGGTTTCCTTATCATGCTCTAGATTCTTATCTTTCTAAGTTATTAGATGCTGGATATAAGGTTGCTGTATGTGAGCAACTTGAAGATCCAAAACTTACAAAAGGAGTTGTAAAAAGAGATATTGTCAAAATCGTTACACCATCTACTTCGTTACTTGATAATGGTAGTAAAGAAAGCAACTACCTACTTGCTGTATCCAAAAAAAAAGATTTTTATCTATCTTCCTTTATAGACTTTTCCTCTGGTGATTTTTATATCCATGATCCCTTATCTAAAGACGATTTTATAACTTTTGTCTCATCTATCTCGCCTAAAGAAATTATTGTTGATGATGGTTTTGATCTTAATATTGGTAATGCTTCATTATTTCCCTATTTTAACAAAGACTATCTGTTTTCACATTTTAATATTTCCACATCAAAGGGTTTTGGTATCCCCGATATTCATTTATCATTGAATTCTGCAGGTGCAATCATTAAGTATGTAAAAGATAACCAAAGAAATGAAATATTACATATAAAGCCACCCAAAATATTCAAGTCTTTTGAATACATGATTTTGGATGAAAATTGCATAAGAAGTTTAGAATTGTTTGAAACCTATAGGGATTTTTCATATCAAGGATCTTTAATCTCTGTTATTGATAAAACTTCAAATTCTCTGGGGGCTAGAAAGTTAAGGTTTTTACTGTCTCACCCCCTATTAGACCCTACTGAAATAGAAAAAAGGTTGGAAGGAGTTGAAGAAATATTGAATCTTAACATGCAAGAGTCTTTTGTAGATGAACTTTCTTCTGTTTCTGATATGTATCGTATATCCGCAAAGATAGGGACGTTATCTGTGATGCCAAGAGATCTTCTTTCCTTGGCCTCATCAATTGATGCTGTAGCAAATATACTGCCAAAAATGAAAAATTTTCAATCTGGGGTATTAAAAGATCTATGTGAGGATATATCTTCACAAAAGAAATTTTTTAATTTACTAGATATTATTAGAAAATATATAGATGAGAACTCTCCTATACTTCTGAAAGATGGAGGATATATAAAACGGGGGGTTAATGAGGAGCTTGATAAATATAAGGATGCAATTGAAAAAGGTAAGAATTGGATTACAACCTTCCAAGAAGAAGAGATTAAAAAACTTGGTATCCCTTCACTAAAAGTTCACTATAATAAGGTTTTTGGGTACTATATAGAGGTTTCTCATGCCCATAAATCTAAAATCCCCTCTGACTATATTAGGAAACAAACATTGGTTAATGCTGAACGTTTCATCTCTCCTAAGCTTAAAGAATATGAAGATTTAATTATTAATGCTCAGGGAAGGATATCCATATTGGAAAACGATATATACAATAATTTAAAGGTAGAGCTTCAAGAGTATATTCCATACATTCAGGAAGTTGCTGATAATGTTGGTACTTTAGATGTTCTTCTGTCATTTGCTATCTCCGCCAAATATCTTAATTTTCATAGACCCAAGATTAATATAGATGATGATAATATGAAGATTGAAGGAGGTAGGCATCCAGTAATAGAGAGTGTTATTTTTCCTAATGAGTATATTCCAAATGACATTGAGTTTTCTTCTGATCAAAGAATCCTTATAATCACAGGCCCTAATATGTCAGGAAAAAGTAGCATATTAAGGCAAACGGCAATTATCTCAATACTTGCACAAATGGGATCTTTTGTTCCTGCAAAAAACGCAATTATTCCTATTATTGATAGGATTTTTACTAGGGTTGGTGCTTCAGATAATTTGTCCAAAGGGGAGAGTACTTTTATGGTTGAGATGACTGAGACTGCAAATATTTTAAATAATGCAACTGCAAAGAGTTTAATTATCCTTGATGAGATTGGTAGAGGTACATCGACATTTGACGGTGTTTCCATTGCATGGGCAATTATTGAATATATATACGAGAGAATAGGTGCAAAAACAATTTTTGCTACCCATTATCATGAATTAGTAAAGTTAGAAGAATTATTTCCTAAAATTAAAAATTTTAATGTTGATGTTCGTGAAAAGGATGGTAAAGTTATTTTTCTTCGTAACCTTGTTAAAGGAGGTACTGATAAAAGTTATGGTATTTATGTAGCTAAAATATCAGGAGTTCCAGAAGATGTGATATCTAGAGCAAACGAAATATTGAAAAATTTTATTGAAAAGCAGAGTGGATATAAAGTAAGCTCTGTGCAAAATAACCTGTTTTCTGGTCAATACCATGAATCTCCTATCGAAAAAGAACTACATAATCTAGATATAAATAGTTTGTCTCCAATTGATGCATTTAACAAGTTACTTGAGTTGAAATCTAAGTTAAGTTAGAAATGGAATGTATTCTAGATATTTAATTATTACTATTCTCTACTATATATGAAAGTTCTCCTCCATTTGTATTTGAGAGTACTACAGAAAATCCATATTGTGTCTTGTTTGTAATGTATACTTCAGTATTCCAATATGGAGTAGCTGTTACAACATAATTAGAGTTGTTTAATGGCTTAGAGAAAGAAACAGTATATTTGCTGTCTCCTGCTGGTACCTCAATATTACCTGCATAATTTGTAGATATTATTCCACCAACAGAAAGATTACCTGCTATTGATACATTACCTGATATATTTAATATATTGTTAGAAAGCACAATATCTGAGAGAATATTTGAGAAATCTGTTATAGGGTTATAGTATTCTCTTTCTACCATCATCAGTATCTCTCCTTTAAGGTAAGTTTTTCCATTTTCTGTAAATGTAGATACTCCTGGTGTACTTTCTGTCAGTGAATTAAGTGCTACTCCTACAACCTCTCCTGGATTGCTTGCTATTTCTCCATATCCTGGAATTGTAGATCCTGTTATCATATCTCCTGATACAATGTTCCCATTTATATTTGTTACACTAACTAGTACTCTTCCTGCAAGAGCCAGAGGGATTTCTCCTTGGGTTTTATGTAGTATTATACCTGGATTTGATGAGATTACTCCTAGCATATTTGTATCATAAGGAGTATTTGTCAGTACTGTAGTAAAGTTATCTACACTATTTAATGATGTGTCCGGATTTGATGCTGATACAATATTACCAGCTACAATACCACTACTTCCAGGTATATCTTCAGCAACATCGGCTGGTGTTCCTGAGGCTGTTACTGTTCCTGCAAATATAGCGTTACCATTATCATCTATAGATGCTATATCTTTCCATGTACTAGTACCCTGCTCTGACCTTATGATGAAATCCCCTGTAGTATTGTTTAACATATACAAGTTATTATTATCAGATGACAAACCAAATGCACATGATACTATGCATATTGCAGATGAGGTATTAGTACTATTGCCATATCCACCAATAAGGGGTCCAGAGAATGTTCCATTTGCTGCTGTAATATTACCTGTAAATGTTGCAGAAGAGGAGGAAGTAATTGCCCCAGATGCTGCAATGGTAAGTCCAATTGAGGATCCATTGCTATTTCCAAACTCCACTCCTGCGATCCTAGTAGAGTTAGCTCCATTAGGGTTAGTTGTAATAATAGCTGATGTAGGAGGGGTACCAGATGTACCAGTAGCTCCTGTGTCGGTAAATGAGGTAGAGGTTGTTGAATAGTAAGTGTTTTCTCCACCTGAGTATGTACCACGATATACTTTGTATGATGTAGCACCAGAATATGATCCCCATGATAGAGATACAGTATTAGTGTTAGTTGTTGCACTATTGCTTGAGGGTTCTGTAGATGATGAGAATGGATTACCCCCTAGTTTAGCATAGTAGACTGTTGTTGTGGCAGTACCACTCTCCGCTCCTCCTATAGTATAAATATATCCACTATATGCAGAAGCAGAACCAAACGCTATATTCTGAGGAAGATTAGTAGTAGTAGTCCAAGAACCAACAGTTCCATTACTATTAATTGGTGCATAATATACTGTTGATGGCCATGAACCAGTATCTCCTCCAAGAACATAAATATATCCACCATATTCTGCAATTTCTCCACCTTCAATCCCTGTAGGAAAAGTAGTAGTAGTATTCCATACACCGACAGTCCCATTACTGTTAATGGGAGCATAATATACTGTTGATAAATATCCTCCATTATATCCCCCAATAACATAAACATATCCACCATATTCTATTGACATTGCGTAATCTCCAAATGCGGCAACAGGTTGAGGTAAAGAAGTTGTAGCGGTCCAAGTACCAATAGTTCCATTACTATTAATTGGTGCATAGTAGACTGTTGACAAAGAACTACCATTATACCCACTCATCTCATAAATGTACCCATTATATTCCACACTTGTTGCATATGCTATTGATTGAGGTAAAGAAGTTGTAGCGGTCCAAGTACCAATAGTTCCATTACTATTAATTGGTGCATAATATACACTTGATAACCAACCACTATCATCTCCCCCAATTTCATATATATATCCATTATATGATACAGTTGTTGCATTATATATACCTGATGGTAGAGCAGTAGTAGTATTCCATACACCGACAGTCCCATTACTGTTAATGGGAGCATAATATACTGTTGATAAAGCAGTACTATTATTATCGCCCCCAATTTCATAAACATATCCATTGTATTCCACACTTGTTGCATATGCATCTGCCGGATAATATGATGTATATTGAGGCAAAGCTGTTGTAGTATTCCAAGGACCTTGAACACCTTCAAGAATACCAACATCAGTATATGAAGTAGATGTAGTTGACACTCTCTCATTCTCTCCTCCTGAAGTAGTTCCCTTATATACATAATATCCTGTTGCCCCTGCTACTGCATTCCAAGATATTGTTATACTGTTTGTGCTTCCTGATCCTGTAGTTGCACTTACCTCAGAAGATACTGTCGTATCCCCATTTCCGTCATATGCACTTACCTGATAATAATAGGTCGTATTTGCTGCTATGTTCCCTCCCGTACTTGATGCTAGGGCACTTACTCCTGTTGGTGCCGGTAGTGTTGGAGTTACTACTGTTATCTCATTGGATGGAAGACTTTCTCCACCTGATGTTACAGCTGTCACCTCATAATAGTATGTTCCTCCTGGTAATGTTCCTCCTGTTGCAGATTTGGATGCAAGGGATATTGTTCCCATTGCTGGCATGGCCGATGTTCCCCATGCATATCCTGCTCCCAATGATCCATCTGTATATGGAGTTGCATATGATCCAACCTCCAGTTGCCATCCATCTGTATAGAAACTATCACTGCCTGTTGATCCTATTACCTCTACTGTTTCCTGAGTCTGTGAGGATCCTGTTGTAAATGATATAGAGATCCTCTCCCATGACCCTACTGTTGTATCTGTACCACTTTGAACATTTGTTGTGACACTCTGAATGTATGCTCCTCCAGATACTATATATACATAGGCTGAGGCACTATATTCTGTATTAGGAGATAATCCTGTTACTGTCTGTTCTATTCCCTGATTAGTACTATTTGTAACAATATCCATAGAATATGTCCCATACAACGCTTTTGTACTATCTGTTATATATGTTGTAGGTGTACCAACCTTGGTATATCCTGTTACCGTTGTTGCTCCATTTCCATCCTTCTCAAAAGAAGGATTATTTATCAAATTTGTGGTTGCTCCTACGATGTTGACCGATTCGCTACCATCTGCAAGGTTGACATCCGATCCTAAGTTTATAGTCCCCCCTATATTACTGACTCCAGACGTTGTCACATTTCCTGTTATTGATATATTACCTGTCTGTGAGGCAGAAGGAGATAGTTCGACAAAATTACCAGACAAAGATGCTCCTGATGATCCTTGTGGTCCTGTTGCTCCCTGTATACCTTGTGCACCTTGGGCTCCCGTTGCTCCTTGTGCACCTTGAGCCCCTGTTGCTCCATTCTTACCGTTAATTCCATTCACTCCTATCTCTGATGACCATCCAATTGCTCCTCCCCTATACACATACAATGTATTATTACCCTTGTCAAAATACTCTTCTCCTACTTTAGGATTTGCTGGAGCATTTATTGGTGTAAATTGTATTATTTTTGTATTTGTATTATCAGTCTTTAACGTACCATTTACTGTCACTATCCCATTGTATGTATTGGATCCTGTTGTTCCTTTAAGATTTATATCACTATTTGATACCTTGGAATATAGATTAGTGTTTCCAGAACCCATTATCTTATGAATAAATAGTATTCCCCCACCAAGAGTAATAAATAATATGATATATATAAAATATCTACGAATGAATAACATACCTTAATTTATATTAATGAATGTATAAGATATTTGCAACCATAGTTTAAATAATTTATTATTATAGTGTGTACACAATTTTACATAAGCCAGTTCTTTTGTATATCATGATACTCTTTGTATCTTTTTTATTTTGTGTTGAATTTTTAGTATCACCTGTTTTTGCATTTAGTACTGCTGTAGGTTATCCGTATAAGGATAATAGTATTGTTTCTGGAAACATAGTTTCTGCATATTCTCTAAAAGGTAGTCAATATGTAGAAAAAGCAAATCTTGCAAATAATAGACAAGTTTTAGGCGTTATAGATAATTCAAGTTTTTTAACTCAAAGTAGTGAAACAGGAAATGTTGATTATGTTGTATCTTCTGGGACTGTCCTGACATATGTTTCAACTGTAAATGGTAATATTACCTCAGGTGACTATATTTGCCCTTCTCCTATTAATGGTGTTGGGATGTATTGTGAATCAGGTTATACTGTAGGAAGAGCACTGAGTAGTTTTAATTCAATTAGTAATAACTCTTCTTCATATAGTGTAAGTACCGTAAATGGAGGCAAGACGACAGTATATGTAGGTGAAATACCAGTAGATCTAAATGTACAATATATTTCTAGTGCTAATTCCTCAGGCCCTATTAACTCTATTCTTACAGCAATAGGTGTTCCTATTTCTGGAAAGCCTATTTCTTTAGCTCAGCTTATAGTTGTATTTATAGTTATTATGACCGCTATTGTTTTTGCAGGTATGATTATATTTAGATCTGCAAAAAATGCTACTATATCAATTGGTAGAAACCCTCTTGCTAAATCAGACATATTAAGGGGCTTTTACTCTATTGCAACAGTTGGAGTACTAATTGTATTTGTTGCCTTTATTGTAAGCTTCTTGGTTATTAAAGGATGGATTTAATTTCAAATTTATACTCTATTTTGTGGTATCATATATATTATGATACGTGTTTTGCCTATTGAAGTTGCAAATAAAATTGCTGCTGGAGAAGTTGTAGAGAGACCATCATCAATCCTTAAAGAGTTGATGGAAAACTCCCTTGATGCGAATGCTAAAAATATTGTGGTAAGTATTGATGGAGTAAATATTAGAATTGATGATGATGGGGTTGGTATGTCCAGAGACGATATGATTCTTTCCGTGAAGAGGTTTGCAACTTCTAAAATAAATACAGAAAAAGATCTATTTGCTATCGCTACATTTGGTTTTAGGGGGGAAGCCCTACCTTCCATTATTTCAATTGCAAAAGTTACTATGATCTCACGAAGTGTGAGCGATGATATTGGAACCAAAATTGAATTTGAAGGTGGCAAAATGTTACAGATAGAAGATGCTTCAAGATCTGTGGGTACTACTGTTGATGTAAAAAATATTTTCTATAATACTCCCGCACGGTTAAAGTTCTTAAAAGGTATAGATACAGAGTATAGGTATTTACTAGAAGTTTTTGAACAGGTTGTTTTAATAAATAATGATGTACGTTTTAAATTAATTAGAAACGGTAAGGTAATATATGATCTTTTTCCTTCATCTGTAAAAGATAGATTTTTAAGTATTCTTCCAAAGGGAGCAATTGATCTGGTTGAGATAAATGGTGCTTCAGAACATATAAAATTATCTGGTTTTGTCTCCTCACCTAAATTTGCAAGGTCTTCTAAAGATTTGGAATTTATTTATGTAAACAAGAGGATAATCTTTAATAATATAGTACAGAAAGCTATTATGGAAGGTTATGGGCTACTTCTTGATAAAGGTAAATATCCTATATATTTAATATCTTTGGAAATTCCAAATAATGAAGTAGATGTGAATGCTCATCCTAGGAAAATGGAGGTTAGATTTAGGAATAGTAATGAAGTTTTTAATCTTGTTAAATATTCTATAAATAAGGTTGTTTCTTTAAATCGGTTGGGAGATATTTTACCCAAAAAAGATTTACAAAATAGAACATTTGTTAATGAAGGAGATCATGATATTAAAATTACCAAAAATGTTAATAGAGATTTTAAATTTGATATAGGGGGCAGGCCGAGAAAAACTTCCAGAATGAATAACTCTCCTCTGGTTTCTAATTTTTTATCTGACCTAAATATTTCACCTGTATCAGATATAGTTGTATATCAGTTATTTAATAAATTTCTTGTTACTGAAAAGGATGATGTCTTACAGATTATTGATCAGCATGCTGCTTCTGAATGTGTAAACTATGAAAAAATCAAGGAACAATTTGAAAACAAATCAGTGGAATCACAGCATTTTTTGTTGCCATACTCAATAAATATTAGTAAGAAAAACATGGTAATTATAGAAAATAATTTATCTTTGTTTAGTTCTCTTGGAATAAACATTGAGGTTTTTGGAGAAGATATGATTAATGTTATTAGTGTTCCTATTATTTTAAAGGATTCTAATGTAGAGGATATGATTGATGACTTAATAAATAAATTCTCTTCGTCATCATCTTCAAGTAGTACTGAGGATAAAATTAATATAATTCTTGCAACTATTGCATGTCATGCTAGTGTGCGGTTTGGTGATGAAATGAATATGTTTTCTGCAAAACAGTTGATATCAGATTTGAGGAAATGTAAAAATCCATTTACTTGTCCTCATGGTAGACCTACTACATTTGAAATTCCTGTAAAAGAATTGTATAAAAATTTTAAAAGATTATGAAAAATGATCATATAGAGTATATTTTTTTTGATTTAGACAATACCATAGTGGATAGTCTTCCCTTTATTATTGAATGTTATAAATATTCTTTTTCAAAAATGAAAAAAGAATTTACAATTGATGAAATTGATTCAATGCTTGGACCTCCCGAAGATGTCATTTTTGGAAGAGTGTTTAAATCAAAAGAAAAAATAAAAAATGCGATTTCTTATTTTCGTGAATATTATGAAAAAAATTATAAAAAAAAGATTCATATATACCCTCAAATGAATGAAGTACTGCATAAACTTATTAATTCTTATAAGTTGTCTTTAGTTACTGGTGCAACAAGAAAGCACCTTGAGTCTGTATTAAGTTTGTGCCATATTAGAGACATTTTTGGATCATCCATGATTACATCAGATGATGTAAGTTCTTATAAACCTAATCCTGAATGTTTATATAAGGCTATGGATATGGTACATGCTGATGTTTCAAATAGTATATATATAGGAGACTCTGTTCTGGATTTATATCTTTCTAAAAGTATTGGAATAAAGTTTATTGGAGCTGCATGGGGGTATAAAGGTGTCAATTCAATTGAAAAAAATGATTGTATTCACGTTTATGACATATATACACTCAAAGACGTTATAGATAATCTTTATAAATAGTCTTTTACAAATTTTCCAGTATAGCTGTCTTTGCAATTAATTATATCTTCTACTCTTCCCTCAAATATAATTTGTCCTCCCTCATCCCCTCCTTCTTTTCCAAGATCAATGATCCAATCCCCCATTTTTATAACGTCAAGATTATGTTCAATTACAACAACTGTATTTTTTTGATCTACAAGTTTTTCCAGTAGTCTTAATAATTTATTTATATCATCAAAGTGTAATCCCGTTGTTGGCTCATCAAGTATATATAATGTCTTTCCTGTGGCCTTACGTGCAAGTTCTGTTGCTAGTTTTATTCTTTGCGACTCACCTCCAGAAAAAGTTGTCGCCGACTGCCCTAATTTTATGTACCCTAAACCAACATCTACTAATGTTGCAAGTTTTGATTTTATGGCATATATGTTTTTAAAAAATTCTACAGCTTGGTCTACTGTCATATCTAGTACTTCAGAAATATTCTTGCCTTTGTATAGTATGGACAATGCTTCTTGGTTATACCTCTTACCTTTACATACTTCACATGTAACGTATACATCTGGTAAAAATTGCATTTCTATTTTAATTATTCCATCCCCTTTACAATGTTCACATCTTCCTCCCTTAATATTGAAACTAAATCTTCCAGACTTGTATCCCTTAGCTTTAGCCTCTGGAGTCATAGAAAATAGTTCTCTAATAATTGTAAATATCCCTGTGTATGTTGCGGGGTTTGATCTTGGTGTTTTACCTATTGGAGATTGATCTATTTCTATGACCTTATTTATGTTTTCTATGCCGTTAATTCTTTCAACTTTACCTATAAATTTCCTAGTTTGTGATATTACATTAGATATATATGGATATAGTATGTCATTAATTAATGTACTTTTTCCTGATCCCGATACCCCTGTAACAACGGTAAATGTCTCAATAGGAATTTTTACATTGATATTTTTTAAATTATGTTCCCTTGCTCCTATTATTTCCAAATATTTATTAATATCCCTTCTCTTTTTTGGAAGCTCTATTTTAATTTCTTCATTTAGATATTTTCCTGTTATTGACTCTTTCTCCTTTTTTATGTCATCTAGCTTTCCTTGTGCAATAACACTGCCTCCGTGTATACCTGCACCCTTTCCCATATCAATAATCCAATCTGCATTTTCTATCATTTCTTTGTCGTGTTCTACAACTATTACTGAATTTCCTATATCTCTTAAACTTTTTAAAGTTTGAATAAGCTTATTATTATCTCTCTGATGTAGTCCAATAGAGGGTTCATCTAATATGTATAGTACTCCTGATAATCTTGATCCAATCTGTGATGCAAGCCTTATTCTTTGTGCTTCTCCTCCAGCAAGTGTCCTTGATTGTCTTTCTATTGATAAATATCCAACACCTACATCAATTAAAAATTTTAACCTATGTTCGATCTCAAGTAATATTTGTTTTGCAATAAATTTTTCTTCATCTTTTAGTTTTGTACTAACATTAATAACCCATGAATAAAGTTTGTCTATCGAGTATTTAGATATTTCTATAATATTTTTATCATCTATCTTAATAGATTTTGCAACATTGTTTAATTTATCCCCACCACACTCTGGACATTTCATCTCTTTGATATATTCTTCAATTTCTCTTTTTACAAAATCAGATCCATTGTTATATTTTTCCATTAGATATTCTGTGATTCCATGGAATGTTACATTGTACTTTCGTGGACCTCGCATCTTTGGCTTATATACTATCTGATATTTTTCTTCTCCAGTTCCATTGAATAAAAGATTCAGTTCTTCCTTTTTATACTTTCCTATTGGTATATTTAATGGGATATTATGTTTTTTTGATACTTCTTGAAGTATTTTTATAATCCATGAGTTTTGTATATTATTAATATCGTTAGATAATGGATATATTCCACCCTCTAATATAGTTAAATTGGGATTATATGTTGTTTTTTCATCTATGATTTTTAGGGTTCCCAGTCCATTGCATTTTGGGCATGCTCCATAAGGAGAGTTAAATGAAAATGTGTTTGGTTGAATTGTAGGAATAGATATATGACAGTTTGGACATGACAGAGTTTCAGAAAATAATTTATCTTTACCTTCCTCTACTGTATTGACTATCACTTCCCCACCTGATAATTTTACTGCACTCTCCACTGCTTCATTAACACGGCTTGTTATATCTTTTGTGTCACTTAGATTAGAGTCAATAACTATTCTATCTATTATTATTTCAATATTGTGAATTTTGAATTTGGATAGTTTTATTTCGTCATCTTCTAATGAGTAAATTTTTCCGTCTATTCTAATTCTAGAAAACCCTCTTTTTATAAAGTTTTCAATTAATTCTTTATATTCCCCTTTTTTACTCCTTACTATAGGAGATAGTATTTGTATTTTTTTATCTTTTATTTTGAGTATTTCGTTTGATATTTCTTCAATTGTTTGACTTGTAATTTTTGTTTGACATATAGGACAGTGAGGTACACCTATTTTAGCCCAAAGTAATCTCATATAATCGTAAATTTCAGTTGTTGTTCCTACTGTTGATCTTGGATTGTGACTTGTTGTTTTCTGGTCAATTGAAATTGCAGGAGATAGTCCATCAATATATTCTATATCTGGCTTCTCCATTATTCCCAAAAATTGCCTTGCATATGAAGATAAAGATTCTACATATCTTCTTTGCCCTTCTGCATATATAGTGTCAAAAGCAAGAGAACTTTTGCCTGATCCAGATACTCCTGTAATAACGACAAGTTTATTTTTAGGTATTTCTACATTAATATCTTTGAGGTTATGTTCTTTGGCCCCTTTGATTATTATTTTATCTGTCATTCAATCCGTGATTTTACCATATTATGGGCATTTTTATAAGCCCTGCAGTATCATTTTTCCCAATAAAATTTAGAGGTTGAGTCAATGTTACTTTGTTTTGTTATATTTACAATACTCCCTGTATTGATCTTCCCCATTTTGTTAGTTTTTATTCCTGTTACCACTATATCAAATGAGTTCTGAGATAAATTTAAAAATGCCAAGTTTGGTCCGTATGGACTCCAAACAGGTTGTGCTTCTATTCCCTTTTTTACTAAATCTAAGGTATTGTTATATATATCATTATATTGATTTGTGTCTGAAAGTATTGCTCCAAGGTCAAATTTCATTACATACAAATTTGCATTATTTTCCCCTTGTCTCCTTATAAATGCCAAGTACTTTTCCTGGGAGGAAAGTGCTGGTTGCATTGCTTCAGAACTTAGTGGTGTGACTGGGTATGATTGTCCATTGGGTATGTAATAGAGCATTATTTGAGAATCTGGCTGAGCAATATTTGTCAAATAAACGTAATGTGTATATAAAATGAAGTTTTGGTTTGGCCATGTAGGGTCTGTATCTCCTCCTGTATATGGATTTGGTTGTGTTAATTGTGTTTGTCCATAATATCCATTGTATACTTGATTATTGTTGATCTCGTAAAGTCCAAGACTTGCTACTGGGTTTAGAGTAAATACCTGTTCTAGGTTTGTTGAATATACTAAATTTTGCCCATTTGGAGAAAATGCTGGTGATACTGAATATATTCCATTCCACCATGCACCATTTACATATTCTGGCGCAGGATAGTTAGTAATTTTTTCTATATTACTTCCATTTATGTTCATTTTGTATAAATTAGATGAATTTTGTCCAAACTTTGAAAAATATACACTCTGTTGATCTGGTGATATTGCTATATCAGAAACATATCCAGTTTTTGTTATTTGTTTTATATTGTTTCCAGATATTTTCCATAAATTTCCTGATTTTACAAAATACATATTCCCAGGAACTCTATATGTAAGGTTCACTTTATTTGATTGTGTACTTGAAATAGATTTAGGATTTAAAATTTCATTAATTATTTTATGATATCTTAGGTATATATATCCTATGAAAACTAATATTAGTATAAGGATAACATACCTAAACTTAAACTGACCTTTTCTTACAATATTCCTACTTGCAATTTTTTGTTTTCTTACTTCATCCATGTGGGTATAATTTTGCAAATAAATTATTTATAGCTGTCCAGTTAGGTTCTACAACTGATTGTCCATCTACTAACCCTTGTGGGATAGTTGAGTATTGAGGAGGTGATAATACTATTGATTGTATATTTGATGATGGAATATGTATTGCATCTACTGCTAAAGATATAACCTCAGTGAGGGACATATCTGTCTTTACTATCTTAGATAAAGAGTTAAATAGTGCAGGAACTTCTGATATTAAATTTTCAGATTCAAACTTACTTTTTAAAATCTGCAGTACTTGTTGTTGTCTTGCAGATCTCCCAAAGTCTCCTTC
>JAJZLI010000015.1 GCA_021803645.1 bacterium
CAAGGTTATGGAAGGGAGTTAGACATGACTCTGGAGATCCATATGTTTTTGGGGATAATCTCATAGATATGTATCATAAATTGGGAGTTGATCCTATGGAGAAAGTTTTGGTTCTTAGTGATGGTCTTGACTTGGATACAATTTTATCATTAAGCAAATATTTTCAAGGTAGAATTAATCTTCTTTTTGGATGGGGAACAAATCTTACTAATGACTTGGGTTTGTCTCCTCTAAAAATTGTAGTTAAAGCTACTCACGTTAGGGATACTAAGTTAGGTGTTAGTATAGGAACAGTAAAATTAAGTGATAATCCTGAAAAGCACACAGGGAGTCAAGAATTAATTGAAAGATATAAAAGGGCCTTTGGTGTTTAATTATGGAATGTGGAGAGGTTTATCACAGTGAAGGTGATGCAAAAAGTGAATTTTTAAAGTTGATGAATACTAATTTAAAAAGATTGGGAGGATATGCAGGGTATCCAGATTTTCAATCAAGGTTATCATGTCCCCTATCCTCAATTGAGCTTGTTGGTGGCCATTTGTCCTTGCCTAGTGGTCCATGGGATATAACGGGTTATAAAAGTGAGTTGCCTTCTTTAGGTGAACAACAGATTTTTGTAAATAAAGGAATTCCCTTGGATACTCTTGGTAGACCATTACATCCTTATTTTGCCGAAATGCTAGAAAATCCATTAATTGGAGTGGTTTTAGGTAGAGGGTTTTATTATAATTGGGGAGCAAATAATACTGCAGATGCTATTGTAACAAGTAGACAAGGTCGGGTTTTACTTATAAAACGCCAGGATACCAATACTTGGGCTCTTCCTGGTGGGTTTGTTGATGATACAGAGGATCCTTGTCATGCTGTTTTAAGAGAATTGTTTGAAGAAACAGGTGTTAATTTATCAGATTTGGGTAGTTCTAGTCTTGTTTATAAAGGTCCTGTTGCTGATATTCGTTTAACTGCTCATGCTTGGCCTGAGACGACTGCACTTAAGTATGTTATAGACGATGATAGTAAGGTTACCCCAAAAGGAGGGGATGATGCATTGTTAGCAAAATGGATTCCTATCGATTATGTAATGCATAACATGGAACTTTTTGGATCTCACAAATATTTGTTATCTCTATCATTATAATTGGGTCATTTTATAAGTTTTCTATGTGTTTTTTCTAGTTCTTCTTTAGATATTCCTTTATAGTCATGTGACGAGAGGTAACCTTCATATTTCTTAAAGTATTTATCAATTTTACTTTCTATTGCCTCCCATTCCTTAATATTTGCAGTTCCATGCATTGGATACAATTTTGCATGTATATGATCTACTCCAAAGCCTTCAAATATCATTCCTGTTCTTCCTACATCATCTAATTTACTATCAAGTATTAAAGCCACTTTTTTTGATGCATTTACTAGGTCCCCTAATACATTATCAGACAATGTTGCAAAATAGCTTGGATAGTGTTTTTTTGTTGTAACAACAGTTACCCCTTCCGTATTAGGAAATATTGATAAAAATGCCAAATGCTTATCATCTTCCCATACTTTATATGACGGTATCTCTCCCTTTGAAATTTTACAAAATATACAATTGTCCATACTGTCAATATTGTAGCACATTAGTTTAATTTTATTTTATGGTACAATACCCTATACAATTATGGAAAAATACATCTCTTCCTCTCTAGAGGAAACGAAAAATATAGCATTTAATTTTTCTGATAATCTTCATGGAGATGAACTCTTATGTCTAAATGGAGACTTAGCATCTGGTAAGACTACGTTTTTACAGTATTTGGCATTGTCTTTGGGAGTTAAGGAGAATGTATTATCTCCTACTTTTGTACTAAGGTCTGATCATAAAGGGAGACGTGGTTTATGGCTATATCATTTTGATCTATATAGGCTTAATTTTCAGGATGAAATAGAGTCAACTGGTTTTTTTGATGTTTTGGAAAAAGGTGTAGTTGCAGTAGAATGGGCCAATAAATTTCCCGAAGTTTTTTCTGATATTCCAAGGTATAATATAAGTTTTAGTATATTATCTGATACCGAAAGGTCAATTGAAATATGGAAATATTAATAATAGATGGAACACATGATATTATTTCTGCTTTTATTGCATCTTTTGATGGGAAGGTTTTTGAGCCTGTCGAATTTAAACAGGATAAAAGGGAAATATACAAAGCCCTAGATTCCTTATTTAGTAAAGTTAATCTTTCTGATATTAATGTGATTGCTTTTAATCGTGGTCCAGGTTCTTTTACCTGTACAAGGGCAACTCTGGCATATCTGAAAGGTTTATCCATTGGATATCCAAATTTAAAATTTATTTCATTTTCAGGGTTTGACGTTTTAGAGAATACACATGATCCTTTGCGGCTTAATGCTACAAGGGGGAAGGTGTATGTTAAAAATGGAGATAAATATAGTATAGAAGTTGGTACTAATTTTTCCAATTTAAACTATAAAGCTTTTTTATCTGTTATAAGGCAGAGAATTGAAAACAAAATTTTAGATGATATTGAAAAAATAGGAGTTATATATATTTCAAATTTATGAATATACTGGGTATTGAAACATCTTGTGATGATACTGGGGTTGCAATTGTTAAGGATGGTAGAGAAATTATTGCATCTTCTTTATACACCCAAAAATCCCATAAGGATTTTGGAGGTGTAGTTCCTGAGATTGCATCAAGAATGCATTTAGAAGTGCTTCCTTCTATGACAAAAGATGTGATTTACAAATCAGGAAATTTAAAGATTGATAAAGTTGCTGTTACTCAGTCTCCTGGCCTTTCTCCAGCACTTCTTGTAGGGATCTCTTTTGCTCATGCATTATCTAGGTCCATGGAGGTTGGTTTAATAGAAGTGAATCATCTATATGCTCATGTTTATGCTAATATTATGAGTTTTCCTGATATTATTTTCCCTCATATATCTCTTCTTGTATCAGGTGGGCATACTCAGATTTTAAAAGTATCCTCCCCGAAAAGTATAGAAATTATAGGTACTACAGTAGATGATGCAGCAGGGGAAGCTTTTGATAAAGTTGCAAGGATGTTTAACCTTGGTTTTCCCGGTGGACCTATCATTTCAAAACTTTCTGAAGGAAGAAACACCTCGTATGTAAAGTTTCCTCGTCCAATGATTGGTAGTGGGGATTTCAACTTTTCTTTTTCAGGGCTTAAAACTGCGGTTTCAAATTATAAAAGGACACATGAGGTGAAAGATGATCTGCCAGATGTTCTAGCCTCCTTTGAAGAAGCTGTTTGTGATATATTAACTAGAAAAACATTAAAGGCAGCAAAATATTATGGAATTAACTGTATTACTCTCTCTGGTGGGGTTGCTTCAAACAGAAAACTAAGAAATATGTTTTTGTCACAGTCTGACAAATTTAAAGTATATATTCCTCCTGTAGAGCTTTGTACTGATAATGCCGTTAACATTGCAGCTCTTGCTTTTGAATATGTAGAATAAATTGTATTTATATTCTTCTTGTGGTAGTATTAATTCCATTCCCGCATCGGTTATTATGTGTTTGTTGATATCTTTTGGAGGGTATATGTGGTATTATATGTATTGTGAATTAAAGGATTAATATGAATAAAGTATTACTTACAAAAGAGGGTTTAATGGCTTTAAAAAAAGAGCTTGACGAGAGAACTGGAAAAAAAAGGGATATAATTAATGCTAATGTGAATCTGGCTAGACAGGAAGGTGATTTATCAGAAAATGAAGCATATTCTGCTGCAATTCTGGAGAGGGATCTAAACGAGGCAAGGATTAAAGAAATAGAAGAAATTATGGACAATTATGATCTTGTAGAACAGACCGATAATGAAGGGATAGTTCACATTGGGTCTGTTGTAGAAGTGAAGTCAGATAAAGGAACAAAAATATTTACTATTGTTGGGGCATCAGAAAGTAATCCTCTAGAAAATAAAATTTCAACAGATTCTCCAATTGGAGAACTTCTACTTGGAAAAAAAGTTGGTGACTCCATAGTTGTTAATACCGAGACCTCCTCTGTGACGTATGATATTGTTAATATTCGAAGTTGAGATATGTCTTTTTTAGATAAGATATTTGATTCAAATCAAAAACAGCTAAGAAAATTAGGACCATTTATTGAAGAAATTTCTGCAAAAGAGGAAGAGATATCTTCCCTTACAGATTCTCAAATAAAAGATAGGATATCCAAGTTAAAGGGAGATGGGAGAAAAATCTCGGATGACAAAATTCCTGATTTTATAGATGATAATCTTGTAGAAGTTTTTGCTTTAGTAAGAGAAGCTACTAAGAGGGTTGCAAACATTAGGCATTTTGATGTGCAAATCATGGCTGGTGTTGCACTTGCTCAGGGTAAGTTAACTGAGGTTGCTACCGGAGAAGGGAAAACCCTAATTGCAACACTTCCGCTTACTCTATATTCACTTTTGGATAGAGGTGCTCATATTGTAACTGTAAATGATTATCTTGCAAGGAGGGATGGAGAGTGGTGTGGACATATATATAATTTTTTGGGTCTTAGTGTCGGCATAATAACACCTTCACAAGCATATAGATATGCAAGTTTAGAAACTCTAGAAAAGGAAGGTAAGAGTAAGGATTTGCTTAAATCTTCTCTCCCAAATGTTGCCAAACTAAATAATATGAATGGCGTTTTTTTGGTTGAATGTTCCAAGAAGGAAGCCTATGCTTGTGATATTACATATGGAACAAATAATGATTTGGGTTTTGATTACTTGCGTGACAATCTTGTGTATTCAAAACATGACATGGTTATGAGAGATCTTTTCTTTTGCATTGTTGATGAAGCTGATTCTGTGCTTATTGATGAAGCTAGAACCCCCCTTATTATTTCTGATCCTGTAGTTGGAGAGACTCAAAAATATATACTTTTTGCAAGACTCGCAAGTACCCTTTCTGAAAAAGATGACTATGAACTTGATGAAAAAAATCAAGCAGTAACATTGACAGAGTCTGGAATAGATAAAGTAGAGAGATTCTTAAAACTTGATGATATCTGGAGTGATTATAGCATTACATATCATCTTGAGAATGCATTGAAGGCAAAGGCATTTTTTAAAAAAGATGATGAGTATATTATAAAAGACGGAAAAGTTGTTATTGTAGATGAGTTTACCGGGAGACTCATGCCAGATAGAAGGTTTTCTGAAGGTTTACATCAGGCTATTGAAGCCAAAGAGGGGGTTGAGGTTTTGCAGGAGAGTAAAACCCTTGCAACAATTACTTTTCAAAATTTCTTTAGGTTGTATAAGTACTTATCAGGTATGACTGGTACTGCACTTACTGAGGCTGAAGAGTTTTTTAAAATATATAAGCTTGATGTTATTGTTATTCCTACAAATAAACCTAATATAAGAATTGATAGCCCGGATAGAGTTTATCGTAACAAAAAAGCTAAATTTAATGCTGTAATAGAGGAGATTGAGACTTTGCATAGTAAGGGAGTTCCTATCCTTGTTGGCACTACATCTGTGGAGGCTTCTGAAGAATTATCCTTAATGTTGAAAGCCAAGGGGATTTCTCATAATGTTTTAAATGCAAAATATTATGATAAGGAAGCGCAGATTATTTCTCATGCAGGAGAAAAATCTCAAGTTACAATTGCAACAAACATGGCAGGTAGAGGAACAGATATTGTTCTTGGAGAAGGTGTAAAAGAGCTTGGGGGATTGCATGTTATTGGTACACAAAGACATGAGTCAAGAAGAATTGATAATCAACTTCGTGGTAGATCTGGTAGACAGGGTGATCCTGGATATACAAGGTTTTATGTGTCTTTGGATGATGATCTGATGAGAATATTTGGTGGGGAATCTGTTGCTAGGATTTTAGGTGGTATTGGTATATCAGAGGATATTCCAATTGAATCTAGATTAATAACAAAACAGATTGAATCTGCTCAAAAGAAGGTTGAAGGTCATAATTTTGATATAAGGAAAACTTTGGTTGATTATGATGATATTATGAATAAACATAGAGAGGTGATCTATTCAAGGAGAAGAAAGTTTTTGAATATGATGTCTGAGGCAAAATCAGATTATAAATCTTTTGTAATGGATAGAATAGAAAACCAGATACAAGGGATTATGTCCTCTCATACAGATGTATCTTTTGATGAATCAATGCTAAATATTATAATAACAGAATTCTTTTCAATTGTTCCTAAAAATTTAGTAGAAGCTCTTTTAGAAAATTCTTCTTCAAATCTTGATGAGTGGAAATTACTAATTTTAAAAAGTGATAAACCATATGAAAAACTTCATGAAAATTTACTTCTTCTTGCAGAGGAAGCTTTTGAATATCAGAGGGATGTTTTTGGGGATGAGGTATATAGAAAGATTGTAAATGATGTGTATTTACAGGTAATGTCATTTTTATGGACAGATCATATTGATGCTATGAATTATTTACAACAAAGTATACGACTCCAGGGATATGCTCAAGTTGATCCTTTGACAGCCTATAAATCAGAAGCTTTTAATATGTTTGATAGGTTGATTGCTTCTATTGATTTTGATTTTACAAGACGGGTATTTTATGTACAAAAAATAGATATTCCAAATACTCAGGTAGCAGCAGGAGCTCTTCCTGGTCAGGATATAAACACTCCACCTCGTAAAGTTGGTAGAAATGATCCGTGTTTTTGTGGATCTGGTAAAAAATATAAAAATTGTCATGGTAAGAAATAGCCTTCTCTACTCCACCTCTTAAGATTATACTCAGTTTTGTGTGATTATTGGGATATCATATTTGTTATGTTATAATTTCCTTAATTATTTTATTTCTAAATGTTTTGTATAACTCCCCTCACTAATTATTCTATAGGATATGAATGATTTTAATTTGTATATACTACTACACGACATTAGGAGTGCATTTAATGTAGGTTCAATTTTTAGAACTGCTGATTGTGTTGGGGCTAAAAAAATATTTCTGACAGGATATACTCCCACCCCTGAAAATTTTAGGCTTGAAAAAACAGCTCTTGGTGCTCTGCAGTTTGTTGAATGGGAATACTTTGAAGATCCAATGGATGTTATAAAAAAACTTAAAGATGATGGGGTTCCTCTTTATGCTGCAGAACAGACGGGAGATAGTATTGATTATGCTTCTATTAAATATCCTTCAACGTTATGTCTTGCTGTAGGTAATGAGATAAGTGGTGTTGAAGATAATATTTTGGAGGTTGCAGATAAAATAGTGGAAATTCCTGTTTATGGTAAAAAAAATTCTTTAAATGTCGCTACGGCATTTGGTATTTTAGCTTATCAGATGAGAAATTATGCTAATTGATTTTTGTATTATATGGTGTAATAATAATCGCATCAATAAAGAATTAACTCGATGAAAACAATTTACTATTTCACTTTAGCAAATTTAAAAATGGCTCTTAGAAACAGAGCTAGTTTTATGTGGTCTCTATTTTTTCCTTTGATATTAATGGTTGTGTTTGGTATTTTTACAGCAACTACTTCAGAGGCACTTAGAGTATCTGTTGTATCACCCCCTTCAGCATCTTCCTTTGTTACAAGTCATCTTAACCTTATTAAGGATATACGTGATATACATGTTTATAGGTCATATAACTTGACTAAAGATATTCATCGGCTGAATAATGGTGGAGTTGATTTGGTTGTTGATATAGTTCAAAGAGTTATTAACAAAAAAGTTCAATACCAAATGACTTTTTATATGAATCAAGGTTTACAGACCTACCCTTATGTAGAGTATTTAGTTGAGCAGATTAAGTTTGCTTTTCTAAAAAATTTAAATAATATAAATAATAACCTAATTTCTTTCTATGTTAATTCTGGTAGATCTCCTGCAGATTATAATTATATTTCCTATCTTACCCCTGGGGTTATTGCGTTCTCTGTAATGAATGGGGTTCTTTTTGCTGTAATAGTAATACTTATTACATATAAAGAGGAGAATATTCTAAGTAGAATATTTATAACTCCTCTGACTAAATTTCAGTTTTTAGTTAGTATAATAATAAATAGGTTAATTCTTGCACTCATGCAGGTTGCAATACTTATGTTTGTAGCCTTATATATATACCATGTCAGACCTGTTGGAAATCTATTTAGCTTAATGATAGTCATAACATTGGGAGCTCTTGTATTTATTGCGCTTGCAATGTTCCTTTCATCTGTTGTAAATAAGGTAGAAACTGCTATGCCACTTGCCAACTTTATAACATTACCTATGTTGTTTTTGTCTGGATTATTCTTCCCTTTATCTTCTCTTCCTTTTTTTATAAGGCAAATTGCACAATATTTCCCACTAACATATTTTATTGATGCATTGAGAAATATTTATATAAATGGTGCATCATTATTTGCGGTAAAATACGATATCCTTGCAATGGTTACATGGATTGCAATCTTTTTTGTTTTAAATACTATATTGTTGAAATTAGAGTAAAATTTACGCAGCAGTATCAATGACATTCTTTTGTATATTGTTGACTATATTTACAAGATCCTTTACCCTATCTTTGAATTCATCCATATTTTTAGGTTCAGTACTTGATATAAATCTTTTGCCATCTATTTCATATAAGACTATGTTTGTAGGCATAATCATATTAATATTTGGGTCTTCCTCTTTGACGGAATATGTATATGGAATGCTATAAAATCCCATAAGATAATATGAAGAAAAATTTTGATTTAATTTTTCATTTGCAAGGGCTCTCATATCCATGTCAAATAAAGAATAAAATCCATGTTTTTTGAATTCTTGCTGTATTGCAGACTTGAGCTCATCAATAGTCTTATTTGTTTCTCTTGTATACCCAATTTTCTTATTCATAATAAAAAGAAAAGTAATATAAAATGACTACCCAATAAATATATAACAAATAAATTTGAAATACAATCTTTGGAGATAAATTAACTCGCGTTACTTCCTTTTTGTGTGGTATGTCGACCTGAGATAATGCCGTCTATTAGTTCTTTTACCCTTATTGCTTTCTCATCAGGAGGCAGTTGTTGTATCCTCCTTTCCTCTTTCCTCCTTTCTGATTCTGTCATTAGTGCTTCAAGAATTACTGTTTGTGCTCGGAAATTGGCCATAATTGAGGCTTCACCTTTTTGTGTGCTTTCTGGTGTTTCAAATCTGGAACCTGACTTAATTCTCTCCAACATTACTCTATTTTCTTCTCGTAATGATATTACAGCTGTTGCTGCTTCCCATATGGTTGATTGCCTTTCTGGTGTTGTTTCTGTAGGGAGCTCTATTGTTATAAGTTTATTTGGGTCATATAGGACACAATCAAATATTTCATTCAGTAGACCACTGATTTCTTGAATCTGTCTTTGCTTTTCTAAACTTTCTTTTGTTGGCATGCTTATACCTGCCTCTAGTGAATTCATAATTTACTTCTATATTAATTCCCATACTATGAAATAATTATATCACATATATTTTCAATGACATAATACGTGAGTTGTTTTCTTATCTCATGATATGCTATAAGTGTCTTAGGTATGTTTGACTTGGAATATATTGTAAAGAATAAATCAAAGTATTTAGAGATTTTAAGGCTTAGAGGGGTTAAACTGGATTTGGAATTTATTTTAGATTTAAATGATAAGAGAATAAAACTTCAGAATGAGTATGAGGAAATACAACGTAGGAGAAATGAAATTGCTGAAATAATGAAAGGTGGTATTAAGGATAAGGAAAAGTATATAGAAGAAGGAAAAAATCTGAAGGATAAATCTCTTAAAGTTCAAGATAAACTTGGGGAGGTAATATCTGAGCTTAAAGATAAAGTATATGCACTTCCAAATTTTATAGAAGATGATGTTCCTCATGGAAAGGATGAGTCAGATAATGTTGTTGTAAAAAATATAGGTGAAATTAGAAAGTTTGATTTTAAGCCTTTAAACCATTGGGAAATTGGAGAGAGGCTAAACCTTATTGATTCTATAAGTGCTGCGAGGGTTTCTGGATCACGTTTTGTATATCTAAAAGGAAATTTAGTAATCTTGCAGTTTGCACTCTTGAATTTTATGATGAGTATTTTGACTAATGAAGATAAGCTTAAAGAGATAATTGCAGGTGCTAATATTGATGTTCCCTCCAAACCATTTATTCCAGTGTTACCTCCTGTTTTTGTTAAATCCGAGGTTATGTATGAAATGGGGAGGTTAGAACCTAAGGATGAGAGGTATTATATTTCCTCTGATGATTTATATCTTGTTGGTAGTGCAGAACATTCTCTTGGATCGATGCATAAGAATGAAATTTTAGAATTAGCTGATTTGCCTTTAAGATATGTTGGATATTCTACTTCTTTTAGGAGAGAAGCTGGATCTTATGGTAAAGATATGAAGGGAATATTACGGCTTCATCATTTTGATAAACTGGAAATGGAGACTTTTTCAGATTCCAGATCTGCAAGATCAGAACAGGATCTGCTTATTGCAATAGAAGAATATCTTGTAAAATCTTTAAATTTACCATACAGAGTTATATCTATATGTTCTGGGGATATTGGAGTTCCTGATGCAAGGCAGTTTGATATTGAAGTATACTTTCCAGGAGAAGGAAAGTATAGAGAAACTCATACTTCTGATTACATGTCTGATTATCAGTCAAGGAGGTTGAAAATTAGGTATAGAGATGATAGTGGAACCCTTTCATATGTTCATATGAATGATGCAACTTCGTTCGCTGCAGGTCGTCTTATTGCTGCAATTATGGAAAATTACCAAACAAAGGATGGAAGGGTGGAAGTTCCTGAAGTATTAAGACCTTATATGTATGGTATTAGTTTAATTTAGTTTATTATATAAATTTATGAGTACTATTTTTAAAACAGATAAATTTAATTTAACAGATGGTGATAAAGTTTTTATTGAAGAGAAAGTTGAAAAAATTTCCCATCTTTTATCGGGAGAGGACATCTATGTAAAGATTGTTGAAGATAGACATAAATCATATAAAATAGAAATGTCTTTATCTTTGGGTAAGGTTCACCTTAGGGTTTCAAAAAGTGGATCAAATTTTTATGATTTAGTTGAAGATGCTGTACAGGCACTTAAATCTAGGATTACAAGTTTTAAAGAAAAAGGTAGGTACTATTTTAATGGGGATAAAAATTGGGATGATTTATCAGTAGGATATGATGTAGATGATGACAAAAAAGAAGATTATGATTTTGGGTTTAAGCCAATAGTAAAAATCAAAACGTATGAAGATGATACCCCTATTCATCCCCAAGAGGCTATTGAAAGAATGAGCTTACTTGATCACAAATCTTTCTTATTTAAAAATATAGAAACAGGGAGGTATGCTATGGTGTATATTAGGGACGATGGAAATTATGGCCTTGTACAACCACCTGTGGAATAACTTGGGTATTTTTAAATATATTGATTTGCTGGAAAAGGAAGTATTGTACTTAAATATTGGAGTAAATCTCTAAATAAAGCAATAATAACCATAAGTCCTAAAAATACTAAAAGTAATGATAATATGTTTAGTTTATTATTGGCATCTATTATTACTTTTTTTGTTAATATCATGAGTCCTATTACTATTAATGATATTCCCCAGAATACTTGATTCCCTAATATGGAGAAAATATTAAGTTGTGAAAGAAGGAAAAGTAGTCCTATGACTATTATTAGTATTGCCCAGCTCTTTGATTTTGTATCTATATTATAAGTGATATGATCCCCATCTGATGGCATAATCAATGCAAGTACTAAGTAAAGTAGTAATGTAAATCCGCCGACAATTAGTCCTACAAGAAAGATAATTCTTATTACAGTAACATCTATATTAAAATGGTCTGCAAGACCTGAACATACCCCAAATATCATTTTATTTTTTAAATTTTTTCTTGGCATAGACTAATTTTATTATATAGAGAACAAAAATTCAAACTTTAATTTCAATATATCACTTATTAGGGTGATCTTAATTTAATCCTGTAGTTCATTTCTCTGTAGAATTGCATTTATTTCCCTTCTATTTTTGCCCAAATACTGTAATAGAATATGTACGATAGACAATGCTGCTTCTTTCTCTGGTTCTACTATATGCTCTACCCCAAAATTTTTTAAGATTTCTTTATGTTTTGGTAAATGAGATCTTGCTATTATTTTTATATTAGCATTTAGATTTTTAACTATTTGAACTATTTTGTAATTAGTTTCTATATCTGGGGTTGTAAGTATCAATATTTTTGCATGTTCTATTCCTGAACTTTTTATTATTTCAATTGAGTCAGCTTCCCCATATATGAAATTTATAGTTTTATCTTTTTTCTTTTGAGCGTTTATAAGGTTTTGATTGAAATCTATTACTGTCGTTTTCATATGATTGGATCTTAATATTTCTACAGTATGTTTACCTACTCTTCCATACCCAACAATTATAATCCCTGGGTGTCTTAACTCCAGGTCTGCAAGTTCTTGGTCTTTATCAAATATATATTTATATAGTATTGGAAGTGTTCTTTTTGTGAAATCTCTTAGTGTTTGATAGATTTTTATATCATTTTGTATTGTAAATGGTGTAAGTATCATAGTAATTATTGTTACTGCAAGTAAAAGATAGTATGCATTGTCTCCTATAAAGTGAGAGGATAGGGCTACGGTACCTATTACAAATGAAAACTCCCCTGCCTGCATTATATTAGATGATATGTTAAATGCTATATTTGAATGTAATTTTGCAAATTTGAGTATTATAAATGTGATAACTGTTTTTACTACTATTAAAAATATTACAGCAAGGATTATTTGGAATATATGCCCAATGACAAATGTAACAGGAGTTACTGTTCCTATAAGGATGAAAAAGAAAACAGAAAAAAGGTCTTTAAATGGCTTAATTTCCTGTGATATTTGATGGTGGAGTAGGCTTTTGGAGATAATTAGTCCTGCAATGAATGCTGCAACTATTGTGGAGATTCCTAATACAGAGGCTATTGATATGATTACAAAGAGAATTGCAATGACAGACAATACTAGTAGTTCTCGTATTTCTGTTTGTGCTATTTTCTCAAGAGCATATGGTATGATTGCAGATCCTAGATAGTATATAACTATTAATATCACAACACTTTTTAGTATTGCTATAATTATTGGGAATATTATGTGGTGGGTTGGCAGAGTACTATTAAAGAAAATTATAATAGGAATTGTCAATAAGTCCTGAATCATTAACCATGAAATAGTAATTTCTCCTATCTGTGAATAATTTCTATCTAGATCTTTTAATACTTTTGATACAATTACTGTTGAGCTCATAGATAAGGCAATTCCAACAGTTATTGCAGATATAAATTTAAAATGTAGAATATATATCAGAAATGTCATTATTATGGAAACAAATATGGTTTGCAGGATTGATCCTAAAACTATGATTTTTCTGTAATTCTTTATTCTTTCAAGAGAAAATTCTGTCCCATTTAAAAATATTAATAGTGCAACTCCTATTGATGCAAGTGTTGAAATATAATTTTGTGAGTGAGTGATTGATGTAAAAATAGAACCAATTAATACTCCTATTAATATATATCCTATAACTATATATTGTTTTAGTGATGTTGCTATGTATCCTCCAAGTAATGCAAGAGATAATATTATTGCTGTGAGTACTATAAATGATTGATTCATAAAATTTAGTTTCATTGATTTTATGATAATGTTAGTGTTTTTGCAAAAGTATATTTTATTACATATAATATACCCTAATAAATTATTATAAATCTTGTATATGAGGACTATTCTAGTTTTGGGCGGTGCGGGATATATAGGGTCTAATGTTGTCTGGAGTTTGAGAGATAAGGGGTATAATGTAGTTGTTGTTGATGATCTTTCAAATGGGCATCTAGAATTTATAGGGACTGAATCATTTTTTAAGTTTCATATAAATAAAGATAATCTTGAAAATCTAGCAAAAAATTATAATTTCGATGCAATTTGTTGGTTTTCTGCTTTAATTGAAGCTGGAGAATCAATGAAGAACCCAGGTATTTTTCTTCAAAGTAACTTATCTGAAAACTTTGAAGTTTTAGAGTTTGCAAAAAATCATGGTATTAAACATATTGTATTTGCATCTTCTGCTGGAGTATATGGTATCCCTGACAAACAAGTTGTATCTGAAACAGACAGAACTGATCCTATTAGTGTTTATGGCCTTACTAAATTGACGTTTGAGAAAGTTCTAAGTTTTTATAGTAGTATTTATGGGATATCTTCTGTGTCTCTAAGATTTTTTAATGCATCAGGTGCTTCATTTACAAGGAATATTGGTGAAGCTCATAAGAGAGAAAGTCATCTTATTCCTATTGTATTTAATGCTGCTTTAGGGTTAAGAGATGGTGTTAAGGTTTTTGGTAATGATTACAAGACTATTGATGGTACGTGTATCCGTGATTATGTCCATGTTGAAGATCTTGCTAATGCATTTATTCTATCCTTAGAGTATTTATTTAATGGAGGAGAAACAAATATTTTTAACCTGGGTAATGGAGAAGGGTTTTCTGTAAAGCAGATTATTGATAAAGTTAAGGAGGTAACTAAAGTTGATTTTAAAGTTGAAATTACGGGGCGAAGAGCAGGGGATCCTGATATAGAAATAGCTGATTATTCTAAAGCCCAAAAAATTCTAAAATGGAATCCAAAATATAAATTAGACGATATTATCTCTAGTGCTTGGAAATGGCATAAATCTGATACCTATGCGTCTTTAATGCGTTCAGTATAATAATCCTTGTTTTTTTTAATTTTGTAATATATTGTTTTGTGTTGTATACTCTTTCATAATTTTTTTATATTTTCTCTATGAAACGTATTGGTATAGATTTACGAGAGGTTAAGGAGTACCAGACAGGTATAGGTAACTATATGAGGAGTCTATCTTCTA
>JAJZLI010000013.1:0-3873 GCA_021803645.1 bacterium
CGACACAACATACTTTGAATCACCAATAGTTCTTGCAAAATCAATTAACATACCATATTACCCTTCATCTTCAATAGAAAACATCGTTCAAAATTACAAAAAAATATACTTTGTATTAGACATAATTCTTCTAATAGGAACTATTATCCTGGGAGAGAATGTATTTTCTATGATAAAGAAGAAAAGAATATATCCACCTATTATCTCAACATTTGCTCTGGTATCTTCAATTTTTATACTATACCAGGTAACAAAGCCAATAGAGTTATTAATATCGGCAATAATACTATTATTTGAGATACATATAATTGTAAAGATAATACCAAAAGAAGTTGATGAACAGGTAATATGAAAATTAGAATAATATATATAACAATATCAATACTATTTGTAATATCATTATTTATCCCAATATGTATTCAAACACATGCTGCAAATTTATCACCAATAACAGATGAAATGTCAAATGAAACCTTAAATGGTCTTAGTTCACATAATATTACATTTGACGCCACCTCTGGTATATCATCTGGAGGTTCAGTTACAATAAACTTTCCTACAGGGTTTACTTCATTATCTGTTTCCGGAGCAACTTCCAGCTTTTCAAGTAGTACATTTTCTTTATCAGGAAATACTATTACTGTTACAGATACAGGTACAGCAATATCTCCAGGAACCGATATCAGCATATCAGGAATAACAGCCACTAACCCATCAACCCCCTCTACATCTGCAAATCAATATATAATCACAGTATCGGATTCCTCAGGGGATAGTGCATCATTGGCTGTTGCAATAATAAACTCAAATGGAAATGGGCTAGATGGTACATCATACAAACAAACAATAACAATCAACAATACAACATCCTCTGTAACTCTAACAAACTATCAATTGGAGCTTAATATAAATACACAAGCATTAATTCAGGAGGGGGAAATGCAAAGCTCATGTGCAGATATACGATTCCAAGATAGCTTAGGAAATAATTTAAGCTACTGGTTACAACCGGGAACATGTTATAGTTCCGATACCATCATATTTGTAAATGTTCCAACAATCCCTGCTTCATCAGACACTACTATTTATATGTATTATGGATCACCATCTGCAACCTCACAAAGTGATGGAAGCACAACATTTCCATTTTTTGACAATTTCTCATCATCAGTACTAAACAGTTCCGTCTGGACTTCATCTGGAGGCAGTTCATGCTACTCTATAACCCCTGGAAACCTCACAATAACCTGTGGATCAATATATACAAATAACTCCGTAGGGTCACAACCAGGACTTATAACAGAAGCACAAGTATCATGGTCAAATTTCTACACAGGACAATATTCTGGACTTGAAATAGCAAATGCGCAAAGTACACAAGGAAATAATACAGGATCCAATGCATTAGCATATCTAATGGACCCTGAAGGAACTAATATAGACTATTGGACAGCAAATGGAACTTCAGCGAGTTATTATTCATCTGGGACTGCATTTACAGCTCAAGAGAATACCCCTTATATCTTAGGTTCCGTAGTCACTCCTTCAAACATCCTTTTTTACGAAAATAGAAATCAGGTAAGTTCAACTTCTACGACATGGTCATACCCATACTATATATACTTAGGAGAGTTTACAGGAGCAGCATCAGGATCAGCAGGCATACCACCTATAACAGTAAACTGGGTATTAACTAGGGAATATGCAGCAAATATACCCACAGTCACATTTGGAAGTGTTGAAAATTTATCCAATTCTGGAAATGTAGATTTGTCTGTCAGGGTTAACCCATATATTACATTTTCTCTATCTTCAAATTCTCTTTCATTCGGAATTATATATACAACTGCAGTATCTAAAATTTCAAATAGTATTACAGCAAGTACAAATGCAGCATTAGGAATTAATATTATGGTTCAAGACCAATATTCGGGATTAGAAAATACAGGGAATGGAAATTTAATACCATCATCTACTACAACACTTTCTCCTGGGACAGCTGGATATGGAATAAATGCCACAAGCTCATCATTGACTATCTCATCTCCATACAATGGAACAGGAACAAGCGTAGGAGCACTTTCAAATACATATAGTAGTTTTTTATCATCAAGTGGCCCAATAAGTAACGATTCTGCCACAATTAATTATTTAGCATCCACTTCAAATGCAACAGCAGAAGGTACATATACAGATAATATAAACTACATAGTATCAGGAAATTTCTAAAATGAGGCAAATAAAGACTATATCAGTCATCATCTGCCTAATTACAACAATACTAACAATAACAGGTAAAATTTACGCATCAACAGTTTCTGTAAATATTCACCCCTCACTTTTGGTACTTAATGCCTCAAGTGGACAAAAATATCAAGAATCGGTATATTTTACAAATCAAACAGGAGAAACATTAGAAATTAGTGCTTATGCTTCTGGATTTACTGAATATAAAAATACTAACCATCCTATATTTATACCAAATGACAGTGAAAGAAACTGGATTGATATTCAAAATTATCCAAAGACAGTAGAGAGCAACGAAAGTATCAAAATAAAATATAGTATTAATATTCCACAAAATGCACCTGCAGGAAGCCACATGTTATCAATCATTGTCAAAGAAAACTCAGGAAAAATTAATGTATCACTAGCAACGTTAATAATTATTAATATTTCTGGAAAAATTAATGTTAAAGGTGCTATTGATAAATTTTATACTCCAAGTCTAATTATGTTACAAAATAAAGTACCCTTTATAATAGATTTTCATAATTATGGCAATATTGTACTTTCTCCTTCAGGGTTTATAAATATATATAACCTATGGGGTAAAAAGATCACAAGTATATCAATTAATAATACAAACTCATTAACATTACCAGGGTACACAAGAAAGTATACCTCTTCATGGAATAACAATAACATTTTAAATCAAATAGGGTACTACAAAGCAGAAATATATCTATCCTACGGAGTACAAGGACAAGCTTACAATGTCAGTGGTAAGATAAGTTTTATAGAAATAAATTGGAAAGAAGCTTTAATTACAATATTCATTTTGATAATATTGGTAGTATACATAACACAAAGAAGAAAATGAAAAAACTAATAATTGTAATATTCACAGTTTCTATTATTATATTTTTAATCCCTAAGGTAACAATTGCCCAAAATTACATATCCACAAACTATATACTTACAGACCCAGTATTTGGGGAGGCAGGTCCATATATGTCATCTCCTAATTTTAATCTAGGTAGTGTCATAGGACAAACAGTAACAGGAGAATCACAAAGTCCCAACTACATACTAAACTCAGGGTTTGAATACTATGCTGGTCAATCTGTACCATCAATCACTCTCACATTAAATACAAATGCCATAAATATTGGAAACTTAAATCCAAATACATTAACAACAGCAACAACAAAATCTGTTGTAACTATTAACTCAAACTCAGAATTTGGATATAACCTTTATATTGCACAAAACAGAAATTTAACTTCTGCAAACGGCAATACAATTCCTCCCGTCAACAATGGAGCAACAACTACTACTGCAGCATTATGGAACAGTAATGCCTATTACGGACTTGGATATGATTGCACAACATCAAATACATATATAAGTACAGTACTCTCAACTAATCCAATTGAATTTTTGACACTAGGAGAGACATCAGGTACAGAATCATACGATCTTACAGGATCTGGAAATAACGGAACTTACACGGGAGGATATACACAAGGATATCCTGGACCAATGTCAAACTCGAATTTAGGAAACTCTACTTACTTTAATGGATCAAATTCATATGTAAATTTACCATCAAGCCTTATTTTAAACAGTTACAACAACTACACATACTCG
>JAJZLI010000013.1:3883-14904 GCA_021803645.1 bacterium
TAAGACAACATCCAATGGAGGGATATTAGGATACCAAACATCTCCAGTAGGAGGAGGCAGTGGGGCATGGACACCACTTGCATATATAGGAATAAATGGGAAATTTATAGCTGCAAATGGAGGTAGCTCCGCCTATTCTGTTGAGAGTACAAACCCAGTAAATGATGGAAGATGGCACAGCTTTACAATAGAACAAAACAATAGTAATACAACACTATATCTGTACATTGATGGAGTACTTCAAGGAAGTACATATGACCCTATAAGCCTCAATACATCACAAACTTACAATCAAATAGGTGTTTCAGATACTTCTGGAGCATGGCCTGAAGGAAACGGAGGGTGGTTTTACTTTAAGGGTCAGCTTGCAGATATAGCAATATATAATACAGTACTAACACCAACACAGATAACAAATATCTATAATAGTATATTTCAATCAAATAACCCCTTATGTAATACTGATTTCATATCATCATCATATTATAGGCAGTTATCAACGACTCCAGTAGAAATTGCATCATATTCAGCAGAGACAATAAACCCTCAAACAGTAAATGTAGGATACCAAATTAATGTTGGGAATCTACAGGCAGCGGGAGTGTATAACAATGTTATATCTTTCACAATAAGTGGGAACTTTTAACTGAATTATGAAAAAAATATTTTTATCTATACTACTAACGCTAATCATACTCACTGTTACATCACAAGTAGCTTATGCATCTGAGAGTATTAGGATCACCCCGGCATACATATCGTTACACGATAATGGAGGACAAAGTTCATACGAAAATCTATCTATATTTAATAAATCAACTCAATCCCTAAATCTAAACATAACTCCTGAGAAAATAACATACAATGGGAAAAAACTAATTTATACCCCTCGAAACAATGATATATTAAATATAGCAGGTTGGATTAATCTTTCAGAAAAGAACGTAAATATTTCTCCTCAAAGTACCATAAATGTTCCACTGACAATTAATGTTCCTAAAAATACACCCAATGGATCATACAACGGAGGAATACTAGTTTCAGTAACACAATCACAAAAAGGAAATATAACCATTAATGGAAATATAATTGTTAATGTCTTTATAAATATCGGCCCCTCTAAAGAAAAAATTAGCAACTTAAGTATTACTGTTAAAAAATATCCAAAGATAACATTTTCAAACAAAATACCAATATCATATGGGGTATATAATGGATCAGATTATAATAATGCATTTTTGAATAGCATATATGATAACGGAGTATTTAGCAAAAAAAAGATATCCGGGCCAAATCTAATAAACATTCTTACAAAACAAGAAAGAAATGAAGTACAAACAATTCCACTTTATATAGGATACAACAAGATTAATATACACATACAGAATATAGGAAACAGTACAACACAAGATTCATATATAACTATAGTGTATTTACCATACTATATTGTTATACCACTCATTATAATACTTGCTGCAATAGTATTCTTTATTATAAAACGAAAAAAGCAACATGGAGATTAACCTTTAAAATTGTATATTCCACTATCCTTCTTATACGTAACTCCACAATTATGGCAAGATAATTTTTTCAAATCTCCCTTACATTTTGGGCAACAGAATATATCTTCAACATTTTCAATAACTTTATTATTCGTAATGTCTTTTTTGAGAGCATAAACAAGTATACTTGGGCCAAAAAGCGTTTTTTTAAAGATAGGTTGAAACGTTCTATCCAATAAAACAAGAAATTTCGTATTTAAAAATTTTTTAGCATACCCATTCCTAAAATTTGAAACAGAAAAATGTTTTTTTACAATGAATCCCGATTTCTTTAATATAGATTCTATATATTCATACTTAAAGTTAATAAAAATTTGGGAATCCTTCCATCCTTGACTATCCTTCTTATGTGTCTGAAAATATAAATCAGTACTATTAAAATTTGGATCGAACATATGCTTTACCTTTGCAATAAAGTGATTTTTATTTGCAAACTCTAGTATAAGGTCATTATTGACAACCCTTGAGACTTCTTTTAAGGCATCAGAAGGATTCTCTATATGATGCATTAATCTAACGGACATTGCATGGTTAATACTACTATCTTTAAAGGGGAGGTTATAAACATCAGCACATACTCTAATTAAATTTTTATCAGCATTTTTTAAATTTTTAATAGAATAATCCAATAATATTGGAAATTTAAAATTTTTATAAAGGTTAGATAAACGACCATATCCCCCACCTATATCCAAAAAAGAAGAATTGTCAGGAAAAATTAGTTCCTTTAAAAATACAACTTCTGATAAATGCTCATATGATCTTCCTTTCCAATAATTACGATAGTCATAATTACTAGAATCATAATCTTGAACTTGCGTCATAGTTAGATGTAAGTGTATATCTATTTTTCTGTAAGAGCAAGTTTTATTGTCTCAAAAGGAAGTTTTGCACATTTTAACCTTGTGGGGGATAGGGATACTCCAATAGAGCTATAAATATCATCAAAAGATACTACATTCAAAATGTTACTCCAATTTTTACCTATCATATTCTCTGAAAGCACAGAAGTAAAAACTTGTGATATAACACAACCCTTTGCATCATATCCAACATCTTTAACAATATCATCTACAACATTTACATAAAAAGTAATAGAATCACCACATAATACATTTTCACCTTCCTGTTTTATGTTATAAACATGAATATGCTTTTTATTTTTCTGATTTTTATAAGCTTCAATAATAAAAGATTGAAGCAAAGAATTGTTATCCATTAAATTATTTAAAATAACTAACTATTTTATCTAAAGAAGATACTAATTTGTCAATATCAGATTTATCGTTATAGATTTGCAAACTACACCTTGTAAGAGAAGAAACACCAAGTGAAGACATAAGTATTTGAGCACAATGATGTCCTGCTCTAACAGCTATATTGTTTTCATTAAGAAGAGTAGCAATATCATGAGGGTGGATACCATTTATATCAAAAGAAACAATCCCTGAAAGATTTCCTTCACCATAAATACGAAGGCCTTTAATACCTTTCAGTTTTTTTACAGCATATGAATGTAAATCTTTTATGTAACTTGATATATTGTTAATACCTATATTCTCTATATAATCAATTGAGTTTGAAAACACGGAAACATCTGCAAAATTCTGAGTTCCTGCCTCAAATTTAAAAGGAGAATCTTTAAATACGACATCATCTTTTGTAACAGAAGATATCATCTCTCCTCCCCCAAATATTGGTTCAAGCTCAGATAAAATTTCATTCTTTCCATACAGTATACCGACTCCTGTAGGTCCAAACATTTTGTGTGCAGAGAAAACATAAAAGTCACAATCAAGTAATTTAAGATCCACCTTCATATGAGATACAGCTTGTGCACCATCTACAATTACAGTACATCCAATTTTATGTGCCATATTTGATATATATGAGATGTCGTTTACACTTCCTAAAACATTGGAAACATGAGTAATAGATAAAATTTTAGGCTTAAATTCCAAAAATTTATCTAAATCTTTTAGTTTTCCATCCTTTGAAATTGGAACATACTCGATATTAAAACCAATATTTTTAGAGAGTATTTGCCATGGAACAATATTAGAATGATGTTCCATCTCTGTAAGAAGAACAAGATCTCCCTTTTTGAGTTTATTTTTTGCATAAGCATAGACTATAAAGTTAATCCCATCAGTTGTACCTTTTGTGAAAACAATTTCAGAGGATGAAACATTTAAAAAATCAGCTACTCTAGATCTAGTCTTTTCATAAAGCTCTGTGGATTCCTCAGACAATTTATAGATACCCCTGTAGATATTTGCATTATATTTTTCATAAAATTCTTTTAATTTACTAATAACAATCTGTGGTTTTTGGCTTGTAGCAGCACTATCAAGGTATACAAGGTCAAATCCATTGAACTTTGTATTTGTGAATATAGGAAAATCTTTTTTATACATAAAAATTATATAACAGATTTATAACCACCATTTTCGAGTATTTCAGCAAGAGAGATATCTCCACTTCTTACAATCTTACCAGAATGCATTATATGCACACTATCAACATTAATTTTCTGCAGTATTCTTATATGGTGAGTGATTACAAGAAAACTCATCCCTTCCTTCTTTAATTTATTAATACCAGAAGACAGTAAAGATAGACTGTCAATATCAACTCCTGAATCTACTTCATCCAATATTGCAAGCTTCGGTTTTAATACAGCAATCTGTAACAGTTCTATTCTTTTCTTTTCCCCTCCAGAAAAGCCAACATTCAAGTTTCTATTAAGAAAGGAATCCTTTATGCCAAATTCTTTTGCAATATTTTTTAAATCTCTAATAAATGTAAATATGGATATTTCTTTTTTAAACTTTGCCTTATATGCAGCATAAAGAAAACTACCAACATTAACACCTGGTATTTCAATAGGGTGCTGAAAAGCAAGAAATAGCCCCTTTAGGGACCTTTCATGAACTTCAAGGTTACTCATATCCTCATTATCAAAAAGTATAGTTCCTGACTTAATATTAAGTGAGGGAGAACCCATTAGAGAAAGTGCCAATGTACTCTTACCTGAACCATTAGGTCCCATAATTGCGGCAATTTCTCCTTTGTTAACAGAAAGATTAACTCCATTTAATATATGAGTATCATCTGCATCAACAAATAGGTTTTTAATTTCAAGTATTTTCTGCATAAATTAAATCTTTTACTTTAATATGATCAAGCCGCTCAATTATCTCATTATTTATCTTTTCTAAAATTTTGCGACTTCGACAAAAAGAAGATTTATCACAAGTTGAATGCATACACAATGTCATAGCTAGATTAAACCCAGAAGCCTCAATTACATTTTTAACAGAGATGTCGTTTACTGGTCGTGCAATCTTATATCCACCCCGAATTCCTTCCTTACTTAAAATAAGCCCTCCTTTTGAAAGAGAGTAAAGAATATTACGAGTAAACGAAAGTGGTATTTTTGTCTTTTGAGAAATTTCCCTCAAAGATACCCACCCTTCTTGGCTTGCTATTTCCAAGATTATAAGCAGACTGTAATCTGCTTTCCTTGTTAAATGCATATAACTTATTCTTTTATAGTATCAGTTTAACAAAGAGGAGTATATCATAATTGTGGCAGTTTTGTATATACAATAGAAAAGGGATATAATCAAAAAAAATTAATGGAAACTGTTACTTTAGAAAGAGAGGCTCCACGTTCAAGAGGAAAAAAAAGGTTATATATATCCTCAGTGCCCAAACGAAAAAGCTTAAAAACAATACAAGGAATACAAGCACTCATTGGGAGTATAAACCCTAATTTCATGCCTTATCCTTGGAACAGGATACACATGACAGTATTTCATTTTGGAAACCCAATGTATGTATTTGATTCAATCAGGAAACAAGCATCACCCAATATTAGTATTGAAGAGTACAGAAATATGTTATCTTCTCTGACACAAACATATCGTGTAATAACTCATAAAATAGGAAATTTCTCAGTTACGCCACAGGAACTAGATTATTTTGGTAGATATGTTGTTGTAAAGATAAAAGCTCCACTATCATTCATGAAAATAAGAGATCATTTGAGTATAGCTACTCAAGTATACCTAAGATACTTGGGAGTAGATGATGTATGCTCATTTTGTTATAAAAGCCAAGATTTATGGACAGTACCAAGAGAAACATATAATCCACATATCACGTTAGGAACCATAGATCAAAATAATACAGATATACCACAAATTAATGGTATCAGCATACCAGAAGGTGTAGATATACAAATGTCACATCCATATACCTATGAGGGAGAAATAATCTAAGGCCAAATCTGATTACCTTCATCATCTTTAAGTATAATAGCTAATGTAGGACAACTCATCGCAGCCTCAAGTATAGTATCATAATCATCAACCTCATCAGCATACACATATGCTTTTGCATTCTCATCAAGCTTAAAAGTAGCAGGAGCAATAGAAATACAACTTGCAGCTCCAATACAAAGATCTTTATCAATATAAATACGTATTCTTTTAGAATCTTTTGTTTTTAAAGTAGAATTATCCTTTGGATTCATTCTCTAACGCTTTTACTTCTTTAACTTCAGGAAATTCGTCCATTAAAATCTGCTCTATACCACCTTTAAGTGTAACAGCACTAAGAGAACAACCAACACAGGCACCAACCATCTCTACTGTAACAACATGATCTTTATATCCAATAAATTTAACATCCCCCCCATGAGAGAATAAAAATGGACGAATTTCATTTAACACATTCTCTATTTTTCTTTTCATAACAATAACAAATTATAACACATCAAGGATTGTTACAAATAACACGATGAGTTAGTTTAGTTGTTGGAGCTATGCCCCAAAGACCATCAGGATCAAGACCATTAGCATGAGTTCCTGTTGCAGTTACAATGGTTTGCCCCCCAGATTCAGATATACTAATTGTAGGAGCTATACCTCCAGAAAGGTAAGTTGCCCCACCTCCTTCTCTGCAAAAGCCAACAACATAACCTTGAGGAACCCCCCCCAAACCACTACACCCAGGACCATTTGGACAAGAGTAATTATCCCAATAAAAATACTGTGTTTGAGAAGCATCTGTAAATACACCCTCACATAGCCGACTACCACCAAAATAAGCATCACCACCCCAACCATCAAATTGAGAAGCCCCACCATTTGCTGCCCCTTGAAGAACACTATCCTGCACATACCAATCGTATGGAGTAGTACTGAAAGGACATGCACCTCCAGAACCTCCTGCCTGATAATCCGTTAAACACACTTTATCATACGAAGCTGGACCATTACATTCATAAACATTGCCATTCCAAGTTCCTCCAAAATATACATCAGAAGGATAGAAACCAAACTCATTATAATAATTTTGAATATCCACATTTATTGAATATAAAGCATTCTGCCTTTGTACATTTCTAGAAGATAATCTAGCAGTTTTCAACCCCAAAATTGCAATCATTATTAAAACAGCAATGATGGCCATAACTATAACTATTTCAACCAATGAAAATCCACTCTTACCTTTCATATATTGATATTATCCTACAGTATTATACATACAAATTCAATAAAAAAAATTTTCATGATAATATGTAGGCATGGATGTAAACTCATTAAAAGATGAAACAATTAAATCCCTTGGCTCCTCTAATTTATCTTCAGAGGAAAAAGCTAAAATAGCAAGAGATATTTTTTCAACACTTAAGGATACACCAAAAGATAATACATATAAAGTACAAACTTTTATTGATTATTTAAAAAGTACATTAGTACCAACGTGGGGAATATTTATAGGGATTAATAGAATATCTGATGGTGATAATGTTAATGGATGGATATGCATAATACTAAGCATTATTTCCATAATATTAACTATATACTCATTGTCATTTCTTTTTAGGGGAGGATCACAAACAGGACTAAATCAAGGAACTATCAATCAATACATAAACACATACAAATCAATAAATCAACCAATATCACCATAAAATCAATACTCATCTATAACATAAAACTCATCTGAAATGTCTTCTAAAAACCTAGACGGTATATTGTTTTGTGTGTATCCATAAAGACTTCTCCTTTGGGCATATGTTAAAAAAAGCCTTTTCTTAGCTCTAGTCATACCAACATAACAAAGTCTCCTTTCCTCTTCCAACTCATCGACACTGTCCATAGAACGAGAATGCGGAAATATCCCTTCTTCCATACCAACAATAAAAACATTGTCAAATTCAAGACCTTTTGCATTATGCAAACTCATTAATGTAATAGTTTCCGTATTTTCGCTCAGTGCTTCATCCATAGATACTAATGAAATATCAAGAAGGAGGGTTTCTATATCTTCATATTTTGAAGCAACTCCAATAAATTCATATATATTCTCCATCCTGCTTTTTCCAATCTCACCTTCCTGCAATGCATATTTTTCATACCCTATTAACTTAACTATATATTCAATAAAATCCTTAGGAGAAACACTCTTTGATTTTTCACACAAAGAGTCAATGAGATTGACAAACTTTAAAATACTATCTGGAAGTTCACCCTTGTATGATAGTATATATCTTCCTAAAGATACCCCCTCCCTTAATGACAACTGCTGAACCTTAGATAATGCAACCTTACCAATTTTTCTAGGAGGAGTATTAATGATTCTTGATAACGACACAGTATCATCAGGGTTAAAAATATACCTTATATAGGCTACAATATCTTTAATTTCTTTCCTCTGATAAAACTTTTGTCCACCAAATATCCTGTATGGTATATTATTCCTCATCAAATAGTCTTCTATTGCCCTAGATTGAGCATTAGTTCTATATAAGATAGAAGTATCAGATAAAGAAAGGTTATATCTATCTATACTTTCTGTTATATATCTCACTTCATCATCTTCATTATATGCACAATATATCTTTATAGGATGTCCCAATTCATTTTCTGTCCACAATTTCTTTTCATATCTGAGTTTATTTCTTGAAATAACACATTCGGATGCAGATAAAATCATCTTAGTAGAACGATAATTCTGCTCCATCAATATGATTCTTCCTCCAGGAAAATCTTTTTCAAAAGATAATATATTTCTAATATTAGTACCTCTCCAAGAATATATATTCTGATCTGGATCTCCAACAAAACAAACATTACTACTTGAAATAGCCTTAATAAGTTTATGCTGTAAATCATTTGTATCCTGATACTCATCAACCAGAATATATTTTATACCTCCTTGGAATTTAGACCGAAACCCATCATCTGATTTTAAAAGCTTCAGACTCTTTACTAAAATATCATCAAAATCAATAGCATTATTCTCTTCTAATACCTTCTGGTACCTTGGGTATACATCAGAAACAATATCTTCAAAATATCCCCCACCAGGATAACTTTCTGGTGATACCAAAGAAGACTTGGCCCTTGATATATATGAAAGTACTGCAACAGGAGAAATTTTCTCATTAATATGCAGATTATTTTTCAATATATCTGTCACAATTTTTCTTTGATCATCCTCATCAAAAATAACAAATGAGCTTGGAAGACCAATCCTATCACCTTCCTTTTTTAAAATTGAAAGGAAAACAGAGTGAAATGTACCAATGTATGGAAAATATATCCTCTCTCCAACAATCTTACCAATTCTATCTTTCATCTCATTTGCAGCCTTATTGGTAAAAGTAACTGCAAATATTTCACTGCCTTTAAAACCTTTATCTTGAAGAAGATATGCTATTTTATAAGTTAAAGCCTTAGTTTTTCCCGAACCTGCCCCAGCAACAACTAAAATTGGGCCATCATTATACAATACTATTTCTCTCTGTTTGTCATTCAAGTCTGATAGATCCATAGGGAATTTAAGATAAGTAAATATAACAATAATAAAATATCTTTTCAAATTTTACTCTGACCTTAGAGCATCAACAGGAGAAAGATTTGAGGCCTTGAATGCAGGATAAAGCCCTGCGACTGCACTTATTATCACTCCAAATACAAGTATCAGTATATATAAGTAATATGGAGTATAAAAAACCTGAGTAATGTGCCCTCCACTCTTAGTAATAAAATAAATAGCAATCTTCTCAACTACAAATATAAAAATGGTTCCAATAACAAGACCAAGCACAGAACCTAAAAACCCAATGATCGAACTTTCTGATAAAAACATAAATCCTATATCAAAACGCCTAGCACCAATAGCTTTCACCACACCAATCTCCCGTGTCCTTTCCATTACTTCCATTAACATTATAATAAGAATCATTATTGAAGAAACCACTAATGACACCCCACCAATAACTCCAAGTATACTATCAATAATTAAAAATGGAGTGTTTAAAGACGAAATAATACTGGAAAGAGAGCTGACACCATAACCCAAAGAAGATATTTTATCAGAGATATTTTTAACATAATTACTTGATGAAGATAAAACAGATATTGTTCCAAATTTAATATCTGAAGAAGAAACCCCTTCCAAAGCCTCATCCCACTTTACCATAGTGTCATAAGTAATATATGAATTATTACTATCAATTCCAGATACCTTCATTTTAAATGTTGAAGATTTTGTATATAAGCTAGCACCAGCATACAATGCAACTCCACCTGACCCAACTTTTATATCAACATATTTACCTATTAAATCTTTTGGTGTTTTAGAAAACCCAGATGCAACAGATTTTTCCAATAAAATTTCACCATTGCCAGGAAGGCTACCAGAAAGGATAGTAGACTTTGTATCCGAAGAGATGTATTCAGAAGGAGGAAGGGAAGAAACATAAACAATGCCTTGCTTATTCCCATACAAGATAGAACCTAAATAACTATTAGCCCCCCAAACATCCTGCACATTGTTAATTTTTTTAAAATTATTAATAGTATTCTGATCCAATATCTTTTCCGTAGTTGATACTTTACTCACGCCAAGCTTAATACCTAACCCTGAGGAGGAAGAAGGAGAAACAGTAATAACATTTTCAGACCTTATAGTTGAAAGAGCAGAAACTAAAGATTTTTTTAGACCAAATCCAAAAGATACCATAAAAATTAACATTGCTACACCAACAGAAATTCCAAAAGCAACAAGTAAATTTCTTGTTTTATTCTGCATTACATTTTTAAATGCAATATTAATAATACTTCCAACACCAATATTCCTCACAAAGTTTTTTTCACTACTTTTTTTTACTACAGGCCTGACTATATTTTGATCACTCACACTAACAAGTTTTCCATCAAGGATATGTAAGGTCATATTAGCGTCTACAACCAAATCAGGATTATGGGTAATCAAGATTAAAGTTTTACCATCCTCAAAAACTAAACTTTTTAATAGAGCAATAACCTCTTCTCCATTCTTGCTATCTAAATTACCAGTGGGTTCATCTGCAAGTATAATATCAGGGTCATTGATTAAAGACCTTGCAATTGCAACTCTCTGCCTTTCACCTCCAGA
>JAJZLI010000022.1 GCA_021803645.1 bacterium
TAGCATCAATTCTAATCTGATTAACACTTTTCTGATCAATCTTTCCTTGAGAGAGAAGTACATCTAATAAATCCATCACTCTCAATTTATACTACAAATTTATACTTTTTTAAACACCAAACTTTTCTAATATGATAGAATAACAAAAGATGTCACAAAGTATAATTTTTCAAACACAAAATGATGCCGATTTGGATAAGTTTATTAATGAGTATTTTAAAAAAACAGAATACAAATCATCACCAGATTTCATAAAAATTAATAAAAAAAAGATAACAATAGACGTTATCAGGCAAATAAAAAATGAAATAAAATATAAGCCATTCAATTTAAAACAAAGACTAATTCTACTAAAGATACAAGAGATAACTCTTCAAGCCCAAAATGCAATGTTAAAATTACTGGAAGAAACAAAAGAAGATACACAAATAATACTTCAAATCGATAATATTAATAAACTAATTGATACAGTCATATCAAGATGCGTATTAATGCAATCAAGTACTCTCGCTCCAGAGAGTGGAGAAGAAGTATATAATTTTTTAAAAATGGATATTTTCCAAAGGTTAGAGTATGTGAAAAATATAAAATCACAAGACACCTTTATTCAGGAAATAATTTCAGCTATAATACATACGCAAAGTAATATATTAGATATAAAAAATAAGATAAAAATACTAAATGATATACAGATAGCATATGTTTCTAATGTATCAAAAAAACTCATATTAGAAGATATAGCTATTAATATTTAACAATAGATGGATTCTCAAAAAAGTTATAACGAAAACTCAATAATTGTATTAGAAGGTCTTGAAGCTGTAAGAAAAAGACCTGCTATGTATGTAGGATCTACTGATATTAATGGTCTTTACCAAATAATTTATGAGGTTATAGATAATTCTATAGATGAAGCATTAGGTGGGTACTGCAAACAAATAGATATCAGAATATTTAAAGACGGGAGAATTCAAATAGAAGATGATGGAAGAGGAATTCCTGTTGGGATACATCATCAAACAAAAAAGTCTTCACTAGAAACTGTTATGACAGTATTACATGCTGGAGGAAAATTCGGTTCCGAAGGAGGATATAAAATCAGCGGTGGATTACATGGAGTTGGTGTCTCCTGTACAAATGCATTGTCCTCAAAAATGATTACAGAATCATTTATAGACGGTAAGCACTATATTCAAGAGTACGAAAAGGGAAAACCTCTTTATGATGTAAAGGAGATTGAAAGTAATGGCAAAAAACATGGAACCATACAAACATTTATACCAGATAACTCCATATTCTCTGATGTTAATATAAGTGCCAAACAGTTATTAAGACGAGTTAGAGAACAAGCATATCTTACAGGGAAGATTACATTCACATTCTTGGATGAAAGAAGTGAAAAATATAAAGTGCCATACTATATATACTTTGAAGGTGGAGTAAAATCATATATACGATCTTTAAATAAAGATAAAAAAGCATTAACAGAAATAATTCATATTAAAAAGAATGAAGAGAATACAGAAGTAGAAGTAGGGATACAATATTCAGATGACATAGCAGATAACATCCTCTCATTTGCAAACAACATATATAACCCTGAAGGGGGCACTCACCTGACAGGGTTTAAATCTGCAATAACAAAAACAATAAATGATTATGCCAAAAAGATTAATGTTATCAAAGAAGGAGAGGAAGGGTTAACAGGAGATGATGTAAGGGAAGGTCTGACAGCAATCATTTCTGTTAAGCTACAAAACCCTCAATTTGAAGGTCAGACAAAAATGAAACTAAACAATAACGAGATTCAGACAATAGTAAGAAATGTCACATCAAGAGAGCTTGAAACATATTTATCAGAGCACCCTAAGGAAGGAAAGAATATAATAGAAAAGGTTTTACTTGCTGCGAGAGCAAGAAAAGCAGCAAAAGCAGCAAGGGAATCTGTTATGAGAAAAGGTGTATTAGAAGGAGGAACACTACCTGGAAAATTGGCTGACTGTAGCGAAAGGGATCCTCAAAAAGCAGAAATATTTATAGTAGAGGGAGATAGTGCAGGAGGATCAGCTAAACAAGGTAGGGACAGAAAAATTCAAGCAATACTACCACTTACAGGAAAACCAATAAACAGCGAAAAGTATAGAATAGATAGGGTATTAGATAATGATAAGTTAAAAGATTTAGTTATTGCGTTAGGAACTGGTATTGCCGATAATCTAAATCTGGAGAAACTAAGATATAACAAAATAATAATCATGACAGATGCAGATGTAGATGGAGAACATATAGTAACATTGCTCCTTACATTTCTATATAGATATCTAAAACCTCTTATAGATAAAGGTTTTGTATATATAGCACAACCACCATTATATAAAATAACAACAAGTCAAAAAGATTATTGGGTTCTTGATGAAAACGAAAATATAAAAATATTAGATGAACTTAATAAAAATAATATAAAAATAAACTCTATACAAAGATATAAAGGTCTTGGAGAGATGAACCCTGAACAATTATGGGAAACTACTATGAATCCAGCAACAAGAATTCTTAAACAAATTAAAATAGAAGATATTGAAGAAACAGATAAAGTTTTTGATATGCTTATGGGAAACTTCGTTCCCCCTAGGAAAAAATTTATTCAGCTTAACGCAAAATCTGCACAACTTGATATATAAAGTATATGGAAGATAAGAATATAAAAAATGTAAATACCAATAACATCAAGGAAGTTGATGTTATTGAAGAGATGAAAAGTAGCTATATAAACTATGCAATGAGTGTTATAACTGCTAGGGCATTACCAGATGCAAGAGATGGTTTAAAACCAGTCCAAAGAAGAATTATATATACAATGCATGAAGATAACCTTCATCACACAGCCAAATATTCTAAATCAGCAAGAACAGTAGGAGATGTAATGGGGAAATATCATCCTCACGGAGACATGTCTATCTATGATGCACTTGTACACATGGCACAAGATTTCAGCATAAGATACCAATTAATAGATGGGCAAGGAAATTTTGGTTCTATTGATGGGGATAGCCCTGCAGCAATGAGATATACAGAAGCAAAACTCGCAAAAATATCTGACGAGATGATTAGGGATATAGAAAAGGAAACTGTAAATTTCCAAGACAGCTATGATGGGAGACTCAAGGAACCAATTGTATTACCTGCAGCAATACCAAACCTATTACTTAATGGAGCAGATGGTATTGCAGTTGGGATGGCAACAAAAATACCTCCTCATAATATGGAAGAGGTTCTAAATGCGATAATTTTTCTTTTAGATCAAATAAAAAGTATAACTCCAGAGGGTAATATTTACTCAGAAGCAACTACTGCACAATTGATGGAATATATTAAAGGTCCAGATTTTCCAACAAAAGGAGTTATTTATGACAGACAAGAAATAGAAAACCTATATTCAACAGGAAGAGGAAGAATAGTGATAAGAGGAAAGGCAAATATAGAAGAGAATAAGGCTTCAAAAATGCAAATCATAATATCCGAAATACCTTTTCAGGTCAACAAATCTAGATTTATTGAAAAGATAGCATCACTAGTTAAAGATCAAAAATTAGAAGGTATCTCAGATATAAGAGATGAAAGTGCAAAAGATGAAATTAGGGTAGTATTAGATCTCAAAAAGGAAGCAAAACCAAATATATTAGTAAATAAACTCTTTAAATATACTGAATTGCAATCTGTATTTAATGCAAATATGCTTGCAATTACAAAGGGTGAACCAAAACTTCTCACACTAAAAAACATATTAGATATATTTATAGAGCATAGAATTGAAGTTATTGAAAGGAGGACAAGATTTGAACTTGAAAAGGCAAAAGCTAGGGCACACATACTAGAAGGACTAAAAATAGCAATAGATCACATAGATGAGGTTATTAAGATAATTAGGGAATCAAAGGATTCTGATGTAGCAAAAACATCATTGATGAAAAGTTTTTCGCTTACAGAAATACAAGCAGTCGCAATCTTAGATATGCAATTGAGAAGATTAGCTGCATTAGAAAGAAGTAAAATAGAAGAAGAACTTGCAGAATTAATAAAATTAATTAAATCATTAGAAACTATACTATCTGATAAATTTAATGTCATTAAAATCATTAAAGAAGAAACCCAAGAAATCATGTTGAAATACCCAAGCAAAAGATTAACTAAAGTTGTTAAATCAAAGGTTGGGGAATTTGAGATAGAAGATATTGTTGAGAGGAAAGAATCGTTAATTACAATTAGTAAACAAGGATACATTAAAAGATTATCTCCAGAAACATATAAAGTACAACACCGTGGAGGTAAGGGGGTCATAGGTATGACAACAAAAGAAACAGACTCCATTACCCATGCATTAGTTTCCTCAACAACAGACAATATTTTATTTTTTTCAAACAAAGGAAGGGTATTTGTAACTAAAGTATTTGAAATTCCAGAATTCTCAAGAACGGCTAAGGGTCAACCATTAATTAATATAATTAATATAGACCAAGGAGAACAAATTACTAGCGTTATAACAACTAAAGATATGGGTGGAGAAGGAGAAAGCATTAAGTACTTATTTATGGTAACAAAAAATGGGACAGTTAAGAAAACATCATTAGATAAATTTAAAAATATTAGAAAGAATGGAATTATAGCAATAACAATAGATAAAGATGATGAATTAAAATGGGTTATGGGAACAAAAGGTAGTGATGAAATATTGATTGCTACTAAGAAAGCGCACTCAATAAGGTTCAATGAAAAGGATGTTAGGGAAACAGGAAGGTCTTCTAGAGGCGTAAAAGGAATTTCTATAGATAAGACAAATGACGAGATTATAGGTGCAGATATTGTACAAGAAAATAGTTATGTAGTTGTTGTTAGCCAAAATGGCTATGGAAAAAGAACAAAAATAGAAGAACACTTAACACAGGGTAGGGGAGGAAAAGGAGCCTTTATTGCAAGAATAAATCCCAAAACGGGAGATTTAGTATCAATGAAAATAGTACAAAATTCCAACGAGGAATTATTAATAATTTCTAATAAGGGACAAATAATCAAGATTCCTCTATCATCAATTTCTTTACACAGTAGACATACCTCTGGATCAAGATTAATAAACCTTTCAGGAGATTTTGTATCAACAACAGAAATTAATAAAAAAATTGAATAAATACTTATTTTTTATTAATGCTAAATGTTTTCTTTATACTTACACCATTTATAGAATTTGATATTTGATAGTACTTTTTATTTCCTGTAAGTATATATAGATTTAAATATATATAACCCAACGAAACATCAACTCCATTTAATTTATAAAACTGACTATATCCACGATATGTAGAGTTTAAAGGAAAATACTTGGTTATAGCTTGCTTATACAAAGCTACTGCTTTTTTCATATGTCTAAGGTAACTCAGGTCTTCACCCAAAGCCAAAACAAAAGAAGGATCAGAATATTTATTAAAATCATATGCTTCATATAAAGCACTTAATGCTTTTTTATGCTTATTTGCATTAACATAATTTTGCCCAATTTTGTTCATAATATCTGCATTATATGGGTCTAATTTTAAGGCTATATTGAGTAAAGAATTTGCAACATTATATTTCATTTGATTCTCATAAGACAACGCTTCCCACACGTAAGGATCAGAATCAAAAGGGAGAAATCTTATGGATTTTTTTAGATAAATAATTGAAGCGGGTAAATTATTGTTGTTATAAGCTGATTCACCTTTTTTGAAATACAACTCACCCAAGAAAAGATATAAACAAAAAAGGATAAATAATTTAGAGACTATAAACGATATAAATACAGTTTTACCTTGTATATATATATACTTAGTATCCTTATATAAATTGAAAAACATTCCTACCATAATTGAAAAAAGGAAGAATACCGGGATAATCTCCCAATCATAATCAAGTAATACATGTAACATGGAGGCTAATACTCCAGAAAATATAAATATATAAAGTAGATTCTTAGGAAAAGATTGTTTAAATTTAAAGAATCTGTCTTTATAAATATTCCTCAATCCTATGAATCCCAAGTAAATAAAGTAAGAAAGGAAAATAAGGCCACCAATAACCCCTTCTTCAACGAATATTTGTAGATATTGATTATGTGTATAATCAAAATATACCCAAGGAATATCTTGATATTTTTTAAATATTTCTCCAAAAGTCCCAAGACCAGAACCTACTATAGGGAAATCCTTAATTATATATAAACTTCTCTTGTAGACATCTATTCTATCTACCCTAGATATATTACTAGGTCCAACTAAGACATTTGTTATTCCTGAAAAAGAAACTCTAGAAGCAACATGCGGTTGTAATAGTGAAAGTTCATAACTCAACCCAATAGTTAAAAGTAAAAAAAACAATACTTTAATGAAATTTTTCGAAAAATATCTAAACAATACAATACCAAATAGAATAATTACCACAAGCATTGATAAATATGCAGCACGAGAAAAAGTTAGAAATAAAGAGGAGACAAGTAGGGAAGGTGTGAATACAGATAGAAAAGTTGTAAACCTGCTTTTATATTTATTAATAAGCATATAAAAAGAAAATGGGATTATCATAATTAAAAATCCCGCTGCAATATCGGGAGAGAGTAGGGTACCAGTAAGTCTTGGGTCATACCCTATTAAATACTGATAAATTGCATAAACACAAAAAATACACCCAATAAAGAGAATCCAATACATAAACCATTTAATTAAGTTCCAAGAACTAAATAGGTCAAAAGATAGAATAAATACAATAAAAATAGATATATAAAATATTAGATTAGTAATACTAGTAAATATGTTTATACTAAAAAAAGTAGATATTATTGAGAATAATAAGAAAGCACCTAATATTACACTAGGAATAACTGGGATTTTTACATCATCCCGCATTAACCTTAATATAAGAATACCAAAAACAGTAATGCCTAATATTATATATGAGATTGGTTGTTGCCAAGACTGGGAAAAGAATAGAAACAATACAAATGATAGCAAAAGCCAATAGGCATAAATTTTAAATATGAGCAATTCAATCGGTGGGTTAAATATATTAATTAGGAATTTTTTCATAAAAAAACAAACATATAATACTAAGGAAATATAACATAAATTAGTAATATTTGCATTAATTCAGTATAATAAATTACCAGTTTAAAACGGAGTAAGAATACTGTATATTTAGGATAGTATATACTATAAATATAATGAGGAATAAAATAAAGATTATATTGGTTGTTGTTATAGTAGGGGCATTATTTACAATGTTCGTGAGAAGCTTAAAGGCTCAAACTCCGTTCCAACCTATACAACAGTATAAAATACAATCACAAGGACTATACTCAAATACCCAAAGAAGTATAGATCTTTATGAGCAAGCTCTGCCTTCAGTAAATAGCATGTTTGAGTATGCGATATATAATGGATCAGGAACTTTATGCACTAGAGAAAATACGGGAGCTAATTCTCCATATTATTCTACACAAAATACTTGTTAAAACTATTTTAATGGGTGAAATTTCCTGTGGGTTTCCTCAGCATATTTATCAGATCCATGTACGTATTTATTTGTGGTTTGTAATGATTCGTGGCCAAGCAATATTTGTATTGCAGCAGGGTTAGCACCCTCTTCAGCAAGGTAAGTAGCAAAACCATGTCTTAGACTATGAGCACTTGTAGGCACAACAATGCCCAGTTTTTTTCTATAGAAAGCAATCCTTTCCTGAATATAATTTATTGAAATTCTATCTCCAATTTTACCATTACGACCACCTCTATATGGGATAAATAGAGCAGGGAAGTCATCATCTCTTAACTCCAAATACTTAAATATATGGTCTATTGCCCTTTGAGTCAAGTAAACAAATCTTTGTTTCTTTCCTTTACCCATAATATAAATTTTACCTTCATCATTAATTTGATCCCGATTTAAAGAAGCAAGCTCAGAAATCCTCATGCCAGTAGAAAATAAAGTTTCTAAGATGGCTCTATTTCTAAGCTGTACAAAATTATTTTTTTCCCACATAGTAGGAAATTCTATCAATCTTATAAGGTCTGACATTTCTGCAACCTGAGACTCCTTTCTTTCTGTTTTTACAAGCTTTACTGAGTCAGGAGAAATAGGAGTAGGGAGGTCAAAATCAATTAGATATTTTAAATATGACCTTAAGGAAGATAAAATACGGTTTATAGATCTGCTAGCCAATTTTTCTTTAGGGAAAAAATGTTTACCTGAAGGATCTTCTGATTTTAAATAAAATACATAGTCCCCACTCCGAAGGAAATCTTTAAATAAGACAATTGACTTTTTATTAATATCAATAAAATCTATATTATTAACAGATAAAAACAATTCAAAAAGAAAAAGGTCCCTTTCATAATTGTATATTGTTTCTTTACTATAATTATTGTTTAATAGGTTTAATAAAAAATCTTCTTTATGGTCTAAAAACTTTGATAGTACCATAATTTATTTAATTAAATTATATAAATGGATCCAATTGAAATATACAGCAATCAAAAGGAAAAAAGCCAATAAAATTACATAGCGAATAATAATAATAACGAGCCTAGGTATAAATGTAATAATCTTAAAAAAACTAATAATAAATATAAGTCCAATAAGAATAATTATAAATATCTCCATATATAAATACATCATATCATATAAAAACCTCGCATAAAACAACTACACATATGTAATTTTATACATATAGAAATAAAAACTTTCAAATTTACCCTCAATTTGAGACAAATCCTATTAATACAATACAAATCAATATATTTTTACATGAAGTATATCTATAATAGGGTAATAAAATATAATTTTATAATAAATAAAAATAAATCTAAAAATAATAAATAAAGAGAAAATTACAAAGTAGAGAACCTCCATTTTATAAAAAAATATAAGTAACTGAGTATAAGGCTGATTATACCCAGTTATATTTAGAACTAAAACTCTACCTATCTTTAGAAAATAAAACTAAAGAGAACACCCCCCCAACACAACAAATCAATGTAAAAATTTTATAGAAATTTTATTTTTTATAGAAATTTTCAATAATAAGATAGAGAATATCACATATATACACTACACAAATAACCAATTTAATACACTGGCACTTATCCACACTATATGATATTTATAAACATCAAAATCAGTGCGTTAATAAATACTATAGGGTTACTGGCACGAATAAACAACAGGCCCCCTACTCCTTAAATATACAACACGGAAAAAGTATCAAATCCCCCCCACTATTCCCCATCGAGGAAAAACCAATAAACACACAAAGACTAAAATTATTAAAAATGAATATTCAAATATATTGTATTTAGAAAGCTCTCCTCGTTTTATATGAATCAAAATACCTTCGTAAATATATACACAAATAGAAAGTACCAAAGCTGACAAAAAACCAATTATAGGATAAAAAACCAATAAAGCAGACACATTTGTAACCAATATTAATGCAAAGAAGGAATACAAAACAATGTCATACAAATTATACTCCCCAAGGAAGTATAAAATTTGCATAAATAAAATAAAGGAGAAAACACATGAGGCTATAATGATTAACGGTAAAGAGGAAAATTCCATAAAAATAACAGAGAAAACTAAATAACTACATACAACAGAAAGCATATAATTAATAGTATATGAAAACTGAGCAAGCGGAACATTATCAATATAAGATGCTCGGATTATACTAATATTCAATAAAGAAGCATAAAGTATAAATGAAATAATAATATATAAAAAGTTAGACAATAAGGCAAACACCACTCCACTATGTAAATTAAACAAAGGGATAAAAATAGTAATTGTAAAATAAAAAGCAAAGAAGCATAGAATAGATGGAAACAATAGTAACCCAAACGCCTCCGCAAAATTAAACTTAAAATTGACTATTATGACAGACATTAGATAAACCAGCAAGGAAATGAACAATAATACAAAAAACACATTCAAATGCAAATAATGAGCCAAATTGACAAAAAATATAAGGAATAAAACAAGCACCCCCACAACCAATTTAACGTTTTTTTTATCAGAAAAGAGAAAGTTCTTCATTATAGGGTATATTAAAGTAATCAAAAGCCAACTTTGTAGCAATTCTCCCACGAGGCGTCTTTTTTATAAAACCTTTCTGCAACAGGAAAGGTTCACACACAGTAGATATAGTGTCTATCTCTTCTGATATTGCTACAGCAATAGTATTTAAACCTACTGGACCACCATTAAAATCATTTATTATAGTAGTTAATATTTTTATATCAAGATCATCCAATCCCATTTTATCTATATGATGAGCTTTCATAGCATCCAAAACAATATCCTTTGTTATTTTATTTCCCCCAACAACCTGAGCATAATCTCTAACTCTCCTTAAAAGACGATTAGCTATTCTTGCTGTTCCCCTACTCCTATATGCAATTTCAGAAATTGCCTCAGGTGTTATCTTAACTCCCAAAACACCTGCACTCCTAGTAATAATACCCTCTAATTCTTCATTAGAATAGAAATCCAACCTAAAAATAACCCCAAATCTATCCCTTAAAGGAGAAGAAATTAATCCAATCCTGGTAGTTGCACCAATAATAGTAAATTTTTGTAACTCTAACCTTAATGTCTTTGCAGAAGGACCCGCACCTACTATTATATCCAATGAATAATCTTCCATTGCAGGATACAACATTTCTTCAATAGACTTATTAAGCCTATGTATTTCATCTATAAATAATATATCATCCTTTCCAAGGGTAGAAAGTATGGACGCAAGATCACCGGTCTTTTCAAGAGCGGGACCAGAAGTAACCTTAATATTACTTTGCATTTCATTAGCAATTACAAAAGCAAAACTTGTTTTTCCTAAACCAGGAGGACCATAAAACAATATGTGATCCAAAGCCTCACCCCTAGCCTTTGCAGCATCAATTAAAATTCTAAGACTCTCTTTCTCACTATTCCTACCAATTAATTCATCAAAACTTCTAGGTCTTATATTATTAAGATTTAATTCAGAAGTAACTCCATTTTTAACCATAAAAATTTACTTTTTTAACAAAGATAATCCTTTTCTTAGGGCATCATTAATAGAATCTGTTTCAAGTAACTGGCTTTCAATTTTTTTAATTTCAGTACTATTATACCCCAAAGAAAGAAGGGCATCTGTAACCTCCTTCATAAATTGTTGTCTTGGATTATTAACAATACCTAGACCTAATATCTTTCCCTTTAACTCTAGTACGATACGCTCTGCAGATTTTTTCCCAAGACCAGGAATAGACGATAATAACTCCAAATCAGACCTATTAATAGCCCCAATAAGTTCATTATACTCACAATTTGACAAAATATTTAAGGCACTTTTGGGCCCAACTCCAGTTACAGTTAACAAAAGCTCAAATAAATTTAAATATTCAACAGAAGGGAACCCAAATAAACGAGAAAACCTCTCATTAATATCAGAATATATATAGAGTTCAACTATACTATCTATATCTAATGACAAAAGTGACTTAATAACTTCAACCTTATATCCAACAGAATTAACATCAATTACTACATAACCTTCTCCCTTATATTTTATATACCCCTTTAGATATGCAATCATAAAAATCTATTTGTCTGTAGATGACACAAAGCAATAGCAACCCCATCTGCTGCATCATCAGGCTTAGGAATGGTATCTAGCCTTAAGACTAATTTTAACATATTCTGGACCTGTTTTTTGTCAGCAACACCATAACCAGTTAATCCACTTTTAACCTGTAGGGGAGTATATTGAAATATTGGAACATTACGCATTGCAGACAACAAGAACACCACGCCCTGAGCTTGACCAACAGTAATTGCAGTTTTCGCATTATTATTAAAAAACACCTTTTCTATTGCAATTTCATCAGGTTTATATTTATCAATAATCTTAATTAACTCATTATAAATCTTGAAAAGACGAGTCTCTATATTCAAAGAATTTTTGGTACTAATAGCCCCCCACTCTACACTATTAATATGATCCCTATCTAAAGAATTAATCATTCCCCAACCTAATATAGCAAACCCAGGGTCAATTCCTAAAATCACCTTAGACATATAATTTTATAAACCAACATAAATATCCTTGACATCATCAATCTCCTCTATCTTAGAAACAAAACTAGAAACCTCCAATTCCTCAGGCTCACTTAACGGAACCTTCGTCTTAGGAACATATGTAATTTCAACATCAACAACATCATAATTACCATTATCTAGAAATTCTTTCACATCATTATAACCATCTGGTGAAACAAACACGTTCATACAGTCAGCATCGATACTAAAGTCAAGAACACCACTAATTTCCATAATATTTAGCTCAAAAGATTCTATATCAGATATTTTTTCTTTTTTGGTTTCATTCCACTTGTTATTATTGTCATTATTGGTGTTTAAGTTAATTCCAACAGAAAACTTATATTGTAAATCAAATTGCCAAGAGATAGACCCATTATCTAAAATTCTTCCTCCATTCCTTTCAACTACTAACCTTAATTCAGAAATCAATCTGTTACGGTTATCGGAAAAACACTGTACTAAAATAGGGACTCCATACGGAGCTAAAACCTCATAAAAAATTTCTTCAAAGACCTTGCCATCAACATTAATACCCAACCCCTTCTTTATAGCAGATTCTATGTTTGAAGAGGGGACATTTAATGCCCTTGCGTTATCAACTGCTGTCCTCAATAAGAAATTACTATCTATATTACCTCCTCCCTGCTTTGCGGCAGCAACAATTTTTTTCAAAACACTAGTAAAAGATTTCGCCTTCTTTGAATCATTTAAAGATTTCTGTCTACGAGTTGTTTCCCATTTAGAATGCCCAGACATAGGTTATGATTATATCAAAAAATACCATAATTCTTAACCATTATGGAAGGATACTACTACCCAGAGTTCCCAAAACGACAATAATACTCCCAGTATAGAAAAATGCAGGATTGCTGTATACAATATTAACATTATTCTTTCCAAGTATATTTTCAATCATTTGCACTTCATATTTATACTGACTATATCCAGAAACATATATGGTACTCTTATATAATGTTGAAGGATATGTACCAATGGAAGATATTGTTCCTCCCAAATTTTCTATATATCGGGATAATTGGTATGTAGCATTGCTATCATTTGCGGAATCTAATATTTGTACAGAAACATTACTATTTTCAAAAGAAGAGTTAATATAATTTTGTCTCAAAATACTATCTAAAGAAGATAAAGAAAGTGTATTGTTGCTTACTGCAGGAAATATATCAATAAATTGTATTTGGTTTACTCCAATATTGTATATATCAGAAATAAGTTTAAACATATTATTTCCATTCAAATTTGAATAGAAAACTTTAGATAAATTATAATATTTCATTTTAGGATTAAATAAGTTAACTGGGTTTAATATTTGTGAAAATATGCCTTGAAAAATTAAATTTTTTATATACAAAGAGTTTTCATTATCCGTAACATATGAAAGTATTTGCCTCATATCATCAAGAGATAGATTATTCTCCCCAATATGAATACTTAAAGACTTAGAAACGGAAAAATTTACATTAGAATTAATATCCAAATGATTGATAAAGAGATTATTAATTGAGTCAGAATTGAAAGATATATAACTATTAACAGGAATTGCAAAGTTATAATCTAAATCATTCATTAATACATCTAATCCACCCTGAGGCTGATTCAGATTATTTAAAGGATAGATTGTATCTACTCTTTGTAATGCTGATACAGAGGAATATATATTAATAGAGTTTGGAATAGCCAAAAGATAAATATTCTTTGTACTTGGATTGACAGAAAGCAATGCATTATATGTATTAACATAATAACCATTCAAATTTGTGTCATATGTAACAAACAAAGTAATACTACTCTCACCATCCCATGAAGATACAATAGATCCGTTATCACCTGGTGATCTAGACAATTTAATAAATTTAATCAAATAAATATTGTGTACAAAAATAAATAATAAATATACTAACCCTAAAATAATAAGAAGGATGAGATATTTATATATACCTTTTTTACTTCTTTCAGTTTTCATAAAAATACATTAAATTATCATCAATTAGTGCCTTATTTTTTTTTATAATATTACACCTTGAGCATTTATGAAAAATAATATTTTTACCACCAATACTTATTATATCTATAGGAAACATAAGTCCGTGACATTGTGACAATCTGTCACCAGGAGTGATATCTAAGTGTAAAGAACAAAGACAGAAATTACAATGATTTCTAGAAGAACCGTTAAGATCCTTCTCTACAAATTTTCCACAATTTAAACAAGTAAAACTTTCATTTAATTTTGTAAACTGGCCTTCCATATTTGTAAGAACTATATACCATATTTACTTTTAATATATGGAAATCTAAACCAAAACGCAGGAGGGACAGCTTTAAAACATTTTAAAATCATTCCCTTTCCATTGGGATTTGGTATTTTTAATGTAATTGAATATGCATGTAAAAGCATATTCTGAAATTTACTCCTTGAATAGATCCCGTCCCCCAAGAC
>JAJZLI010000004.1 GCA_021803645.1 bacterium
GAAGATGAAGCGGATCTAATCTTTACATCAACAGTTTGAGAAGAAGAAGTATTTGCAACGGTAGCAGTGAAGGCAGTACTAGTACTAGTAGATCCATCACCCCACCCACCATTCCATATTGTATTTATTGCAGGACTTACCCAAGTTCCTGTTGATGCAAATGCATTTTGTTGTGTACCTATAGTTATTGTTGGTTCATAATATGCTGCTGCAAAGGCAAATTCAATGCCACAGCAACCTGATGAATATGTAACTTGTACAGAGTTAGCAGTCGTTGGGTTTACAGTTGTAAGCGTTTCGTGCATGGCAACATTTGCAGAATATTCATATGTGTTATTATCAACTATTGTCTCCCATGATGAAACTCCCGAATCTTCTGTTACTCCCATTGCTAGTATTTTGCTGTATCCAGCAGGTATTGATAGTACAGTTTCAGATTGCCACCATGTATTTGCTTGGTATACAGTTGCTTCTCTGTATACAAAACTACTGAATCCATTAATGCTTGTTATAGGGGAGGTTGATGTTAAGTAGTAATAGTCATAGCTTGCAGCACCTGGCTGTACTGATGTTATAGATACGCTTGTTCCTCCTGTATATGTTGGTGTTGATGCATTTACTGCAAAATATGTATATATACTTGTAGCGGGATTGTAAAAGGCATATGGTAATACTTGTGGCTGGTCAATTTCATGTAAAGAATCTGCTTCTAATGTAGGGTCACCCGTAGGTAGTGAGGAGTCTGCTCCTGATGCTAGGGAAGAGTTTCCATAGTCCATATATATAGTTTTTGATGAGTTTGAAGGAATGGATTCTGGTATTTCAACGTATATTATAGTGTCTGTACTATTACATCCTGATATTATATTGTAATTGAGGGGGGTACTGTTGTTAGAATCTAGAAATCTGATGTCATTGCAAGTAGATTGCATATATCCATTAGAGATTAGATTTTGAGTATTTATATTTAGTGATAATAAATAGTTGGAAAGTGTTGCATATGGAGTAGTGTTATCTATTGTTATTTGAGAAAAATAACTTGTACCATCATATCCTCCATTTCCTGCTCCTAGCTCAACAGATGATCCATTAATCTGTGTAGATGTCAATGTTCCGTTGCCAAATTGTGATGCACTATTATACGTAATTGACCCTTGGGATGTTGCAAATATTCTTGGAAGTATTCCACTTACAATAGTATATACTCCTATTAGTATCCCAACAAATAAAGCTATCATTATTACTGTATTAAGCTTTTTTCTTGAGAGTCTTATTTTTGAAAGAAAGAAATTTTTTAATCTATACCTCCCCATTTTACTTTTAGGTAACATATAATACATATTATTATTAATATACTTTCATGTAAAGTTATTAATTAGTTTCATTCCATGAAATTATCTGGGTTGAAGTTTGTGTTGTATTAAAGCCTTCAGTATTATTGACTATGTTGGAGTCAAGAGATATTGTTTGGGGTGAGGATTGCTGATCATCAGATTCATTTATTGATATCTCATTACCTGACCATATAGCTCCATTGATAGTGACACTACCATTAAATCCTGGAACGTAATGATCTGATCCCCCGATTGATATTCCTCCTTGTGAGTATATTATTCCTGTAATATTTATTTGGGCGTTTGGGTATCCTCCAGGTTGATCCATATCTATTCCTTGCTTCCCCGTTATTATTGCAGGAAGATATTTTCCTGTACTGCTATCTAGGAAAGGAGTTGTTTGTGTATACCCTGCAGTTATTCCAAATGCAGTTTTAGTAATAATTGTTGACCCTGTAAAGTTATATATTATATAGTTGCCTTCGCTATCTTGAGATGGGAGAGTTTGTTCATTAATTGTGGCATCTATATAGTATACGCCTGGTGGAGGTGATAGGGTATCTATTCCTCCAGATACTGAGGAATAATTTTCTAAATATGCGTAAAAGGAAGGTGCGCTTGTAAAGTATGTTCCGTGATTTTGTGCATATGTTTCCCATACTGATGTATCAAAAGTTGGAAGTGTAATTGATGGTGGAGCACTTACTTGTGCTTGGCTTCCTATTGTGCTGTCTGTTACTATGCAAGATGACCCACCCCAGAAGGCTGTTCCACATCCAAGTTCTCCTGTTATTTGGGAGTCATTTATAAAGGAGAGTAGAATATTTCCATTAAGATTTACTACACCCCCTGTATTATTTATTGTCATATTATCTAGGTTGTTAAATGCCCCCCCTCCTTCTCCTACTGCATTGATATTTTGAGCGTTTATTGTTCCATTCTGTAAATAGAGTAGGTTGTTGGACTGTATATCCCCATTAATTGTGAAGTCTGATCCATATATATAGTTGTTTGCAAAAATTGCATAATTATCTATTTGTGGTATCTCTCCTAGAGATGCTACTACCTGTATTGTTTTTGTGTAAAGTACATTCGTTGTTCCTTGTTGATATACTGTTGCCTCAGATGTAATTGTTGCCTGTTCAGGTGTGTCTGATGTATTGTATGTTACCGTCACATTATCTGTTCCATTTATCTGAGAATCAATTGGAGATACAAATGCTCCTCCTGTATATGAAGAATTCTCTCCAATTTGTAAAAGGGCATTTTCTATACCTGATTCTGCGAGGTATCTTGTTTGTGATGCTAAAATATCATTTTGGGATAGTTTGTATTCACCAAGTACCACATACCCAATTGTGGTTATAGCAGTTAGCATTATTGCCATTATTATCACGGCAGCTATTATTGCAGTTTGTCCTTTATTGTTACCTTCTTTGTGTTGCAGTAGTCTCATATGTTTTAGATGTTTTCACTCCTGTTGACCCAACATTTTCTTCAGTAAGAGTTATAAATATTGTTGGTGATATTCCACTATTGGCTTCTTCTTCAAAAGATAGATTATATGTAAAAACATTTGATGATGATACTTGTAATGGAGTGTTATCGTTGTATTGTGAGTATATAATTCCGTTTTGAGTATAAAAGCTGATTTCATCTCCAGTAGAGTCAGTTTCCACTGTTAATTTATTGGATTGTGTTTCCCCTGGGTTAGGAAGTTCTACCTGATATCCATCTTCTATATTCTGAGTAATCTCTTTTAGTGATATTCTTGTTGTCTCATTAGCATTTGCTATTGTTATAACTTTGTTTTGGGTTTGAATTATCATGACTATAATAATAGTTGTTATTACAAGTACAATAGACAATATTGCTATATAAATAATAATTTCTATTAATGTATATCCTTTAGTATTATCCATTAGAATTGTTGCCAATTAGTAAAATATTCACTTTCATTGTATGTATATGTCTTTCCAAAAGAAGTAAAAGAAACTGTTGCTGTAACTTCCTTTGTATTAGTATCATTTGGATATGATGAATCTGTAGTAACGGTATTTGCGTTCTCCCTATAAGCTGGTGATATTGTTATATATTCAGTGTATTCATTGTACTTTTGAGACCCTGCTGTTAGATACCATCCTTGTATTTGTGATGGAGGGTTGTTTACTGAATTGTATGAGAGATAGTATTCTCCATTTTGTAAGTATGACCAGGATTGATATTCTATAGCATATAGACTTTCAACTTCTTGCTGTAACAAATATTTTGCCTCAAGTTTTTGTTTTGCAATTTCAATAGATTTTGAAAGAGAAGAGAGTAGGTTTAATGAGATGACACTGACAATACCTAGTATCATTACTGCCAGTATTAAATCTAAAAGTGCTTGTCCTTTGTTATTGTTGAGATATCGCTCCATTTTGGTTTATGTTTATTGTATCTGTAAAATTGGAATTTCCGATTGTAACTGATAGTCCATTGTTTTCTAACTGTCCATTAACCCCGTTAAATACAATAGGGTTATTATCTGTGGGGTCTATGTTTGTAATTCCAATTGCAAGAGGAAGAGTATATACAGTATTTAAAGAATTTCCTTGTGTATATGTTGTTCCCGGAAATATTGTAACAGTATTATTATAAAAGTATACTCCATATTCAGAATATCCTAAATATTCATCAATAGCATCATCTTGGGCTTGTTTTGTAGCATATTCAACAATTTGTAGTCCACTTGCTACATTTGTGTGTGAATATAGGGTTACATATGAAAAGAATGCTCCTACCATTAATATTGCGACAATAGTAATTGTAATTATTATCTCTATTAGAGTGAATCCCTCTTTCATAATTTTATCCACCAGTTTGTGTTGATCCTGTGTTTGCATTTATGGATCCTGTCATCTGATAAATTGGCATTATTACAGATAAAGCAATAAGTAATACCCCACCTCCCATGATAAAAAGCATTATTGGCTCAATTATGGTAGATAGGTTGTCTAGTGTATCGTCTACTTGTGTCTGGTAAAAAACTGCAACTGAATTTAACATTTCTGCTGTATTTCCTGTTTTGTCTCCTACAGCTATCATGCGTACAGAAATAGGAGGGAATAGCTTTGGGTACTTTCCTAGTGTTGATGATATAGGAGCTCCCTTTTGTATTTCTTTTGATAATTCTTCAATTATCATTTTATATGCTTCGTTTGTCATAGAATCTTTTGTAATTTCTACTGCTTGATTAATTTGTATTCCGCTTTGGATTAGGTGTCCAAATGTTCTTGAAAATGTTGCTATACTTATATTCCGTATAATTGGTCCAAGTATTGGTAATCTAATAGATATCCTGTTCCATAGAAGTTTAAAATATGGTTTTCCTATTAATATTTTAATTATTACAATAATAGCTATAATTAAAGGTACCCCTATATATGATTTTGTAGTAAGCAATTTTGATATTCCAAGCATTATACGGGTTGGCAGTGGTAGTGTGAGTCCAGATGATGAAAATATTGCTCCTAGTTGAGGAAATACAAATATAACAAGTCCCACTCCCACAATAAGCATAACGGACCCAATGATTAATGGGTAAAGCATTGCCCCTCTGACTTTTTTCTTTAAATCATAACTCTTTTGTAGGTCATCTTTTACCATTTTTGCACTTTCTGATAATGTTCCGCTTGTTTCTCCAACTTCTATCATTTTTGTAGCTACAGTAGAAAATGTTTTTGGGTACTTTTGAAGTCCTACTGATAATTTATTTCCTGTTTCTACTTCATGTTTTAAATCCATTATGACATTTTTAAATGATGGGGTTTGTGCATCATCAACTAATGCAACTAGTGTATCTGAAAGAGATAGTCCTGCATCTATCATTTTTTGCATGTGGTCGAAAAATATTATGAGTTCTAGTGTATTTACTCTTGTCCCTTTGGAAGCTGTGTTTGTTCCCTTTTTAACTTCTATGTTTAAAACAGTATTTCCTTGGTCATGAAGTATTTTATATGCTTCTTCTCTTGTTGATGCAGATATAATACCTTTTTCTACCTTTCCATTAGGGTTGGTTATTTCATAATTATACTGCTCCATAATATACATATTATAGTTAATGTCTTTTAAAAACAAGATGTTTCTTATATTGAATTTATTTATGAAAATTAGGGTGTTATAATATTTTTATGTTTTCTGAAACAGATAATACCAACGGAGAGGAGAAAATATTTCAAGAATTAAATGATGCTAGAAGTGATTTGAGGAGTTTAACTCAGTCTGGAGGGGAGGTCGGTGTTATTGCATCTCTGCAGGAAAGACTCTCTCAATTAAATGCACAGATTTTAAAACAAGATAGGATTATTGCTATGCAACAGGGAATGTTGGATGCACAGGCAAAGGAGATTGCAAGGCAGAGAGAACAAATTGAAAAATCATGGCATGATGAGTTAACAGGGGCATATAACAGAGGTTATCTTAAAACTCAAAAGGATTTACTGGAAAATCTTTCGCGTGTCGGTTTTCCTTTTGGAATTATATTTTTTGATTTAGATGGGCTTAAAAAAGTTAATGATACACTAGGACATGCAGAGGGTGATGCATATATAAGTGCCTTTGCTACTGCTGTTAATGCCGTAAGAGATCAAACTCGTCCATATGATTATTGTATAAGAATGGGGGGAGATGAATTTATTGTAATTGTAAGGGATTTAGTTAGAGATGATGGTAAGGATTTCACTGAAGATGGAGAACATGGGCTTGTAGGTATAGCAGAAAGAATTAATAATGCAATTAATGATACTTTGTTGATGAGGAATACTCCTGTACGTTTTTCTAGGGGGTATGCTCTGTCATCCTCCCATAATCATAGTTTAGATGAAACATTGAATGCCGCAGATAGTAAAGCATATGAAGATAAAAGATCAAAAGGTGTACAAAGAGTATAATATTAAAGTTGTTATACTCGGGTCTGGTTTTGCCGGAGTTAATGTCTATCAGTATTTACATAAACTTGTTCATGGGCTGGGAGTATCTTTTTACATGATATCTGATGTAAATTATTTTCAATTTACACCCCTTTTACATGAAGTGGCATCTGGACTACTTCGACCTGAGGATATTATTTCTCCAATTAGAGAAAATATTAACTGTTGTGTGGGTGATTTTATTCTAGATAAGGTAGTCTCTATTGACGTAGATGAAAAAATAGTCAAATTAGAACATTCGAGTATAAATTTTGATTATCTTGTAATTGCAACTGGGGCATCTACTAATTATAGGGGTATAGAGGGAGCAAAAGAATATTCATATCCATTAAAAACAGTTGACGAGGCGGCAGAATTAAAGAACAAGGTTATTAGTTTATTTGAGGAGAGAGAAGAAGGGTCTTCGAATAGAGAAATTTCTATTATTGTTGTCGGTGGAGGTCCAACTGGAATTGAGGTTGCAACAGAAGTCTCAGATCTAACTGATAGTTTGGTTCCGTTGTATCGGAGTGTAAAGAAAGAAAATATAAAGATTTCAATTTTTAATGCAACTGAAAACTTTCTTAATGGGTTTCCTGATGTTCTGAAAAGATCAGTTAAGCATGCTTTAGAAAGGGGTAGGATATCCCTACGGCTAGATGCTGCTGTACAAAAAGTAGAGAATGGTACTTTAGTATTAAAGAGTGGGGAGAGTGTACATTTTGATTTATTAATTTGGACGGGGGGTGTATCACCAAATACTCCTAAGATGAATTTACCAGGTTTTGATATCACTAAACGTATCACTGTCTCTCAGTATTTGAATTTAGAAGGACATGAGTGTATTTTTGCAATTGGAGATGTTTCGGATATAGAAGATAATCCTGTTCCTCAGCTGGCCCAGGTGGCAATTGATGAGTCCAAGGTATGTGCTTACAATATATTACAAAGTATAGAGAAAAAACCTCTTGTAAAATATAGGAAGAACCTAAAGGGGTTTCTTTTGTCGCTTGGAAGGTTTAATGCTGCCTCTGAAGTTGGTAGTATACTTTTTTTAGGGTTTCCTGCTTGGATATTATGGAAATTTTTTTATCTTTCAATGATGTTTGGGAAAGGATCTAAAATTAAAATTGTATTCGATTGGTTTTTTGATGCTTTTGAAAGCAGAGATCTTACAAAAATTGATAGAAATAATAAATAACCCACTTGTTATACTTGCGCATACAATATTGTTGACATAATTTTATGTTGTGGTAGTATAAATTGAGATGGATATCAATTTGTTTAGAAAATGTATTGAATTTTATAACCCATGGTGGAAGCAAAATAATTCTCTTCTTGGAATTCCGGTGTATAGGAGATCATCCTATGATGATATTTTTAACTCTGTGCTAAGTATTGATCAGATAATTTCTGTTACTGGTCCAAGGAGAGTGGGAAAGACTACAATACTTAAACAGGTAGTATCAGACCTCATTACTATCGAAAATATTAATCCATTTGATATTATGTATATTTCAATGGATGATCCTTTTATATATTCTATTAGGCATTCTCCAGGTATATTTGATGATATAATTTCTAACTTTATAGATTATACAAAAGATTTTGGAAGTGAAGGTAAAAAATATATTTTTATTGATGAAATACAACGATTTGATGGTTGGGAGCTTTTTCTAAAAAAATATTACGATTCCAAAATGAATTTTAAATTTATTATTTCTGGGTCATATTCTTCTTTTATAAATATAAAGAGTAAGGAGTCTTTGGCAGGAAGGATAAAAAATTTTAAATTATTTCCTTTTAGTTTTGAAGAATATTTAACATTTACTTTGCTTTCTGATGATCTTTCTGATATTCGAATGAAGGAAAGTATTCTTAAATCTATTTCTGATTTGCATACTATAATAGCACCCTCTATTTTTGGAGACTTTACATTTGAAGCTTCTCTTACTGACATCCTTTCTACTGTAAATAAACTTGCAATGTTTGAAGATGAACTCTTTAAATACTTTAATAAATACTTGTTATATGGTGGATTTATTGAAGGTTGGATGATGCCAAATGAAAAATTGCAGTATGAATATTTATACCAGACACAAATAGAAAAAATTTTATTGGAGGATATTTATCTTATTGAAGATATAAAAAATACTGATGTGCTCTCCAGCCTTTTCTTTTACCTTGCAATTAATTTCACTGATGAGTTCAACATTCTTTCTTTAGCAGAAAAATTGAAAGTACATAGAGAAACTATTGAAAAATATTTAAAGATTTTAGAAGAGTCTAACTTAATTTTAAGGTTAGAGAAATATCAGTCAAATATAAACAAGGCCTCTAATGTTAAAATTTTTTTAATTGATCATGGTGTCAGGAATAGTATTCTAAAGGTTAGGGAAGAAGATATACTTTCTTCACCTGAACTTTTTAATAAATACATAATGAATCTCTTATATGTTTTTATACAACAGAAAGGGAATATTGTAGATTGTAAGTATTATAGAAACAGAGATAAAGAAATTGATTTTATTTTTAGATCTAGTAGTGGTGTCAGTGCGTGTATTGATATAAAAGGAAGAAAATTTTTTCAGGATTTATCTGGTAAATTGAAGATTGAGAATAGAATATTAATCACCAAAGATTTTAACATAAGCTACGATAATGGTTTATTGAAAATCCCGTATATAATATTTCTCTTATCGTAATACTATAAGGGCTATTATTCCTGCGGTAGCACAATAGTAGGCATATGGCTTCAGTGTTCCTGATTGAAAGTATTTCATTAAAAATTTTACTGCAAGATATGCTGCAATTCCAGATATAACTGCTCCGATTGCTGCATACATAAATGCTTGTGCGTAGTGTATTGTGAAAAGAGTAGGTATTTCAAGTACTCCTGCCGCAAGGATTACTGGTGTTGCAAGCATAAAGGAAAAATATGCTGCATCTTCATGGTCTAATTTATATAAAAGTCCTGCTACCATACTTGCTCCTGATCTCGATATGCCAGGAATAAGGGCTAATATTTGGGATGATCCTATTATTATAGAGTCAAGAAATGTAATATCCTCAATTTTCTTTACCACAGTATTTTTCTTTCTTATAAGGATTTCACCAAGGTATAAAATAACCCCATTTATTATTATGAAGATTGCCGCAATTTGAGGGGATTTAAAAATTTGAGCAAAGAAATTTTTAAATAGTAACCCAACAATTCCGACAGGTATTGTTGCAATAACAAGTTTCCATGCAAAGTTTTCTGTTTTATTATTTGATAATTTTCCTGAAATTGCTGTTTTAAATAGGGCATATACTATGCCTTTCCATTCCTTGAAAAAGAAAATAATCAGAGCTATTGCTGTTCCCACATGTAGAGATACTATAAATGGAAGAAAAAATGCTGAATTTTTTGTAACGTGTATATTCAAAAGTGATTGTATAATTATACTGTGTCCAAGGCTACTTATTGGAAATAGTTCAGATATCCCTTGAGTTAAACTTAATATTATGTCGTTTATAATATTCATAATTTGATATTATATTTTATAGTTGTTACAATTTATATAATTATTTAAGTAGTATATACCCATGAGCAAAAAAACTGTAGTTCTTATTATTGGAATATTATGTGTCATTGCTACAATTTATTATTTAATACCCGGATTTAACCATGTTTTTACTTATAATAATCATCCTAAGACGGCACAGACAAAACATGCTATTTTATTTATTATCTTATTAGTCCTTGATATCATCTTTGGAAGAATTATTATAAACAGGGATAAAACAACACAAGATAAGAGTGACACCAATAGTTAAATGTTATTATCAATTCTTTAATTTAAACTTTTATGATGGGTTTGCTATTCTTTAATAACCCTTAGTACTTCCTCAATAGAAGTTATCCCTTGTTTAGCTTTTTCTATGCCATCCTCCACCATTAGTGTCATACCTTCTTCTTGAGCTTTCTTTTGAATATTTACAGCATTTTCTTTTTTTACAATAAGATCTTTTATTGTATCGGTTACTTCTAATATTTCATATATTCCAACTCTCCCGTTATATCCATTACTGCAGTATTCACAACCTACAGGTTTATAAAAGGCATTTCCATTTATTTTCTTATCTATACCTTTTTTATCATATTGCTCTTGGAGTATAGATACCATCTTTGGGTCAAGTTTCAGTTCTTTTTTGCAGTTATTACATAATTTTCTCACTAACCTTTGGGCTATTATTGTATTTAGCGTTGATGATACAAGAAATGATTCTATGTGCATGTCTATGAGTCTTGGTATCGCACTCGCAGCATCATTTGTATGTAGTGTGGATAGTACTAAATGTCCTGTAATAGCAGCATTTATTGCAATATCTGCAGTCTCATTGTCTCTTATTTCTCCTATCATCATAATATCAGGATCTTGTCTTAGAAATGATCTGAGCGCTTCTGCAAATGTCAGCCCTATTTTGGGGTTAACTTGAGTTTGATTTACTCTTGGCATACTGTATTCAATTGGGTCTTCTGCTGTGCTTATATTTACCTCGGGTGTATTCAGTAATGACAGGATTGTGTATAATGTGGTACTTTTTCCTGATCCTGTTGGTCCTGTTACAAGTATCATTCCTACTGTCTTTTTTATACTACTTTTTAGTGTTTCATAATCCCTTCCTTGTACCCCAAGAGATTCTAGGTTATATTCCTTTGCATTTTCTTTTAATAATCTTAGTACTAATGTTTCTCCAAAATATGCAGGCATTGTAGATACCCTGAATGAAACATCTTGGTCATTAATTGTCGTTTTAAATCTCCCATCTTGAGGGAGTCTGTGTTCATCAATTTTTAAATTTGAAAGTATTTTTATTCTTGATGATATTGCTAAATGTATTTTTATTGGATATGTTGCTTGGTCATGAAGTATTCCATCTATTCTATATCTTACTAGTGCCTCTTTTTCCATAGGCTCAATGTGTATGTCTGATGCACCCATTGAATTTGCATATTCAAGGATTTTGTCTACTATATTGATTATGGGAAGAGCATTTGATTCTTCTCCCTTTACTTTTGCTTCTTTTGCATTTTTGTCTATAATATCTTTCAATTCTTCTTTTATGGATGTCTTATATAGTTTTAATCCTTCATAAAATGAATTTTCAGTTATATAGTAAGCATCAACATTAAATCCCGTTCCTTTTTTTATAAACTCTATAGTGTTTATATCTCTAGGATTGGTCATTCCAACCTTTAGGTTTGATGCTGTTTTATCAAATGCGAGGACTTTTCTTTCTATTGCTGTTTTTTCAGGTATTATTTTAACTATATCAGGGTCTATTGTTTTATGTATTAGTGAAATATGAGGTATACCATATTGTTTCTCTACAAATTCTCCAAGTTTATCTTCACTAATGATATTTCTGGTAATTACCATTTCTTCGATAGAACTGTTTAGTTGCTTTGCCTTTTCTTGCAGTTCTTCATACTCACTTTCTGTAAGTACATTATTTTTTATTAATAGTTCTTTTAAATCCATATATTTTTATTATTCATTTGTTGGAATTGAATATATTCCATTAGCAATTTTATCGTAGATACCTTGTACTTTTTGTTGTGCTTCTGCAAGTGTTAGGTTTCCGTCAATTACATCATCAAATATTGAGTTTACTGCTTCTGGATCCCCTTCGTACCAAGAAGACGAGGTACTTTCCATTTGTTCAAATACTGTAGCAAATGGAAATTGAGAGTTGTCTTGAGACATATCAATCCTTGGTAGTGCACCAACAACTTCTCCATTAGATTGTCTATTTTTAAATATTGTAAGTAGATTTTGTTGTTGTGATAAAAAACGCAAAAACTTCCATGCCTGTTCTGGATTTTTAGAGTTTATTGGAACGGCTTGCGCATTATATATAGGTATATTTATCGTTCCTCCAGGAATTTGAGGTGGTTGAGATACTCCTAAATTTAAATTAGGATTAATTTGCATTATTTGTTTTATATCTGATGCGGTAGCAAATATTGAAGCTACTGTTCCATTTGCAAATGCAGGTATTGCAGAAGGAAATGTAGAATTCCAACCATCCTGATTTTGAATGTTTTGATAAAGGCTCAGTGCCTCTTGTCCATTTTGACTTGCGAAATTTGCATTTCCATTTGATACCATGACAGTTTTGTTTATTTGCATGAATAAACTGAGTATTTCTCCTGCATCATATGTATTCTCAGATCCTCCAATATCTATTGCTGCCTGTGTAACTGCTTGGTTACTATTTCGATTTACAAGTTGTGGTATTTCACCTTCAAATGTATATAAATTAGAAGAAGGTCCTTGCAGGTTTGCACTTGCATATTCTGATTTATTGTATAGCAGAGCTAGACCATCATAATATGTAGGTATAGCATAAAGTTTATTATTAACTGTTAACTCTTCTTGAAATATTGGATAGTATTTACTTTCAAGCAAAGATACAGGGAATATTGAATTTGGTGCACTATATAAAAGGGGGGAGAAGTAGGGCACAAATGAATTTGGAATACTGACAATGTCGGGAACTCCTTGTCCACTCTTTATTTTATTATATAGTGTGCTTGCATAGTATGCTGAAGGAACAGTTACATAATTAATTGTAATGTTTGGATTTTGTTTTTCATATTCATTTATAAGTGATTGATACACACTTTGGTTTTCACCAACTTCCCACATTGTAAGAGTAATCTTATTGTTCATATTATTAGGTGAGAATATCGATTTTCCCAGAGTTGCAATTAATATAACTGTTGAAAATATTATTATTACTATTGCAACTATCAAGTATACAACTTTTCTATTGCTACTCCCCAATGGTTGGGATTTGAATACTTCCTGAGGAGGCATATTTAATGTATTTTTATTTTCTGAATTGTCCATGTATATAGCTTATTATATATACAGGTTCTTTTTTATTGCAAGGAGTTATTTTTTTTATTAACTTTCTTTGATACTATTTTCTATATATGTTTTGAGTTCTCTCCACAGGTCTTCTCTATCTTTTGCATATTCTATAGTTGTTTTTAAAAAATTCAATGGGTCTCCTGTTGTCATCCATCTCCCTTGTATCTTTACAGCAACGACCTTACCTTGTTTCGCCAGGTTTGCTATTGCATCAGATAACCATAGTTCATTATCTTTTCCCAATTGCTTCTTTGCAATCTCTTCTAATACATCGTTGTTTAGTATAAACCTTCCAAATGTTATTGTATTTGATGGTGCTTCTTCTTTCTTTGGTTTTTCTATAATTGTTTCTACTGTTTTATTATCTGGTCCAAATTTAATAACTCCATACTTTTCTACTTCGTCTGGTTTAACATCTTGTGCTGCAATTATAATTTTGCCTGGATTTTTATTTGCTTCTTCTATCAACTGCTTGGTTGCTGGAATATCTGATTTTACAAGATCATCACCAAACATATATACAAAATTTTCATTTTTCTTAATTAAATTTTTTACTACTAGCAGTGGAGTTCCATTTCCATATGGTAGAAATCGTTTTTGCCTTACATAGACATAGTTAGCTTTTTTAGGTAGTTCTTGGACTTCTTTTAATATTTTTTCTTTTCCATTCTTTTCTAAGTGATATTCAAGCGCAATATTATTATCAAAGTGATCCTCTAACGCCCTTTGGCCTAGTCTTGTAACCATGATAATATCCTGTATTCCTGAATCTACCAGTTCTTCAACTAAGTACTGGACAATGGGTTTGTCTATTATTGGGAGCATCTCTTTGGGTTGTTCTTTTGTTGCTGGCAAAAACCTTGTTCCATACCCCGCTAGAGCTATAACTGCTTTTGTTATTTTTGTACTGTCATCCATAAATTTTGTCTATTGGGGAGGATATTATACTAATTTAATTAGGAATGCAAGATTATTAATTTGTTTTATTATCCTAAAAACGCTCTTTCATCTTTTAAAAATATGTTTTTTGTGTTATGTTTAATTGATTATGAAAGAAAAGCAGCATTCAGTTCCTCAAAATATAATGAGTGTTGAATTCAAGATAATTGGGGATATGTCTATGAAGCAATTTGCCTTTATTGCTATTCCTGCTTGTATAGGATTTAT
>JAJZLI010000051.1 GCA_021803645.1 bacterium
GTAGGCAAGGTAAAATTGCTCAAAACCAAGGTAGTATTGGTAGAGTTGAACAGAATTAATTATGGAAAATAAAGAATTTGCAATTGCACAAATAAAGAATGTGAAAGGTTCAGCTCAAAAAGCTAAGCTTGTGGCTGATATGATAAAAGGAATGGAGATTGAAGATGCTTTGGATATTTTAAAATTTGTAAATTATAGAAATGCCCCTACATTATATAAAGTGCTTAAAAATGCTTTAAATAATGCAGAGGCAAAGAATATTTCTAAACCATATAAGTTTGAAGTATCTGTTGGTAAGGGTAGATCTCTTAGGAGATATAGGTTTAAGAGTCATGGGCATATTGAAATTTTAAACAAAGGTTATTGTAATATATCTGTAAAAATTAGTACGAAATAAAATTATGGGTCAAAAAGTTCACCCAACAAGTTTAAGGTTGGGAATAAATAAAAATTATAAATCTTTATGGTTTGCTGAGGGAAAGCAGTATGTAAAGCAACTTCATGAGGATTTGAAGGTAAGGAAGTTTCTAAAAGAGGCTATTAGTATTGCTGGAGTTGAAGATATTGTGATAAAAAGATCTTTAAATAATGCAATTATAGATATAATTGTTGCTCGGCCTGGTGTAGTAATTGGTAGGGGAGGAAAAGGACTGGAGGAATTAAAGAAAAAATTGGATATAATGCTTGGAACTTCTGTTCATTTGAATGTTAAAGATGTAAAAAAACCTGAGTTATCAGCTGTGCTTGTTGCTAAAAATATAGCTGAAGGTATTCAAAAAAGGGTATCATATAAGTTTTTGATGGATAAGGAATTAGAAAAAATTAAGGGGGCTGGCGCGCTTGGGGCTAAAATTGAAATTTCTGGAAGGGTTGGCGGTTCTGAAATTCATAGAACTGAAAAGAAAAAATTTGGGACAGTTCCTTTGCATACCCTCAAGGCGGATATTGATTATTATGATGCTTATGCTAAGACTATTGGTTTTGGTATTTTAGGCGTCAAGGTTTGGATTTATAAAGGAAATAAGTCATTTATAGAAGAGGAATTATAATTTTTATGTTAATGCAACCAAAAAGACAAAAATATAGACGATCATTTAGGGGAGACTTAGATAATGTTGCGAATATAGGTGTAGGACTGTCCTTTGGAGATTATGGGTTGAAATCAATGGAAAGTGGTTTACTTTCTGCTAAAGAAATAGAGTCAGCAAGAAAGACTATTGCTCATTATACTAAAAGGGGTGGTAAGGTATGGATTAGAGTCTTTCCCTATTTACCTCAAACTGCAAAGGCAGCTGGAGTTAAAATGGGTTCTGGAAAAGGGAATGTTATCAGTTTTTCCACCCCAGTTAGGGCTGGTAGTGTAATTTTTGAGATTGTTGGCATTTCTCATGAAATGGCAAAGCAGGCATTTAAATTAGCTTCGTGTAAACTTTCTGTAAAAACTAAATTTGTAAGTAGTGAAGATGAATATTAATGAAATTAGAAAAATGAAAGAATCTGATATTATATCTGAGATTAAAAAGCTAAAAGAGAAGCTTCTTTCTGAAAGAATGAGTATAAAAATGCAAGTTATACAGAAGATGAGCAGTGAAGGTATTAATGTATCAAAGATCAAAGATATGAAAAAAGATCTTGCTAGGTTTTATACAATTCTCAAGGAAAAGAAAGTTTTATTTGCAATTAATCAGAAAAAAGAAGAAATAAAAAATGAAGAAACAAGAAAATAAATCAAAATTGAGAAAATTTATAGGGAAGGTTACCTCTCTAAACTTAGATAAATGTATTAAAGTTGAGGTAGTATCCTATAAAAAGCATTCTAAATATAAGAAATTTATGAGACAGAAGTCAAATTTTTTAGTAAGGTGTAATGATTGTAGGGATTTAGTTTTAGGTGATAAGGTATCTTTTAGAGAATCTAGACCTTTGTCTCGTAAGGTAAGATATGTATTTATAAGTAAAGTTTAATATTTATGTTGCAGAGAGAATCTAAATTAAAATGTATTGATAACACTGGTGCTAAGGAGTTAAAGATAATAGGTACGATAGGAAACTCTTTTAGGAGGTTTTCTTCTTTAGGAGATATTGTTCGTTGTTCTGTGACTAAAGCAAATCCTTCTGGAAATGTTTCTATGCATGATAAAGTTTTTGTTGTTATAGTAAGGACGAAGAAGGAATATAGGAGGAGGGATGGTTCTTATATAAGGTTTGATGATAATGCTGGGGTTATAATTGATAGTAAGAGTAGGGATCCCATAGGAAGTGCAGTATTTGGTCCTGTTGCAAGAGAAATTAGAGATAAAGGTTTTAATAAACTTGTTAGTTTAGCTGATGAAGTAATATGAAATTAAGAACTGGAGATACCGTTTTTGTAAGAAGCGGAAACAATAAGGGTAAAACGGGTAAGATTTTAAAAGTTGTTAATAAGTCTAATAAAGTATTTGTAGAGGGTTTGGGTCTTTATAAGAGAGCAATGAAGCAGAATGGGGTTGTTGATATTCAGAAAGGGATCAAGGTGAATATTTTATCTTTGGTTTGCCCAAAATGTAATAAAAACGTTAGGGTTAGATATTCTTTTAATGACAGTGGTTTTAAGGTTAGAATTTGTTCTAAATGCAAGAGCATAATTTAAATTTTGTAGTTGGGAGAAATTCTGTATTATCTTTGCTTCATTCTAAAATTGAAGTTATTAAGGTTAGAATTGATGTAAATGCTGGTAGTGATGGAAAGATAAGAGAAATTATAGATCTTTGTAAAACTAGGAATGTAGCGGTTGAATTTGTTTCACGTAGTAAGCTTACAGGTAAAGAAAATCAGGGGGTAGATGCCTCTTTTGTTGCACCAGATCCTAAAAATATAGAAGATGTTGCGCTCGATAATCCATTTTTTGTAATTTTTAGAGAACTTTTATATAAACAAAACTTAGGTGCAATAATGAGATCTTGTGATATTGCAGGTGTTGGTAGTATAATCTTACCTAAGAAAAATCAAGATATGCTAGGCTCTACTGAAGTTTCAAGGATTTCAGAAGGAGCTTCTTTTAATGTTAATACTGTAAGTGCAAATATTTTTGAGAGTATTGACTTACTTAGAAAGTATGGGGTGAAGATTTTTGGAATAGAAGTTTCTGGAGAAAAAAGATATTTTGATGAAGATTTGAAAGGTCCTGTAGCATTTCTGTTTGGAGGAGAGGACGCAGCTTTGTCTGCCCCTTTAATAGCAAGATGTGACAAAATTCTTTCAATTCCTCAATCCAGTCAAAGTTTTGTCAATTCTTTGAATGTATCGAGTGCAGTTAGTATAGTAATTTTTGAAAAAATTAGACAAGAAAGTTTATGAATAAGTTAAAAGAAGAGTATATAAATAGAATAAAGAGAGAAGTTGGAAAAGAGCTCAAGTTAGATAATGTTAACTCAATTCCTACACTTGTAAAAATTGTTGTTAACTCAGGTGTTAAGTCTAACTTTATTAATAATGAGAATATGGATGCTCTTCGTGATGTCCTACAGTCAATCACGGGTCAGGTAGCTGTTGTTACAAAAGCAAGAGAGAGTATTTCTAATTTTCACATTAGGGAAGGTATGGAAATAGGTTTTATGGTTACTCTCAGAGGTAGAAGAATGTGGGATTTTTTTGAAAAGGTGGTATCTGTTGTATTTCCTAGATTTAGAGACTTTAGAGGGTTATCTTTAGGTTCGTTTGATGGACATGGTAACTATACTATAGGTATTAAGGATCACACTGTTTTTCCTGAGGTTGCAACAAAGTATATTGATAGGGTAAAATCACTACAGATTACAATTGTTACAACAGCAAAAGATAATCATGAAGCCGAGGTGTTATTAAGACACCTTGGTTTACCTTTACAAAAGTCAAAATAATATGGCAAGAAAAGCATTAGTTGATAAACAACAGGAAAGGGTAAAAAAAACAAAGTTTTCTTCAAGAAGATATAATAGGTGTTCTATTTGTGGTAGACCTAGAGCATATTTTAGAGACTTTGGAATATGTAGGATTTGCTTAAAGCATTTGGTTGCGGAAGGTAAATTGCCTGGGGTAAGGAAAGCATCTTGGTAATTAATTAATGAAATATTATGGATCCAATATCTGATTTTATAACAAGAATAAATAATGCAATATTAAGGGAGAAGCCTACTGTTCCTGTTCCAAGGAGTAGCATTAAGCTTGCAATAATAAAGACTTTAAAAGAGAAAGGGTATATTAAGGATTATGAGGAATTAGACAGAGAAATTGTTATCAAGCTTAAGTATGTTAAAGGTAAAAGTAGGATATCTGGTATTGTTAGAGTTTCTAAGCCGAGTCAGAGGATATATACTTCATACAAAGATATTCCTAAGGTTTTAAATGGAATAGGTGTTTGTATTCTTTCTACTCCAAAAGGAATTCTTTCTACGGATATGGCTAGAAAAAATAAGGTTGGAGGGGAAATTATTTGTAAAGTTTGGTAATTATGTCAAGAATAGGTAAAATTCCAATTAAAATTGAAGAAGGGGTAACTGTTAATGTGGACGGTAATCTCATTAAGGTTGAAGGTGCAAAAGGACACCTTGATTTAGAATTGCCTCCAAGGATATCTGTTAAGATATCTGAGAATATGATTCATGTTGGAAGAAAATCTGATAGTAAAGTTGACTTGGCGTTTCATGGGCTTTATAGATCTTTAATAAAGAATATGGTTGAGGGAGTTTCTGTGGGTTTTGTGAAAGAGTTGGAGATTAAGGGTATTGGTTATAGGGCAGAGCTAAATAGCAATAAAGACTTAGTCTTATTTGTGGGATATTCTCACCCTGTTATAATAAAGAAACCAGAAGGGATTACTTTTGAAGTTTCAGAAAATGTTAATATTAGGGTTTCTGGAATTTCAAAGCAGGTAGTAGGAGAAATTTCTGCTCAAATTAGAAAAGTAAGGAAGGCAGAGCCATATAAGGGGAAAGGTATAATGTATAAAGGGGAGATAATTAGAAGGAAAGCAGGAAAGAGTGGTAAAGCTGCTAGTACATCTTAATATTTATATAGATATTATTTTATGAAAAGATTAGTCGGTAGAATAAAGAGACATAAAATTGTAAGAAAGAAGATTTTTGGGACCAAAGTGATTCCAAGATTGTCCGTTTTTAGGTCAAATAGGGGGTTATTTGTCCAGCTTATTGATGATGAGGCAGGAAACACAATAATTGGAATGAGCTCTTCAGTAATAAAGGGTGATGGAAAGAAAACAGATATTTCATATAAGCTTGGGATAGAATTTGGAAAGGTTTCTGTTGGGAAGAAATATACAAAAGTTGTATTTGATAGAGGTGGATATAAATTTCATGGAAGAGTTAAGGCATTTGCAGAGGGTGCCAGAAAATCAGGTTTAATTTTTTAATAAAGGAAGTATATGACTCAAGTTGTTGAAAAAACTAAGAAAAAAGATGAAGAGGTAAAGGTTAAAAATGAAGTCCTATTGGAAGAATCAGATCTTGATAAATCTCCTGATGTTCAGTATGAACATTATGTTCTTGAGACTAAAAGAGTTACAAAAGTCACTAAAGGAGCAAAAAGGTTCAGATTTTCTGCTATGGTTGTAATGGGAAATAAAAATGGTATGGTTGGTATTGGTAAGGGAGTTGGTATGGAACCTAAACTTGCTATAGAAAAGGCTATTAGAAAAGCTAAGGAATCTATGGTTAAGATTAATATTACTGAAAATACAATTACTCATGAAATTAATCAAGATTTTAAAGCTGCTAAATTAATATTAAAACCCGCTGTTGTTGGTACTGGTATAATTGCGGGAAAGAGTATTAAACCTATCTTGGAGCTTGCAGGGATAAAGGATATTTTATCCAAAAGGTTAGGCTCTTCTAACAAAAAGTCCAATATATACTGTTGTATTCTTGCACTTAAAAATTTAAAACCAAGGTAATATTATGCTTATAAGAGGAAAAATAATAACAAAAAGAAAAAAAATTATAGGTCGTGGTTACGGTTCTGGTAAGGGAGGACACACTGTTTCTCGAGGAACTAAGGGACAAGGTAGTAGGACAGGATATAATCCATCTCCTTTCTTTGAAGGAGGACAAAACCCTGTTATAAAAAGTATGCCATATATTAGAGGTTTTAAGCGAAAGAAGAAGCCAATATCAATAGTAAAATTTTCTGACCTTGAAAAACATTTTAATGATGGTGATAAAATAGATGTGGGTACTTTGAAAGCAAAAAAATTAGTAAAATTTGATAGGGTGAAGGTTTTAAACAATGGAAAGATTTCAAAAAAATTTATTTTTGGAGATGAAATAAAATTTTCAGGTTCTGCTTTCAAGGAAATAGAAAAGATTAAAGGTAAGAAATAATAATGTTATGCAAAGATTTTTAAAGATAATATCAGATATTTATAATACACCTGATGTTAGAAAGAAAATCATATTTACAGCTCTTCTTTTATTAGTTTTCCGTGTATTTGCATCAATTCCTGTTCCTGGTATCAATGTTTCTGTCCTATCTTCTATATTTAAAAGTAACCAAGCTTTAAATTTTTTAAATATTTTTTCAGGAGGCACTCTTAGCACTGCTGCAATTGTCGGTATTGGTTTAGGTCCATTTATTACTTCTACTGTTATCTTTCAATTCCTTGTGTATCTTGTGCCTCGTTTTAAAGATTTATCTGAACAAGGTGAACATGGACAGAAAGTTATTACTCAATATACAAGAATTCTTACAATTCCTATAGCTATGCTTCAATCGTATGGTATTTATAGATTTCTTGGGGCTGTATCTTCACAACCTATTGTGTCTTCCCTTTCAATTGAGGGTTTAATTACATTTATTATGACAATGACTGCTGGATCAATTTTTTTGATGTGGCTTGGAGAACTTATTTCTGAGTATGGTGTTGGTGATGGTATTTCTTTTCTTATTATGGCAGGTATATTAGCATCAATGCCTGAATCAATTATAGGTACAATACAAAGTCAAAATTTAAACGGAATCATAATTGTGGTTCTTATACTTCTTTTTATAGTAATGATAGTTGGTATCATTCTTATAAATGAATCTACTAGAAATATCCCTGTAAATTATACTAGGATGGCAAGAGGAGTGCAGCTTGTTGGTGGTAGTAAATCATATATTCCTATGAAGATAAATACAGCAGGAGTAATGCCAATAATATTTGCGCTATCTATTCTTTTGATTCCCCAAGAGTTATCTAAAATATTAGAAACTTCAAAGATATTCATAGTACATACCATTTCTACGTTTGTATATAATACCCTCTCTAATCAGTTATATTATGGGTTAATTTATGCTTTGTTAATTGTTTTTATGACATTCTTTTATACATTTATTGTTTTCAAACCAGAGGATGTTGCAAAAAATATTCAAAAACAGGGAGGTTTTATTCCTGGATTTCGACCAGGAAGACAAACAGAAGATTATATTTATGTAGTTCTAATGAGACTTACTTTTGTTGGGGCAATATTTTTGGCAATTATTGCAATAATACCTCTTATTGTACAAGCATATACAAATATAACCACAATTAGTATTGGTGGAACTAGCATACTTATTATTGTTACTGTTATACTCACATTAATTAGGAATGTAAGGGCTCATTTGATTAGTAAGTCATATACCAGTTATATGTAATTTCCTATTTTTCATCTTTACTTTTCTTAAAAGTTTCTATATTATTTATTTAATGATCACAGAATACGGTTTTTTCCTTGATATTTTAATTTGTGTTTTTATTTCTTTAAAATTGATCTATAATCTTTTTAATAAAGGAAAATCAAGTTTTACAACATACTTCTTAATGTTTTTCTTATCGTTTTCCCTGTTCTTTACATTCTTTGTAACTCCCTTTTTCCTATATCATGGGAATGTTGCTTTATTTAATAAAGATATGAATCTTTATTATGCTATAGCTCATATATTTTTGTATATTGGGTTCTCTTTCCTCGTTGTACTTGTTGTTGATACCTTTGGTATTTGGAAAAAATATAAATGGGTAATATTTACCCTAGGTATTGTTTTCGGAACCATTATATCTATTGTAAACTTTACACATCAAGGTAATGCAAGATTGGATTTATTACAGAAAATAGTCGTTTTTAACCCACCAAAAGTTATAGGTGTGCTAATAGGTATTTTCTCTATATTGTCTTTGGGGCTATCAGGTTTTATTTTTCTTAGGTATGGACTTAAATTGTCTGGTTTTGCAAGAAAACGTTCCTTAATTATTGCTCTTGGAATACTACTTCTTATGATTGCTGGGCCTATGAATGATAATGTATCAACAGCCTCCCTTGCATTGGTAGCGTTCATATTAAGTTCTATAGCAAATATCACTCTTGGTATTGGAGCTGGATATTTTACTTAACTATTATAAAGCTATAGGTATATTTATTTCTGAGGTTACTAAGTTTGCGTAATCCTTAAATACTCTCATAGTAGTTTTTGTGTCCTTGGCATATTGCATGGCGATATATAGTCCAAATCCCTCACCCTTTCCTTCTTTTGAAGATTTCATTATAGGGGATGAATAGTCTACATTTTCAAATTGTTCATTATAGTTTTGTATATATACCTCAACTCGTTTTCCTACCTCTTGAGTTCTGACAGAGATAATTGCCGAATTTGATGAATACTTCATTGCATTTTCTAGTGTATTAAGAATTATTGTTTTGATTTTATTTTTATCAGTGTTAAGTTTCAGGGTCTCCCTTGTATATGGTAAGTAATTGATTTGTAAATTTTTTGTTTCTATATATGGATATAATTCTTGAAATATTTCTGTAAATATTTGATTAAAGTTAAATACTATTATGTTGTTTGGTTCTTGGTTTAATATTGAAATTCTGTTTGTAACACTATAAAAAAACAGTTTTAATTTCATTTTGAGTAATTCGATATTTTCTACATTTGATATATTTTCTAAATACTCTGTCATTATTTTCTTTATATTAGATAGAAAGTTTATTTGTTGTCTTTGATTATCTATATAGGTATCAACTTGTCCTTGTCTTTTTATGAAATCTTCCAATTGATTATTTCTATCTTTCCCAAAAATTCTGTATATTTCTGAGGTTATGATGATAGATATGTTAAAAAGTATCAAAGCATAGGGAGATATTCCTACTTTCTGGAAAATATCTAGAGCAATTAGTGATATGTCCAGGGCTATGACATATATATATCTATATTCTGGTGTGTAGATTGCATTTATAAGTATTGGATATATAAAAATAAATAGGTATGGATTTATACCTCCTATATAAAATTGATATGTGGTTAATATTAAAAATATTCCTGAAATAAATATTATACAAATGTCTATGGTATTCCAAAGATATGATTTTTCTTTTTTTTGAACTAGTAAATTTATTGGAATGGTGAACATTAAGGGAAGAATTATAATCTCATAGGAAATAGGAGATATTCCGTTATTTTTTATAAAGTAAAAATTTAATGTATTTAGTATGGATAGTAGAATAAATGCTATTGTAGATGTTTGTGCAAACATGATAATTCCGTTTTTTATGTTGCTGTTTTCTTGATTCATAATCTATACTTTTAAAAATGAAATTGATAATTCGTTTTCTTCTAAGCTAAATTCCCCACCTGTAAGTTTTTGATAGATATGTACTGTATCTATCCATAGAGAGTTTTTATGTGTATCAGATATTGTATCCTTCTGAAGGTAGGATACAATTTTGTTAGGAAATATAAATTTCACTTTTATAAATTGTGCTACCTGAGATATATTGATTTTGATTTTTTCAATGTTATTGTCTTTTACAAAAATAATTAATCCCATAAGTACCCACCTTAGATTTTCTTTGTCAGTAAGAACTATTTCGCTTGTATTGATTTCATATTCTATTGGAAAATTTTCTATTTGAAGTAATTTTTGTCCTTCCTTTATCTCTTCTGCAATGTCTGTCATTGAAAGTTGAAATCTGATATCTTTTAATTCATATTGTCTTTGTATAAAGGTATTTTTTAATAGTGTTAGTGTTTTATATGAGAAGTATGTAGTATCTTTATTATTTGATTTTTTAATTATTTCATTTATTATTGAGCTTATAGATATATTATCATACCTTATTGTCATCTTGTGAAGTTGTTCCCTCTTTTTCTCCCCCTTTACCATTTCATTGAATTTATTTACCATTCTCAACTTTGCCTCAAATTGTTGCTTCATGAGTGTGAGCATATATAAAATTGTTATAAATATTATAATAAATGTTGAGTCCTTATATATATATAGTAAGAAAAGTGCTTCTATTATGAAAAATGTTATCAAGTATGATAATTTTTTTGTCACATAAGTCATAGCAATTGACATTATTATAAAAACCATTAGTGTGATGATTTGTGTTTGTGCTATATTAGGGTTATATACACTTGATACTGTAATAAGTAATACTGCCCAGCTTGCATACCTAATCCATTGTTTGCCAAATGCATTTGATATGAAGCTTGATATTACAGTGAAAATAACTCCTAGAAAGTATATTTCCAATATAGACATATTGGTACTTCTATTTTCTATCCTTGCTACTTCTGCTAATTGAAAAAACAGTATAGCGACCAAGGATATATTCATGATACCGAATATATCAAATTTGAGTTCTATGTTAGGTTTCATATTCAATATCTATATTACAACAATATGATATTCTATGGTATCATTTAGATTATGATATTGTCTTTTATAGGTCCATCTGGGTGTGGTAAAGGTACTCAGGCTAAACTTTTTTCCAAAAGAAAAAATTTCCAAGTTTTTTCAACAGGGGATATATTAAGGGATGAATTTTTTAGGAAAACAGATTTAGGAATATCTTTATTTAAAAAATATTGGAAGTTGGGAAAGTGGGTTCCTGATGATATAGTGTCAAAGTTATTATTTGATAGGATTAATAGGTATCCCTTTCCACTGAATGTAATCTTTGATGCATATCCTAGAACTAAGAACCAGGCTGTTTTGTTAGATGAATTTTTATCTTCTAACGGTGTAAGTTTAAATTTTGTTATAAATTTTGTGTTAGCAGATGACACTTCTCGTGGTAGAATTATTGGGAGGGAGAAAGAAGAAAAACGGCTTGATGTTTCTGGTGAAGCTATATCTAATCGCTTAGAGAGTTACAGGAGACATTTTGATGATATATGTGATTTCTATAAGGGCAAGATATTTAATATTAATGGAGAAGATAGTATTGAAAATGTTTATAATTCTATTTTAGATATAGTTTATGGTACCAAAGAGTAAAATAGAAATTGAGTCCATGATAAAGGGGGGTAGGATTCTTGCCTCTATTCTGTTGAAATTGAAGCAATCTACTGTTCTTGGTGTTTCTACCAAGAGTATTGACAATAAAGCCTATTCACTTTGTAAGGAAAATTTAGTTAAACCTGCTTTTTTAGGTTATGAGGGTTTTCCTGCTTCATCATGTATAAGTATTAATAGTACTATTGTGCATGGTGTTCCATCTGATTATGTAATTAATGATGGAGATTTGGTTTCCATTGATTTTGGTATTATATACAAAGGGTTGTATCTTGATGGTGCAACTTCTTTTCAAGTAGGAAAAAGTGACCCTAAGGTTGAATCTTTTCTTCATGTAGGGAAGCTTTCCAGAGATGCTGGTATTAGAGCATCTGTAGTTGGTGCCTATGTCTCAGATATAGCTTCTGCCATGGAAAACCCCGTTTTAAAAGGAGGATATTCTGTTGTGAGGGAGCTCACCGGCCATGGAATTGGATATAGGCTACATGAGAAACCTTTTATTCCCGGATACTCTATTCCTGAGAGGGGTATGCAGCTTGTTGATGGAATGACTTTGGCAATTGAGAGTATGATTAGTATGGGATCTCCTGAGATTGTAGATAAAGGTAATGGATGGGATTTATATACTAAAGATGGTTCTTTAACTTGTCATTTTGAACATACAATCCTTGTATCGGGAAATATTCCTAAAATATTAACCCAACTATAAATTTGTCTTATCATTGTAAAAGGAATTTTTCAATGTTATATTAGTATAGATAACATTAAAAATGCCCTTGTACTTTATGTATATAATAATTATTATTTCTGCAGTTATAATATTTGTATTATTAACACTTCTTTTTGTTGTAGTTCTTTTAAAAACTTCATCTCAGTATTTATCTGCTGAAAGAAATGCAAAGAAAATACTAGAGGATGCCAACAAAAAAGCAAAGGAAATTATTGATGATGCAATGACTAAGTCTCAGGATTTAGAGGTAATATATAAGGAAATAGAAGAAAATTTTAAAAAGAGTGCTTCAGATGCTATTTTATCTAAGATTGAGAGTATAAAAAACTTTCAATTTGATAGTTCTATTTTAGAAGAGCAAAAGGGAGAGTTGATATCTAATCTTAAGGGTATTCAGGGTAAAATTTCTGCAGATATAGAAAAATATGGCGATGAGTATGTCCATTCTTTTGAAGAATTAAGTGCTTCCCTAAAGACTATATCTTCTAAAATGTTTGATAGTGCAAATATTGCTATCCAAAATTTTGGAAAGATGAATACTGATATATATGATACGCTTCTTAATGATACGAAAAACAAAGTATCTCAGATTCTTGATAAAATTGAAAATGACGAATTAAAAAAATTTGAGAATTTGTCTTCATCTTTTAATTCAGACATTGTCAATATTCAGGCGAAGATAAAAGATGTTTTGACCAAAAATTCAGCTAAAATTATGACACAGGTGATAAAAGATGTACTACACCTCAGTGTTTCTTTAGCAGATCAGGAAGAGTACATAATGTCTGTTTTGGAAGAGCATATAGAAGATATTAAAAATGGAATCTAAAAAAATACTTCAAAATATTATTGATTATAAATATCTTTTGGAAATTATTTCTTATCTGGAGGAATATATTGTTTTATTGGAAGATAAAAGAATAAAACATAAATTCAATATTAACCAAGATAATATAAATATAAATCCTTTACTAAGTATGTTTCTAGAATCTATTGATTTAAAGTTAGAGGATATTTCTTCTGCACAAAAACTAAAAGAGAGTTTGTTGGACATAAAGAAGAATGCAAAAATCTTTACTGTAATACTTTCAGATTCTCCTAATGATGATTTGAGGCGTAAGATTGCTAAATTTTTTTTCGACTCAATTTCTCAATATAGATTAATGAAATTTAATATTTCTCCTGACATAGGGGGAGGAATTGTATTAAAAACACCAACTCGTTACTTCGATTTTTCATATTACAAAATGCTTGAGAGGAGTGAAGATAATATAGTTTCTTTAATAAAACAATATGAAATATGACTTTAAAGAAAATATACACACAGATTCTATTATAGGAGAAGTATTCGCTGCAAATGAGTTTTTGTGTGAGGTTATTGGTCTTTCCCACCATAAGGTTGGGGCCATGATTCTGTTTGAGTCCAATTCTATTGGTTTTATACAAAAAATAACAGAAGAATATTCTACTGTTGTCTTAATTACTAATTTGGGGGTTATGCCAGGAGAGACAGCCCTTTTATATAGAGATGATATAGAAATTCCTGTTGGTGATAAATTTCTTGGCAGGGTTATTGATGTTTTTGGAAATCCTATAGACCAAAAGGGAAAGATTGAATCAGAATATTCATCACCTATATTTCGTCCCTCCTACCCTATTATTGAACGGGACAGTATTGTTAAACAAATAGAGACTGGTATTATTCTGGTTGACTCACTGTTTCCATTAGCATATGGACAAAGGGAAGTTATTTTAGGGGGTATGAAGACTGGAAAGACAACATTTTTAAAAGAGCTAATTGCAAACCAAAGTACTGATGTTATTGTTATATATGTTCTTATAGGGAAAAAAGCGGATGAGGTAGATGATATAGTGTCGTATTTTGAAGAAAATAAGGTTTTATCTCACACAGTTGTTGTTTATGCCCCAGCAACTTCTTTGCCATCAATCCAATATTTGAGTGCATACTCTGGGTGTTCTATGGGTGAGTATTTTTGGGAAAAAGGTAAGGAT
>JAJZLI010000055.1 GCA_021803645.1 bacterium
TATAGATACTCCAGAATTTCAAAATATGTCTTTAACTTTACCAATTGCGATGGGAGAAGATGTATCCGGAAAAATTATAATTAGAGATCTTGCATCAATGCCTCATTTGCTTATTGCAGGATCTACAGGGTCTGGTAAGAGTATGCTTATAAACTCTGTCATTATGGGTCTTTTATATAGGCACTCTCCTGATACTTTAAAGTTTATTCTTGTTGATCCTAAGCATGTAGAACTTTCCGTTTATAATGGAATTCCTCATCTACTTACTCCCGTTATAACAGATATGGAAAATGTAAATAATGCTCTCAAATGGGCGGTAAAGGAAATGGATACTAGATATCAGTTATTAAAGGAGGATGGTGCTCGCAACATTGCTGGGTATAATGCAAATAAGGAAAAAGATGGGAAGTTAAGTAATATTGTAATCATTATTGATGAAATGGCAGATTTGATGCTTACAAAAGGAATTGAAGTAGAAAATTCAATTGTAAGGCTTGCCCAAATGGCAAGGGCAGTAGGAATTCATCTTATTCTTGCAACCCAAAGACCTTCTGTAAATGTTATTACTGGTATTATTAAAGCAAATATTCCAGCTAGAATTGCTCTTTCTGTTGCCTCGGTAATTGACTCCCGTGTAATATTGGATCAGCTTGGTGCAGAGACTCTTTTAGGTAGAGGTGATATGTTGTTTAAGAGTCCAGATATGGGAAAAACTATTAGAGTACAGGGAGCTCTTGTTACTGAAGAAGAAATTTCTCGTGTTATTAAATTTATATCTGAGCAGGGAACTGCCGAATATAATGAATCTGTTTTAACTCCACAGAGAGATAGTAACTCTTTAGTATCAGAGAGTGGGGCTGTATTATCAGAAGATAGTCTTTTTCCTGATGCTGTAAGAATTGTTGTTGCAGCAAAGAGGGGGTCTGCTTCAATTTTGCAGTCAAAATTAAAAATAGGTTATGCAAGGGCTGCAAGACTTATATTAGAACTTGAAGAGAAGGGAGTTGTTGGTCCTCAGGACGGTTCTAAACCTCGTGATGTGCTTATTCAGGATGCTGAAAGTTTTCTCTCTAGTATATAACAGTATTGTGTATATCGTTATAGTGTTACTATATGGAAAATGAAGTGGGTTTCAATTCAAATGGCAATAATGATGTATTAAGTGGTGATAATGTTGTCGATATTAGTGGCAAGAGGCAAGAAAGAATTTTAGCTAGATATATCAATGATTGTGATTATAGGGGTTTTTTAGCTGCACTTGGTGTAGGTACTGATAATTTGACGGATGAAAAATTTCTTGATTTAATTATTTGGTATTTTATAATGGAGGAGTAGCGTCTGGTATTTTTACAATTTCCCTTTATATAAAATTACTTCTTTTTAGAGGATCTATTGAATACCGTTGCTATGGATTTTGCTAAATTGACGATATCCACTGTTTGAGTCATTACCTTGCGAGCCTTTGATGATACTGACTTTGTGTCTTTTATAATTTCATTAACACCCTCTGTTCCTTTCCTTACTCCATCTGTTATTCTGGATACATCAGATAATACTTTTTTACTTTCCTTTAAATTTTCGTCAAGGTCATGGAGAGATACAACCAGCTGTAGTAAAAAAATCACTATGAGAATTGCTATGATTATTAATATAATGTCAAAGAATACACTCATATAATTTCAGTCTAACATATTTGTTAATTTTTAGATATTGTGATTGCCCCGTTATTATACTTTATAAGTATAATACCTAGTCCATTTCCATTCATTATATATGATTTTGAGTTGTAATATATTTCTATATTCTGAATTTCTCCAGTATTTATAATAATTGAACTTACTCCTGTTACTTTTATGCTGGAGTTTGTGTTGATTATTCCTTTATATAAAGTACTATTTTGGCTTTGAGCTTCTACAAATGTTGGGGTGTATATTGCCTTTATGGTAATCGAAAATGTATCTGCTTGTTTTTGAAGTACTGCTTGTTCATTTAAGTAATCTACATCAATTATTTTTTGGTTTATTATCCCAATTTGGTTTTTTGCTGTTATTAAAATTTTATTCATTCCATATTGAAGTCCTACATTTACAGAGAAATACCCACTAGTATTCAGGTTGGAGATTCCAGCTCCATTTATTGTTATATTATTACCTATTTGTGTTTGCCCCTTTATTGTTATGTTTGAATTATAGGTTGAGATACTGTCTTTCGATGGTGATAATATTTTTAACATTGGTGGCGTCTTATATATGGAATATTCATGTATTCCATAAACAATGATAATTCCTAAGATAATTATAATGGTTAGAATTGTGAAAAATGTTTTACTATGTAGCACAAATGGAATCTTAACACTATTCTTCTTATGCTTCATTTGATGTCCCTCAACAACCTTGCATTCTCTTCTAAACATTGCAATTATGTTCTCAGTATTAATCCCTAAATACTTTGCATATATTTTAATGAACCCTTTTGTTGTAGATTGTGAAGGTAATTTGTCATATTCTCCCTTCTCAAGAGCTATGATAAATGTTTTCTTGATTTTTAAATTTTTTGAAACCTCTTCTACTGAGATATTTTTACTCTCTCTTGTCTCTTGTAATATTTCTGAAACATTTCTCATAATCTAAATAATAATTTAGCATTGTTTTCTGTTATTTCTTCTGTGTTTGATATTCCTTTGATATTGTTTATATTATCAATAACATATTTAATGTTTGCACTTTCATTTTGTTTAGTTTTGGACCCTTTAGGATTTAAAAATGGAGCATCAGTTTCTACTAAAATCTTATGAATATTTATCTCTCTTATAATATCCCTGATTTTCTCTGCACTTTTATATGTAGATATTCCATTAAATGATAAGTAAAACCCTATATCTATTAACTTATTTAATATTTCAATACTTCCATCTGCACTATGTATTACTCCAATATTTTCATTACCTTGGTGATAATATGATGAAAGTATATCATATGTTTCCTCTAATGCATTCCTTGTATGAATTATTATAGGAAGGTTTCTCTCAATTGCTATTTCTATTTGTATTCTAAATATCGCTTCTTGTACTTTTTTATCTTGTCTTTGTGATAAGTCTATGCCACACTCTCCTATAGCAATAGTATCTTCTGTAATTAAATCAAAAATTTGTTTTTTATCGATATTGTCAGATACTTCATTGGGATGTATACCAACTGCATATTTTAATAAAGGATCTTTATACCGATTTATTGGGTTTGAGTCTGATAAATTAGTTCCGGGTATAATGATTTTATGTACCCCGTTTTGAATAGCTCTTGATAATACTTGAGGAATGTCAGTATAAAATTCTTTTGTTATATGAGCGTGTGTATCTATAGACATTATTTAACCTTATCTGTTTCTTCCTGTATTCTTGAATCTTCAATTTTAGGAAAGAGAATTTGAGGTGTTCCTATTTTCCCAGTGTAAGGTATATATTCATATTTTGTAACCTTTACATGTAATATTTCCTCAAGTTTTTCTATTGCTTTTGGTGTAATGGGTTTTAGTAGAATACACAAGGCATATACATACTGCATTAGTGTGTACATACTATCTTTATCCTTACTTTCCCAAATTTTAAGGGTATTAAATCTCTGATTTGCCCTATCAGATAGTTTTAATATTTCTTTTATTGTATTTTGGTATTCAAAATTCTCTAAATACCCCTCTACGTTTTTAAATGCTTGCTTGATATATTCTATATCCTCTTTATCTATTTCCCCTTCTTTAATCTCTCCATTAAAATTATTTTGTAAGAAAGTTAGTGTTCTGTGTATATAGTTTCCTATATTAGATGACAATCCACTGTTATATGTTTGCCCAAACTCTTTCCATGTAAAATTAAAATCCTTGTTTTCGGGCATGCTGTATGTAATATAAAACCTTGAAGCATCGGATCCAAAATTATCTATTAGATATTCTGCTTCAAGTAAGTGGTTATCACTTTTAGACATTTTTCTTCCTTCTAGAAGGACATATTCATTTCCTATGATGTTTGTAGGAAGATTGATGTTTTTATTGTATGCAATTAGGATTGCTGGAAGGATTATTGTATGGAATATAATATTATCTTTTCCTAGAAACATGAGAATATTAGAATTACTGTTCCAATATTTAGTCCAATCTTTAGTTAATTTTTCTGAGGCAGATAGATAACCTATTAATGCTTCAAACCAGACATATATAACTTTATGCTCATATCCTTTTACTGGTACAGGAATTCCATATTCGATGTCTCTGGTAATTGATCTTCTTTTAAGACCTTCTTTAATAAATCCTATCGAAAGATCATATACGTCCTTTCGGAAAGAAGTCTTTCTTGTTTTAAGGTAATTTTTAATTTCACTCTCTAGCTTAGGTAATTCTAAAAAGAAATTTTCGGTTTCTTTTAGTATTGGTGTACTTTTACATATTTTACATTTAGGATCAATTACATCTTCAAATGAATTAAGTTTATTACATTCTTCACAACTTTCTCCTACTTTTACATTTTCTTTTCCGCACCTAGGGCATTTCCCTATAACATATCTGTCGGGAATGAACCGTTTTTCGTTTTTACAATATGGTTGAGTTTCTTTACCTAGCGAAATATATCCATTAGACAGAAGAGAGAGAAATATCTCTTGAACCATCTTTTTATGATTTTCTTCTTCTGTTGTTGAATATAAATCAAAATTTATTTCAAATTTTGAGAGAACCCTTCTCCATACATTGTCAAAATAATATGCAACTTCAATTGGTTTTTTACCCATACTCTCTGCAGTTGTTATGGTTGGTACACCATGCATATCTGATCCTGACACATATATAGAGTCTCTTCCTTTGAGATTACAATACCTTTTGTATATGTCTGCAGGAAGATAAGCTCCAGCAATATGTCCAATATGAGGAGATCCATTTACATATGGCCATGCCGAGGTAATTAAATAAGTCTTTTCCATTAAAAAGGATTATATCAGATTATATCTTTTATGTTGTAAGAACTCTTCTGGAACACTGGCTGTATGGGTGGTTACTACTAACAGTTACTCTTGGTTTTCCATTCTCATCAAGAGATACATATATTTCTGTTCCATCATTTCTTCTTCCCAAAAGACCATTAGCTTTAAAGCCTGTAATATTAATACCTTGTGTGCAATTGACAACTCTCAATAGTTCGTCGACCTCTTCTGGAGGGAGTTTTAATATGTTTTGTATTCTTGTGCCCTTACTTCCTTTAAAAGAATATCCTGTATTTGCATAAGCAATGTCCATTGCATCTTGTGGATTTGCTGCTGGGACAAAATAGTACGATTCACTTGTAGATTGATTATCTTGAGGTCTGTGTGGTAGTCTGAGTACAAATACTGAGAGACTATTAGTAGGCTCCTCCTTTTCTAGTTCTAGTACTGGTGTATATACTATGTATTCCATATAATCGTGGATTATATATTGTAATTTTAAATATTGCAATACTTTATTATATAATTGTTATTATTATAAAAAGGATTATTGTGGCCGATGGTATTGCTATCTCCATTAATATGTTCAATCCTCCCAGTGCTTTAAGCATAATCATTACTGATAATGTGACTGAAGGGAGAAAGACAAACCTGATAGTATTGACCAAACTATTTTTTATGTAATTTATAATAATTTTTCCGATGAGGAATAGTATTACAAAAATCTCAGAGACTATAATATATACATTTTTTGAAATTACTATACCTTGTTGGTTTTTAGTAGGTAGTATAAATTCTGTTGTGACAATAAATATGAGTATAAATATTAATAGTGTTATAAATAAGGGATTATTTGATTTCATATGCTTAGGCAGTATTCTACAATTTCTTTTGCAATATTAACTCCTGTTGCCTTTGATATTCCTCCTAGCCCAGGAGATCTATTTACTTCTATTATGTAATACTTTCCTTTGGATACCAAAATGTCAACTCCTGCAATAATTGATTTTGTGGCATTTCCTGCTTTTTTAGATAGTGTTTTTATCTCTTCATTTATTTCGAATTTTGATACAGTTGCACCCATATGGTAATTGGCTCGAAACTCTCCTTTTTTGGGAGTTCTTTCCATGGCAAATAGTTTATTATCTCCTATTTTAAATATCCTCAGGTCATGTTCATATGCAATATATTCTTGTATAATGTATCTTTTTATCTCTTCTCTTGAAAAGAAATTCTTCATTTCATTTTGATTTTTTATTAAAAATACTCCCTTGCCTTGGGTGGAATTTATTTTTTTTATAATGACAGGATATTCTATATTAGAATCAAGTGGATTTTGGTATGTTTTGGGAAAGGGTAGATTTGCCGCTTTAATTTTGTATGAATCATATATCTTATTTATGGCATATCTGACTTCAAGAAGGTTATTATCAAAGTATCGTATGTTTTTGTCTTTTAGATATTGAGATATAGTGACTGCCTTCTTTATGTCTGATGCAATTGATGCAAATAATATGTAGTCAAATTTTGCTATATCTTCATTTTTAAAAATAAAAGTTCCCTCATGTAGATATGTCTCCTGAAGGTATATTACCGAGGGAGAGTGTTTTAGTTTACTAAACTCCCGTAAGAACATTTGATTGGTTCCTTCATTTTCAGTAAAGTTTGAAAGTATTCCTATTTTCATTTTGTTATGTCTATTAAAAAATATTTTAAATCTCTTCTTCCTATTATTATTGGATATTTTAAATTTGATCTTTCTGATATTGTAGCATTAGATGTTATATTTATACCTTCCAAGTTAAATTCAATATTAACAATTGGCCTAATAGATGCTCCATGTGATGAGGATACTATGACAGTATCTACTTTGGATTTCTCCTGAATTGATTTATATATTTTGTGAATATTAGCAATGTTTATATTGTCAGGGATATTTAAATTTTTAAAGTTATCTATAATGTCCTTATATCCCAATTCTGCTGCTAAATCTTTAGATATTGATGTCCTGTATGCCCCTGTATCAATTTTACATTCATACCTCTTTTTTTGTATATATACAAAAGAATTTCTTCCTATTATTTTTTTTCCTGATATTTCTTGTATTTCTTCCTCTACTTCTCCACCAAAAATTTCTTTTGCAACTCTAATTGCAGATTCAGTATTTTTTATATGTAATTTTGATACAGCAACTAATCTTTCTTTAATACCTGAATTATTTGCGCTTTGTATTGCAAGTCCCGGTCTTGAGTTTAGTTCAATTACAACTGGGCCACGTTCTCTATCAATTGCAATGTCAACTCCAAGAAAGTTTATCTTTGATGCTGTTTCGGATGATATTGCCATATCAAGTATTTTATTCCATTCTGGGATTTTGAATCCAGAAAGTAATGTTTTTGAATCTGGGTGGTATTCTATATACATATTTTGCATTATGGCTTTTGTTGTAATTCCACTTGCAATGTCTATACCAACTCCTATTCCTCCCATATGTAGATTGGCTTTACCTTTAGACTCAATAGTAGGAAGTCTTAATTCTGCCATGATAGGTACTTTTTTATAGACTATTATTCTGATATCAGGCATACCTAGTTTAGAAAATACTTTAAAAACAGGATGTATCTTAATCCTTTCTTCAAATATAGCAATATCAGTTGTATTTTCTATAGAAAAGTTACCATCTAATATGTCGATTAAGTGGGTTTTTAGTCTTGATAGTGTTAAATATTCTTTGTTTGGCATAACCCAAATATCTTCTTCTTCTGAGTGCTTTTTCTTTTTTTTGCCATATATTATTAATATTCCATTTCCTCCCGTTCCTTTGTTTGGTTTTAGTACAAAGCTATCGGGTATTTTTGTAAAGTCGAAACTTTCTACTTCTATTTTATTCTTTATTACGAATATTGTGTCAGGCGTTGGAAGCATGTTTTCTTTTAGAATTTTTTTACTTTTCAACTTTGAATTTGTTATTCTTGGTCCTCTTTTGTCTATGTACAAGAGATTCCTTGCATTCATACCAAGTATTGTATTTGAGGCATTAATGTATTTTTCTAACATTACGATGAAGCCTTTTCTTTTATTATATTTCGGAATCTATAGTACTCAATGATTCGTAGTGTTGTTATTCTTCCCATAAGAATATCTAGTATTATTATTAATAAAGATATTATTGGGTATGAAAGTAGAATATCCTTTATAAATGGAATTGATATAATTCCATATGATATTAAGGATATTAAAATTGTTTGAATATATACGGAGTTTCCATATTCACTACCTTTTTTTGTTTTTGTTGATGATAGTATTTCTGCGATTATTATAAAAAGTACAATTGCATATATTGATAATTTTTGTGGTATTGGTAATCCAAGTTTTGTAAAAAAATATATTGATACTAGTGTTCCTAATGATACTAAAGAAATAGATATTGCAACCTTTGCATTATGATGTAAATTTAGAACTTGTATAAGGAATTGTGCAATTATATCTGCAAGGAGTATATATACAGCAATGAGGATTCCATAAAGTAGGCCTGTTGATATAAATGCAATAGAAGTAAGAGCTGTTGTATATATATTAAATGATTTTAGACCTATTATTTGTTTTGCCATTACGGCTATTGCTGCTATTATTGGAATTGCCAATAGAATATATACTCCCTCTAAACCTAATCCTGTATTTGATAAAAGTGTGACAATATTAGTCATTCTATAAGTAGTCCCTAAGTAATTTTTCTACATCCTTATTTTTTAGTTTTCTCAATGCTTTAGATTCTATTTGTCTGATTCTTTCTCTTGTTACCTTAAACTCTCTTCCTACTTCTTCAAGTGTTCTTGCCACTCCGTCTTGTAGGCCAAATCTTAATTCAATTACTTTTCTTTCTCTGTCAGATAAACTTGACAATACATCTTGTATCTGACTTTTTAAAAATTCCATGTTTGCAACTTCAGTTGGTTTTGGAGTCTCTTCATCAGAGATGAAATCTGCAATAGTATTTGAATTATCATCACCAACAGGTGTTGATAATGAGGTGGGGTATTGAGAAATCTTAATAATTTCTTGAACTTGATCTATGCTCTTATTCATTGCTTTTGCAATTTCTTCTGGAGTAGGTGTTCTTTGAAGTTTAATTGCAAGTTCACTTCTTTTCCTTTGAAGTTGGGAAATTGTCTCAATCATATGTACAGGAATTCTTATTGTTCTTGCTTGGTCTGCAATTGCTCTTGTAATTGCTTGTCTAATCCACCATGTTGCATATGTAGAGAATTTGTAACCTCTTTTATAGTCGAATTTGTCAACTGCTCTCATAAGTCCCAAATTACCTTCCTGTATCAAGTCTAACAGGTCCAGACTGCCTTTCTTTGACCATTTTTTTGCTATTGATACAACAAGTCTTAGGTTTGCAGTTGTCAGATATGCCTTTGCTTCTTCATCGTGTTTCTTAATTCTTTTTGCAAGTATAATCTCTTCATTTCCAGTAAGAAGAGGAATTCTTCCTATCTCTTGAAGGTATGCCCTTATTGGATCAGCATCAATATTTGCCTGTATACTTTTCAGAATTTTAATTTTCTGATCTAAAGTTAGATCTTCTTTCTTTTCCCTTTTATTGTCATCTTTTTCATCTTTCTCCTGAGAGATAATTTCTATATTTTCCTTATCAAGTAAAATATATAGTTGATCAATAAGTTCAATATTATCTTCTATAAAAGGAATATTTTCTAATACAGTTTCCTCTTCAAGGAAACCTTTATTTTTTGCTATTTTAATTAGCTTATTTAGAATTTCTTCTTTATGGTTGGAAAAACTGAAATTTTTCATATATTTAGTGTATAAATTATATCATACATTTGCAAAATAGACCTATTTTTAAGATAATGTAGGGAATGTTATGAATATATTACAAGAAGCATTGAACAGTATTAGTGAATCAATCTCTATTACCATAAGGAGTTCTACTTTGGTATTTTTAGGGTTTGTTTCTGTATTCTTTACTGCTATATTTGAAGTTTATCAATTTTTACCGTTTGTAAATATAAACTTAAATGCACTTACTGCAAGTTCTTTTCCTAATATAGCTCACAATTTTATAATTTCATTAATCTCTACACCTTTATGGGTTCCCGTTATCATAATTATTTTACTTTTAATATATCTATTCTTTTCTATATATTTATCATCTGTTGGATATACTGCCCTTATGAGGACATTGCTAATAAGAGAGAATTGGGGGAGATTTCCTTCTTTGCGTGATGCTTGGAATATGGGTAGGGAAAGGTGGGTTAGGTATGTTACTTTTCAAACAATTGCTATTATTTTTGCAATTATTTTTTCAGCTTTGTATTATGTGTTTTTTATAGTTACTGTACCTTTAGGTATTGTTGCTGTTATTTTTGATTCTATTGTAGCAATATTATTGTCTTTTTTCTTGTTATCTTGGAATTATTTTGCACTTAGAAAATTTATAAGTGAGAATATTGATATATTTAGTGCTATAAAATTAACTTTTTTTAGAATTTACCATGAATTTCCTAAATTTATTTTAATATCTATTGTTTACATAATATATCTAGTGATTTTTGTGTCTATAGCATCATATGTAGAGTCAATGATGAGGTCCGTTGTATTAAACTTTTACTCAAGATCATTTATTTTCTCTATACCTTTAATTTTATTTGCCATATTCATGTTTTTTTTCATTGTCTCTTTTATTACAGTGTTTACTTCTGCTTTTTGGACACATATATATATAAGGGAGGAATCTATTATTTAGAAGATCTTTCGTATTCAAACATATAAAGCTGTGCCCAACCGGCATAACTTTCAAATTTTACATTCAATTTATTTAATATTTCTTTTCTTTTTATATCTGGGTATTCCCTTTTTATGTATTTTGTAATCCATGTATCTATTGGAAAGGCTTCATTAAAATTCATTGAATACAGCATAGTACATGCTGCCACCTTTTCTCCAACACCGGGTAATTGCTTCAGTTTATCCATAGCATTGCTATATTTCATATTTCTTATTTTTTTTAACTCCCAGTTTTCATTTTTAATAATTTGAGCAGTTTTTTTTATATATTCTGCTCTAAAACCTAATTTAGCATCTTTGAGATTTTTATCTGTTGCCAATAGGAGCTTTGATATTGAGGGAAAGGTACATATTCCATTTATAATTTCGTTTCCTAAACTTTGAGATAGAAGCTTTATTGACATTTTTATTTTTTTGATAGAATTAAAGCTTGATATTATATATGAGAATAAACATTCATATTCATCTTGGTTTAAAATCCTCATTCCATAAAATTTTGATATAGCATCTTCCATTAGTTTATCTTTTGCTATTTTTTTTATAATATCTTTGTAGTCTATATCAAGATTAAAATATTTAATAATTGCTTTCTCGCTTATCTTTGGTGTGCTATCTATACTTAGTATATTTCCATCCTGTCTGACCTTTATATATTGATTCTTTACTACCCCTTCAAATTCGTTATCATCTATCCTCTCCCACCTGAATGATTGCCCAGAGAGTAGAGTATCTTTTAAATTGAAGTCTTGTATTGGTATTCTAAGCATTATAGTGATACCTATTGAAATTATAATTTCCAATAAAGTATACTAAAAGGTAACTCTTTTATGAAGAAGGCTGATTTACATATACACTCTAATTTTTCTGATGGTACGTCCTCTCCTGAGCAGATTGTAGACTATGTTGTTGAAAATAAGCTTGCTGATAAAATATACATAACAGATCATAATGAGATTGATGGGGCATTTACTGCACTGGGATATACTTCTTCTCGAGGATATAAACTTGAGGTAGGTATTGGATCAGAAATTAGCACAAATTCTTGTCATATATTGGGCCTTGATTTAAAAAAGAAAGTAAAAAAATATCTGTCTGCTAAAGATACAATGTATGAAATCCTTTCTCAGGGAGGATTTCCTGTTATTGCTCATCCGTTTAATCCTTTTGATCTCAGTGGAAATCATGCTGGAGGCATGGCTGTGATAGAGGAAGCCATATCTTCTGGTTATCCTTTTGCATTGGAGGTAAATGGATCTTTAAATTATTTTACTGTCTTGTATCACAATGGAAGAATTTTTTCTAAGGTAACATGTCTTGCTACCTACAATAAATGGGTTGTGGATATTGTTGAAAAACGAAACATTCCTATTGTTGGGGCTTCTGATGCACACACTAAATCTGCTATATGTTCTGCATATACTTCATATAATCATGACCTTATTGCTGATATTAGAGTAAATAAGTCCAATTATGGTTTAAACTCTAAAAGTATTTCTGCAGCTATTCCATATCTTATGTACCATCTTCTTTTTGATATATTTCCAATGAAATATAAAAGGTTTCTAATCAGTAAATTTACAAATTTTTCCAAGAATTATTTCCAAAAATAATATATAATTGAATCTATCATGTTTAAGAATCCTAGTGTAAGGTATCTTATTAGTAAAATAGGAAAGTATTTCTCTGTTGGAGTTTTGGGGCTTATTGTTGACAATGGGGTTTTATTATTACTTATAAATATTTTTAATGTATCCCCTCAAGTTTCAACATTAATTGCTGCTGAATGTGGAAATTTAAATAATTTCTTTATAAATGATAAATGGACTTTCAGGGACTCGAAAGATAGTTCAGGTTTTTGGCATAGGATAGCAAAATATCATGCGGCTATTATAGTTGGTTACATCATATCAAGAATATTGGTATTTCCTATTGTATACTCTTTAATTTATAAACATTTTGGACACAATGTTTCTGCTTTGTTATCGAATAATATCTCTATAGCAACAAGCTTTATATTTAATTTCTTAATTAATTCATTTTGGACATGGAGAAAGGGTAAGGGAGGAGTTATTGAAGAAGTTGATGAAGTTATAGAGGAAACTGAATTTAGATAATTGTATTAATATTAGATTATGTAAAAAGGGTACACTTTTATGTGTACCCTTTCTATATTTTTAAAGAAAGTTTTTATGCTTTCTTGTTCATTTCTGCATAACATTCTCTGCAATATACTTGATCGCTTTTAGGTTTAAAAGGAACAGTAGATGCCTTACCACATTTTGCGCAAATAATGTCAAAAGATTTTCCGAATCCACTATCTTTTTGTGCTCTTCGTTTTTCTCTACACTCTTTACATCTTAATGGTTGAGAATATCCCTTTTCTGCAAAAAATTCTTGGTCTTTAGCTGAAAAAGTAAATTCTCTTCCGCAGTCTTGACACTTAAGAACTTTTTCTTCAAACATTTAAAAAGTCACCTCCAGTACGTTAACACCTGTTCTGGAAGTAGAACTTTGAGGAGAACCACATTATTACAACTACCAGTTGATAAAATTAAACAATAACATTATATAACTTTGTATGCTATATTGTCAATTATAAGTGTTGGCCAATACAAGATTGCACTCAAAGAAATATTAAGGCTAATATAAATTGCACTCAAAATAGTAAAGTTGGTGTGAATCAAATAGAATTGAATCGAATGAAGATGCAATTTACAGACTCAC
>JAJZLI010000018.1 GCA_021803645.1 bacterium
ATGCCTTCAATGTGACAGAAGATTGTGATTTAGGTATTCGATTATCAAAGTTAGGTTATGCTACGGAAATTATTGATTCATATACTATGGAGGAGGCAAATAGTAAACTTTCTAGTTGGTTTAAGCAAAGATCTCGGTGGATTAAAGGATATATGCAATCCTATATTGTGCATATGAGAAACCCTGTGAAGTTTATAAAACAAAATGGATTGAGGAAAACAATTATTTTAACTTTAGTCATTGGTGGTAAAGTTTTATTAAATTTTATCAACCCAATAATGTGGATTGTTACAATTTTGTATTTTGTGTTTACACCTATTACAGGTCATTTTATTAGGTTGCTTTTTCCGCAGGCAATTTTTTATATGTCTTTAACCTCATTAATTATTGGTAATTTTTTATATTTCTATTTGTATTTAATTGCTCTCATAAAAACAAAAAAAGGGCATTTGGTTTTATATACAGTTTTTATCCCTTTTTACTGGCTCATGATGAGTTATTCTTCTATGATAGCTTTAAAAGAGCTGTTTACTGCTCCACATTTGTGGCATAAAACTAAACATGGTCTTATGAAGAAAAGTGTAATGAAAGTAACCTCATGATGAAATTTATAAATAAACACCAAAATAAGTTCTTATTGCTTTTACTAATTATTATGAGCATTACTGCTTGGTATATAAATTACAGAAATGGGCTGATTACAATTTATAACGACTCCATGTCTCATCTTAATATTTCAAAGGCAGTTGTTAGCAGTTTGCAACCAGGAATTGCTCAATTAGGAGGAGTATGGTTACCATTAAATCACTTGTTAGATTTGTTACTAGTTTGGAATAATTGGGCATGGCATTCAGGTTTTGCTGGAAGTTTTTGGGGTATGATTTCTTATGTATTATCTGCCATTGGAATATATAAAATTATTATAGAGATTACTGGTAAAAAATTTAATGCATTTATTGGGGCTTCCATATTAGTATTTTCTTTAAATTTATTGTATGAGCAGTCTACTCCTCTTACTGAGCCAATTTTCCTTATAAATTTTATATTTTCTGTATTGTATTTTATACGGTATATAAAATATCAGAGGGTGCAGGATCTTATATATTCAGGATTATTTGGCGGTTTACAATGTTTGATTAGATATGATGGATATTTTGCAACGGGTACAGAGTTTTTGCTTATAATCTTTAACCAGTATTTTGTAAGAAAAATCTCTTTTTTTAAAGCACTTGGTGAAGGTTTAGTAATGTATTTACCTTCTATTGCTGCTATATTTTTGTGGCTATTATGGAATTTTATTTTAAAAGGAAATTTTTTATATTCTTTCTTTGGGCATGGAAGTGCATATAACCAACAGAGTTCAATGGCAATATTAATTACTCGCCACAATTTATGGCTGTCACTAAAAGTGTATTTATTTGATGTTTTGGATGTTAACGGGATTATTTTATCTATTTTAGCTGTTATTGGGTTAGTTTGCTTTTTTGTATCCTCGAAATTTCCTATTAAGTTTTGGGCAAAAGTGTGGATTTTTTTACTATTACTATCCCCTATTATATTTAATATATTAGCACTATATTTGGGTTTTTCAGTAATTAAAGTTCCTAATATAGGAGGATTTTTTAATGATAGATATGGTTTGATTGCACTTCCTTTTATTGCAATATTTATTGGTACTATTATTATCCCTGATATTAATAAATACATAAAATATGTTATTGGTATTGTGGTTCTATCATTATTAATATTTCAAAATATTATTTTTGCACAAACTACTGGGGTTATAACTATTACTGATGGCTTCATGGGTGCTTATGGTTTAGGTTTCCATACTGTTTCTAGTATTTTACATAATAATGTGAAATCTGGGCAAAAGGTCTTGTTGCCAGCTATAAGCTTAAACCCTGTACTTTTTTTATCTGGATTACCAGATAATGATTTTATTTTTGAAGGTATACAAAAATATTGGAATGCTTCTTTAAAGACTCCGTGGAAGTATGCTGATTGGGTTGTTATTCCAACAGGAAATAACTCTTTGTATAATAAATTAATACTTAATAAAAATTCTCTCTTTTTAGATTATTACTATTTATTTTACAAAGGTAGTAATGGTCTTAGTGTCTATAAGCTAAGATCTGAGGATCAAACATATATTACTGCACAAAATGGATTACTAATTTGGGGAAATAATTCCTTTACCATAAAGGGTGTAAATGATTATGACCTGGCATATGAAAGCAAGGCACAAATTTTATCTAGTTTCCAGTATTTTAAAAAAATGGGAGTTAATACCATTAGATTCTGGATGTTTGGAGATGGTATAAAAGAGGGATTTCAACCTCAGGCAGGTGTAATGAATTCCAATAGATTTTCAAATGTAAGTTATATTATATACCTTGCAGGTAAATATAATATTCACCTAATTCCTGTTTTATTAAATTATTGGAGTCAGTATGGTGGTACTATTCAGTATCTTAATTGGGCTGGAGTGAATACCTCTACTTATTCTGACCAGTTTTATACAAATCCTGCTGTTACTAAATTATTTGAAAATTATATAAAATATGTTTTGAATTATGACAATGCTTATACTGGTAAGAAATATAAAGATTCTCCTCAGATATTATCATGGGAGATAATAAATGAGCCACGAGTTGTTAATAGTTCAGATATGTCAGTTGCGAAAGATTGGATTGAAAGTATTGCTGTATACATAATAAGTATCGATTCCAAAAGTTTAATTTCTGTGGGAATGAAATATATAACTACCCCTAAAGGTGACAATTTTGGACAAGTTACCAATGTGTGTGCTTTGCCTGATATTAATTTATGTTCTCTCCACTTATATTTTGTTTATCAGAATAAACCTTTATTTAACAGTATATCTGCGTTGTTTAAATTCTTGTCGGATGAGAAAAATTTGTCATTAATTTATCATAAGCCAATATACGTTGGTGAGATAGGTGTAAGTAAAAATTCAAATACATTATTAGGAACAAATAATAATTTAACTTTGTTGAATGATACTATATATGAATTAGGATTCTTTAGATATAATGGTGTTATTGTGTGGGATTGGAGTTTATCCCCTAATAGTTCTTTTACTTTTACTCCTAATGGAAGTGGTGGTTATGATTGGGAAGGTTTAAAAACTTTGTTAAAAAGTTTTTAGTTTAAATATTTATCAAATACACCTTTACTCAATCTAACTTACATTATACTGGGGGAATATTGACACAATACCTATTTGTTCTTCCTTGTAATATTAACTTCTTATTTCCTTCGAGTAGGAAATGGTATTACATTACTTATTGGGTTCTTTCCTTTATTTACAAAATCTTCCAATTGACCTATTGGATCTGTTGTTACTACGACTTTTATTCCCGAAACTTCTGTTTGATATTCATTAGGGTTTTCTCTTAGTTCTATTGGTCCAGTTGATAAGTGTTGATTACTACCATTAACTATTTTTTCTAATTCACTAATTTGTCCTTCAATTTCCATATTATTTATCCTTAATATTTATAAAATTATTTTAAATATAACTTATAATATTATACTACATCGGGACACTGTTTTGCAATTCTTGGTATTATTTGGGGTCTTCTATTAGAAGGTATACATCACCACCTTCTATTTTATTTTTGAATATTTGTATTGGTGATGTTGCTGGTAATGCTAAAACTTTACCTGTTGCAAGATCATACTTTGCCCCATGATGGGAACATGTTACCGTGTTATCATCATATTCCCCATCTTCTAATGGAAAGTGTTCATGAGAACAAATATTTAAAAATGTATGTATTTTTTTATCTGTTCTATATACAACTATGTCCTTTCCAAGAGCATTAATTGCTGTTGCCCGATATTTGGGAAAATTTTCTAATTTTCCTATAAATTCTTTCTTCATTAGATTAATATGTCTATATCATGATATATTTCATCTTTAATTTTTTTGTCTTCAATATCTTCTAATAGTTGTGTTAAGAAACCTCTTGCTATGATATTTTCTGATAGTTTCTTATCAATTCCTCGTGATGTCATATAGAAGATTTGATTTTCATCAATTTCTCCTAAAGATGACCCATGTGATGCTTTAACATTATTGGGTATAATTTCAAGAGAAGGAATCACTTTGACTGTAGAGTTCTCTCCTATTAATATACCTTTATCATCAAAGTAATTGAAAGAATTCTGAGCTCCCTCAACCATCTTTATGAGACCTTTTATAAAAGATTTATTGTTATTATATATAATTTTACGAACTGAAATTTTTGCATTTGTATATTGTTTCTTGTGTATTACAGACACATCTATATTTGCTACCTGATTGGGGATTCCAACTTGTAGTATATATATATCACAATTTATATTAATACTATCAAGTTCAAATATCAGTTTTACATTAACCTCTCCTTCGTTATCTATTAACATAATATATCTATAGTATCCTTCTTTAGTTATTTGATGTGTTTTTGTAAAATTTTGAGATTTTAATTTTGATGTTTTTGTGTATATTATTTCTTTCATTATCCTAAACTTCCACTCATTTGGTAATTTATGAGTCTATTGAGTTCAACTGCATATTCCATTGGCAACTCTTTTGCTATTGGTTCTAAGAAACCATTTATTATCATTCCTGTTGCCTCCTGAGCAGTTAATCCTCTAGATTGAAGGTAAAACATTTGTTCCTCTCCAATTTTACTAACTGTTGCCTCATGTTGTACCAATGGTTTTTTTACATGATCTATTAATATGGTTGGATATGTATCTGTCCTTGATGTCTCATCAAGAAGCAGTGCATCACACTGTACATTTGATTTTATCCTCTCTACTCCTTCTTTTGCTTCTAACAACCCTCTGTACGAAGTTCTTCCTCCATTTTTTGCTATAGATTTAGAGATAACTTGAGAGGTTGTATTATCAGCACAATGTACCATTTTTGACCCAGAGTCTATATGCTGTCCTTCTGATGCAGATGCAATTGATAATACCTCTCCATGGGCTCCTTCCTCCATTAAATATACAGAAGGATATTTCATGGTGACCTTACTTCCAAAATTTCCATCAATCCATGACATTTTTGCATTTCTATATGCAATAGCTCTTTTAGTAACCAAGTTATATACATTCTTGGACCAGTTTTGTATAGTTGAGTATTTAACAGAAGACCCTTCATGACAAATAATTTCAACCACTGCACTATGTAAACTGTTTTTGTCATATATTGGAGCAGTACATCCTTCTACATAGTGTACTTTACTATTTTTCTCTGCGATAATCAGTGTTCTTTCAAATTGCCCTACTGCCTTTGCATTAATCCTAAAGTATGCTTGCAAAGGTATAGTTACCTCTACACCTTCTGGTACATATACAAAACTTCCTCCTGACCACACACTACTATTTAGTGCAGCAAATTTATTATCATAAGGTGGAATTACCGTTCCAAAATATTTCTTTACAATTTCTGGGTATTTGGTTATTGCACTATCCATGTCTATAAATATCACTCCTTTCTCTTCCCATTCTTTCATAATGTTATGGTATACACTTTCACTATCAAATTGTGCCCCAACTCCTGCTAAAAATTTTCTTTCTGCTTCAGGTATGCCTAGTTTATCAAAAGTATCTTTGACTTGCTTTGGAACATCATCCCAGCTCTTAGAATTAGAATCAGATGCTTTCATATAATAATAGAAGTCATTGAAATCAATATCCGATAAATCAGCACCCCATTCAGGCATTTTCTTTTTAGTAAATATATCATAAGCCTTAAGCCTAAAGTCTGTCATCCATTTTGGTTCCTTTTTTATTTTGGAAATTTCTTCCACAATAGAGGCATTAATACCCTTTTTCGTTTTGTAAATGTATTTTGTGTTGGTTTTAAATCCAAACTTATATTCGTCTTTTATTACTGCCTTATCTTGCATAAAGTTGATTATATCATATTTATTTAGTATGAGTTATATAAACATACCGTTTATAAATTTGGTATACTCATTTACCTATGAGGTTAGATATAAAATTACCAACTTTCTTTCCTGATGCCACAAGAGGAGTTATTAAATCTATAGATTCTTTAGACCTGACTTTGTCTGGTATAGAAGGAATTATTGTAAATACATATCATTTATACAATACTCCCGGGATAGATATTTTAAAAAAGGCTGGAGGTATAAAGAATTTCATGAATTTTAATGGTACTGTAATTTCCGATTCTGGCGGATTTCAAATATTATCTTTGGTTTATCAAAATTCAAAACTTGGAAAAATTGAAGATAGTGGTGTTACCTTTTTTCAAATATCAAAAGGTGGAGATAAAAAGACAGTGTTTATGTCTCCAGAAAAATGTATAGAGACACAGTTTGATATAGGATCTGATATCCTTATTACCCTTGATGATTGTCCTCCTCGATGGAAAGAAAGTAAAAAGGATATAAAATCTCATATAAATAGAACCATTATGTGGGCAAAAAGATGTAAAGATGAATATCTCAGACAAATTAAGCTAAGAAAGTTAAAAAATAAACCACTTCTTTTTGCCGTTATACAGGGGGGAGAGTATAAAGATCTTCGTAAATATTGTGCAGAACAGTTAATAAAGATAGGTTTTGATGGTTATTGTTTTGGTGGTTGGCCAATGAAAGAGAATGGTGAATTTAATATTGAAATTCTTTCATATACTGCAAAACTAATGCCACAAGGCGCTTTTAAATATGCTCTTGGTGTTGGTGATCCTGCATCTATTATCCAGTGTGCAAAGTCAGGATATAACATTTTTGATTGTGTTCTCCCTACCAGGGATGCAAGACATAAAAGACTATACCTTTTTAAAAAGAATCCTGACAAAGTAAATATATTAAATGATACTGATTTATTTGAATTTATACTTATTAATAAGGAGAAGTATAAAGATGATTTTTCTACAATTTCAAATTTTTGTGATTGTTTTACCTGCAAAAATTATTCTAAAGCATATCTTCACCACCTATTTTCTATAGAAGATACCCTTGCATATAGGTTAGCAACTATTCATAACTTGAGAGTTTATAGTAAAACTATTGAATTAATAAGGAATTAGTTTACTAATGGGATTTCACAATGTACATATTCTGAATTTCCAATATACACATTTCGTAATGCAGTTTCTGTATCTATCCCTCTAATTTCTGCTATAATCATTGTCCCAATGTCACCATGTGTAACTACTAGGCTTGTATCTGGCTCCGGAGTGCTTCTTAATCTTGATAAGAATAATCGTGCTCTTTTCCTAACACTATCAAAAGTTTCTGCTTGAGGAGCTTCTAAAAAGTACCTTATATGCTTGGTTTCTAATATTTTTGTTGCATACATGTCTACATCTGAGACAGATTTTCCTGTCAATATACCAAAATCCCTTTCTTTCAGTTCTTCACAAATTTCTATATAGGTATATGGTACACCTATTACCCTTGCAATTATCAAGGCTGTTGATTGTGCTCTTACCAGAGGTGACATGTAGATTCTACTTATACGAGTTCCAGCTCGTTTAAGTTCTTGTCCCATTTGAAGAGCTTGTATTTTTCCATTTTCTGTTAAAAAAGTATCCCTTCCTCCATTTAATACATGTGATGCATTGTCTGTACATTCTGCATGTCTTAAAATATACAGTGATCTACTCTTGGGTATTGGTTCACTTTCTAACATAAAGTTAATATTATTAGATTGAAACCTAACAATATCTAGGTTTCTCTTAGTTAAATTTGATTCATACAGGTTTACCCTTTTTTTAGATTCTATTCCTTAGTATTTGTTATTATAATGATATCTACCTACTATTAATAGCAATCTTACTTTTTGTACTTTTCTTTGTCAATAATTGCTGTGTAATTTACTCCTTATATATGTTATATATTGATTAAATATGGACTTAAAATACAACAATAATTACATAAAAGCTAAAGAGGAGATAGCAAGAATTAAAAAAAATAACCCTAGTATACCTTCGGGACAGAAGGTAACATCTGCTTTTCCTATACTTGATTTGGGTATTCGTCCAAATATTCCTAAAGATAAATGGAATATTCATATTTTTGGTTTAGTAAAAAATGAAAAGAATATATCATTCAATGAATTAATAAATTTTCCAAAGACAGAACTTACTGCTGATTTTAATTGTGTGACAGGATGGACAAAGCAAAATATCAAATGGACAGGTGTCAGTTTTAAATATCTTGTAGATCTGGTTGAGGTATCTTCTGAAGCTAAGTTTGTAATACAAAGTGGTTATGATGGATATACAACAAACCTGCCACTGGATAGCATGTACAGAGATGATGTAATTGTTGCATATAAACTATATGAAAATGATATTCCTTCTGAACATGGGGGTTTTGTTAGGATGATAGTTCCTTCACGTTATGGATGGAAAGGTTCTAAGTTTTTAAATGGTGTATTTTTCTCTAATGTGGATATTCCTGGTTTTTGGGAGGTAAGAGGATATCACAATAATGGAGATTGGAAAAAGGAAGAAAGATATAGTTAAGGTTTTGTAATAGTGTGATTAACCCTAATATGATATAATATGGGATATGGAGGGTGTATTAGAATCACAATTACAAACTGGAAAAGAAGGTAAAGAAGATTTGTATAAATCTTTTTTAGAGAGGTATCCTGATATTGTTTTTTTAGGATTTGCTGGTGATGTAGATAAATTACCTCCAGATTCTCAAACATCCCTCCCTATGAGGATAGTATCGGGTTATCCATTAAGACCAATTTTTACAGATAATTTTCCTGACCATATATCTAGAAGAACATTTAGAGAGACTCTTCCTCCTGAAGATAGAGAAATTTATGATAGGAATGCTTTGAGGGTAAATAATATAACAAGCGCATTGTCTGCTATACAAATTCTGTGTATGGACTCTCCAGAACTTAGCAGGGTGTATAGTAATTGTACCAGAAGATTTAAAAGCCCTGATTATTATGCTGCTATTGATATAAAATCAAAGGTTTCATTTGTAAAATATTTAGCAAGACAGTGTGCTCGATTTGCAGCATCTAGTAAATGATTTCTTATTAGTTACAAACAAATATATAATACACGGTGTATCTTTGATATTAAATATTTAAAGATATATTATGTAATAGTAGTGGTTTTATTATGGAATTATTTTTAATCTTGCTAATTTTAGTCTCTGTTATTGCAGGTATAATAGGTTCCCTTTTTGGTATCGGTGGTGGAATTGTTATTATTCCTGTTCTAATTCTTTTATTCCATGTAAGTGTAAAGGAAGCAATTGGGGCTAGTATAATCTCTGTTATAGTTACATCTTCTGCAGCAGCTTCTGTATACATAAAAAGTGATATTGTAAATTTTAAACTTGGTATGTTGCTGGAAATTTTTACTGTTCTTGGCGCTATTACAGGAGCACTACTTTTAGGGGTTTTTAATCCTAAAATTTTATTGATTATTTTCTCTGTTGTTTTAACAATTTCTTCCTTTTTAATTTTTTTAAAGAAAAATAATAATAATAAATACTATCAAGAAGATCATATTTCTAAATATTTTGACTTAGATTCAAAATATTATGATGAATCAGATAATAAAGTTATTGAATACCATCCAGCTCATATCTCATACGGGTTTATTTCTATGTATATAGCAGGACTTATTTCCGGTCTCCTAGGTATTGGCTCTGGTGTTTTTAAAGTTACCTCTTTTGACAGTATTATGAAAATTCCAATGAAGGTTTCAACAACTACGAGTAATTTTATGATTGGAGTTACAGCTTGTGCTAGCGCATTTATTTATTTAGTAAGAGGATATATTAATCCTTATATTTCCATCCCTGTTGCTGTGGGTATATTTTTGGGAGCAATGATTGGTACTAAAATATTGTATAAACAGCATGATACTACATTGAAAAATATATTCTTTGTTATTTTGATTGCTATTGCATTAGAAATGTTTTTTAGAGCTTTGGGAATATTATGAACATAAGATTATCTAATATACTTAAAACATTTTCTTATATTAGTGTTGCAATATCAATAGTGCTTATCTTTGCAATGATATTTAGAGGGAGTCTGTATACAAGTTTACACTATAAATATAGTAGTATTGAGTCTTTCTTTTATAATAACTATATTTATAAATTTAACTTTACTTCTCTTCTTTTTATTCCAATTATAGTTATAATCTTAACTCCATTATCCAGAGTAGTTTTATCAATATTTGAATATATATATGAAAAAAATACTAAATTTGTGTTTATTACATTAATAGTGTTTTTCCTGTTGATGATTTCTCTTTTTTTAATTTCTTAAAATCCTGGAATATAGTTTACATTCCCCTGTGGTTCTTGGGTGTGGATATTTCTTCTATATGAGGAGGTTTCTCAAATAACTTAATTGATACTATAGCGTATCCAATAAAATATCCCAAATTCCCTATTACTCCTACTTCAATATTTGTTATAAAATCTGAAAGTGACTCAAATACCACAAGGATAAATATCCCAAGATTAGTAAAAAAGATTTCCACACAGCAAAGTAATCAATTTTTTAAATTTAATAAAACATGTATTAATACCAATACAATCCTATGCCACAAAATGGTTGCTATTTATGAAAATACATTTCCATTGGTGATTAAAAATACATTGTTAGTATGTAATGCAGGAGAATGTAATATAATAAGTCAATTTATTATAAAGGCAAAAATTGGAGAATATATAAATAATTTATCTATTATGCTCTTGGGATCTGTTTTCATTGCATAGGCCATTTTATATGCATAACTAATAGCAAACCCTAATACTAACTTACTTGCTGCATGAAAATATGTATAATCACTCCTAAATATAAGTCCTGTAGTATATACAAGTATCTCTGTTGACAGTAATACATCTGCATATACAAAATATGTGGCAAGTTTTGACCGTTCTGTCTTATTTCGTGTTGAGATAACTATTCCTAGTATATACCCTAGTATAGATGCAATAATTTGAGATACTATAATAGACATATATATGAGATATTACCATAAATTAAATAACATTTTTCATATATATGTGGTAGGTATACTTTCCTTTTGGTTGATACTATGTACATATTATAGAGTGTTTTTCTTTTACTCATTATTATAATTAGAATATGCATCTATTCTTTGACCAGGAAAAATTCCCCTTAAAAACTTTCTTGTTTCTTCAATAGTTTTTCCTGATGTAATATCTTCATCAAATAGAAGAATGTTTGGATGCTCCTGTTGAAGTCTTGTTAACAGTCTTTCCTGTTCATCTGTTATTTTGGGAGTGTTGTCATGTAACTTATTTCTTGAAAACCTAAATGGGTATAAAATTGAATCTCTTGGATTCAACCTTAGATATACATCTAGTCCTGCAGGTATTCCTCCATGTCCTATTACTAAAAATAAAATCCCATTTTGAAAATTGTGAGAGTTTCTAATCCTGTCTGAAGTTGCTTGTGATAATCTTGGGTTATAAGACATTTTTGTTACATTATCGTCTCTTTGAATAACCTTTTGTTCCATTAATTTTCTATATATGTTACGATCAAAAGATTGTAGAGACTCTATAAAGGATTCTAGAAAAGATTGTGCTTTTGCTGTGTCTATCATGCAGTATCTATAAAGGCTTAGTGCAATATCAACCCCCATAGATTGAACCTCCTCCATGTTTCCAAATTGAAAATTTTCTATTCTAAAGTCTATGATTGCTCTTATTATTCTTGGAGGATTAAGAACTAGTGTATTTGGATAATATTTAGGGTTTTGTAGTGCTTCTAACTCTTCAGTAATGACACTTTGTAAACTTCCGGAATAAGATAGTGTAAAATTTTCCCTATTTATAAATTCAAAGGGAGACTTATATCCTGTTATTTCTGTTTCCGATTTTTGTGTTTCCATAAATATAATTGTCCGTTATTATAACATACTAACATCACTCCTACGTCTCGGCTAATTGAATAATTGCACTCTGGGTTGTGATTATGTTGTTTTTGTCTCATTATTTGGTACTGAATAATCTAATATGTTGTTAAATAGATCTTTCTTGTACTTATTCATTTCTTGTGCTGATTCATAATCAGATTTAGAATATGCTATTTTATCTAAATTTTCTATCGTTAAACCCTCTTTTAATTACTTTATGTACTTTTCTTTAAATAACTCATAGGGGGTATTGTAGTAGTCATATTCTCTTACACTTCTTCCTTTATTTGATTTGTGTATCCCTGTTAAATATCCAGACGATCTATGGAAATTTAAATATCTGTTAAAGTATGTATCTAGGTATATATTGAACTTATCTGAGTATTCCTTTGGTATATATCCAAATCCAAAATGTTTCCTTATTATATATCCATTTTTCATTTCTATTAGTGCATTATCATTACAATGATAAGGTCTTGACCTTTTCTTATCTTTTATATGTAATTTATTAAGTAATGCTACTACTATTTTATTGTTGTATTCTGATCCTCCATCTGAATGAAAGGCTATGATTTCTGTCCAGTATGAAGATATTAGTATCTCTAGTATTTCTCTCATAAATCTCTCTGATATTACGGGGGAAGTAAACACAAATTCTGTTTGGAGTACATCGTCAATCATGTTAATAAAGTAGAGACCTTTTTGTTCATTGAGGGTACCCGAATGTACTGTGTCTACTCTAATGTAACCAGGTATACCATTTGTTTCCATCTTACCAATAGGAAGAAAGTGAGATTTTACTGAATATGTTTTTTCAAATACCAATGATCTCCTTTTGTATGTTACTGTCTTCCTAAGGTTATTGATATGAGACCTGGATATACCAGACAACCTTTTGAACTCTTGCTTGTGATATATGTTGTATTCCCTGTTAAACAGATTACACAATGATGATGCAGATATTCTCTCTGTTACTGCATCTACTTTTACAAGTAATACTATATCTTCCCATGTATATATTCTATGAAATATATGTCTTTTATATCTTTGTGATTTAAGTTTTCCATGTTTATATTTATTAATCCATAAATCTATAGTCCTATCAGATGCTTCAGTAGATGATGCTATTATTGATTTAACCTTAGTTTTTAGAGTTTTATCTTTAATTCTTTTGTATTGCACTTTATTTAGTAATTGTCTAACCCAATTAATAATCCTTTCCAACTTAGTATCAAAAGTTAGTTGAGTACACTTGTTTGATTCAAATAGGGCATTAATTGTAGTATTATTACCTTGGTGTGAGTCTGTAAATTGCATCTTCATTCGATTCAATTCTATTTGATTCACACCAACTTTACTATTTTGAGTGCAATTTATATTAGCCTTAATATTTCTTTGAGTGCAATCTTGTATTGGCCAACACTT